>NZ_NOYU01000007.1:0-751 GCF_002258915.1 Rhodococcus sp. 05-340-2
TGCGTTGTTTGTGTTGGATTCCGGTTTGCGGCGGGTTCCGATCGGTGTGGTTGGTGAGTTGTATGTCGCGGGGCGGGGTGTGGCACGCGGTTATGTGCGACGGCCGGGCTTGACGGCATCGCGATTCGTCGCGTGTCCGCTCGGCCCTTTGGGTTCGCGGATGTATCGCACCGGCGATCTGGTTCGTTGGAATCACGACGGCGAGCTGGAGTATGTGGGTCGCTCTGACGATCAGGTGAAGATTCGTGGTTACCGCATCGAAATCGGTGAAGTGGAAGCAACACTCGCTGCCTTGACCGGAGTGGAGCGTGCGGCAGTGGTGGCCCGTGATACCGATACCGGCAAGCAGTTGATTGGCTACGTCGTACCTACCGAGGTGTCTGCGGGAATCGATGGTGGGGCGCTGCGCGAACGAGTTGCCGCGCGATTGCCTGCGTACATGGTTCCGGCCGTGGTGATGGTCATCGACGAGTTGCCGTTAACTGTCAACGGCAAGCTGGACAAATGGGCGTTGCCCGAGCCGCAATTCGCCAGCGGCGTTCACAGAGCGCCGTCATCTCCGGTTGAAGAAATTATCTCCGGCATTTTCACGAAGGTTCTCGACCTGCCGCGAGTCAGCGTGGACGACTCCTTCTTCGACCTGGGCGGCAACTCGCTCTCTGCGATGCGTGTCGTAGCCGCCGTGCAGGAAACCTTCGACTGTGAAATCAGCGTCCGTGCACTCATGGAAGCCCCCACCGTAGCGGGCCTG
>NZ_NOYU01000036.1:0-240718 GCF_002258915.1 Rhodococcus sp. 05-340-2
CCCCTACTCCCACCCCCTCCGGCAAACGCGCGCGCATTCGCCATCCGCGCGCACAATCGCATCCCGACCTGTACCTATTCCGCGCGCACCTGACACACGCGCGCGCATTCGCTCGCCTCCAGGCCGAACCTCCCCTCCCGGCCAGTCTTCGTGTGCTCCCACGAGATTCTGTGGCACAGTCGATATCGATGAAACTCGCAGTCGATCAGCGCCGCGTCAGCAAAATTCTGCTCGATTTCGATCTGAGCATCGAATTCGACAACGGTGCCAGCATTGCCTTCAGTGAGGTGACGGTCGATGACCTCATCGTCGACGAGGACAATCAGTTCGAGGGCCTACGAGCCTTCGCGACATTGCACGGACTTGTGTGCGACGACGCAGACTACGACGAATCCGGCGTTCTCCGTTTGACGTTCGAGGGCCGGCAGCGAGTGGTGGCCAGTCCGCGAGTCGAAGTGGAATCCTGGGAGTACAGCGCCGCGGACGGCTCGACTGTGTTGTGTGGACCGGAAGGGGCCGTCGAATCGTGGCCCGCACCCGAGCGCCCGGAGGCGGAAGCCCCGACTGTCGAGAGGCTTCCTTCCATCGGTGCCACTGTGGTCCGGCTCTCGACCGGCGACGACCCTGCCGTCGAATTCTCGGACGGCACGAAGTTGCTGTTCGACCTCGCCCTCGACGCCGGGTACCTCGTCTTGCGGGAAAGCGTGACGTCGAGCTCCCACTCGGACAGTGCTGCTGCAGCACAGGGGGACTGGGTCGTCGAACTGTCCTCGGGTCACGTGATCTTCTACCGACCGCGCACCGTGTAGGGCCTACCGAATTGAGTCTCGACACCGGGGGAGTACAGCACCGAGTCCGGTGGCCGGGTACTCACGTCGGGTAGGCCCGCCGCTGCCACGAGCTCGTCGGCGCAGTGGGTCAGCTCCGCATCGACCAGTGGCCAGTGTCGGTGCACGTTCGGAACGTACAACAGGCGTCCGGCGAGTGAGGTGTGCAATCCCCAACGCGCGGTGAGGAACACAGCGAGTGGATCCTCGGACATGTCGCGTGACCCTCTGACGACGCCGAAGTCCGTCGTTGCGCCTCGGCGCGGCGGTGCGAGTCGTCGGCTGCGGTAGCCGATCGTTCGACTGTCGTCGTCGATGTCGATCGATGACCAGCGGTACGGAACGCGAGCGGCGTTGGTGCCCAACACGACTGCGAGTCTGGTTGCTTCCAGTGATCGGAACACGACGCCGCGTCGACCCTCCGCGTCGATCGAGTACAGGCGCACGTTGATCTCACCGAACGTGCCGAAGTACGGAACGGGGTGACGGTAGCCGAGGCCGGCTCCGACCATGTGGAAGCCGATCAGTCCGACCCACGACGAGCCGTCGAATTCGTCGGGCGCGCACCCTCGGGGCAATAGCGGGGCGACAGCCGAACTCGGAACCCGCCAGTGCAGAAAGACGAGCCGTTCCCATCGCTGATCCATCAGGATCGGACGAGGCAGCAGTGGTGGCCGCGGCCAGAGGCGTCGGGCATCGTCTCGATTCATCGTTCGAGCGTAGGCGCGACGCGTCAGGAGGCAGTGAATCGGGCGTGCACGCTCGCGGAGATCGTGATGTTCTCCGGTTTGAGGGCAAACCCGGCCGGCGCGGATGTGGCGGCGAACATGCGCGCCGAGGATTCGGCACCACCACTCTCCGCGATCCCTGGCAGCAGACCGGGGTCGGCCACCGCGACGGCCTGCACGCCCGATCTCCCCAGACTCGACGCGTAGGACTCGGCCTTGGAGACGGCGTCGCGAACAGCGAGTTCTCGGACGGCGAGGGTGTGAGCAGTTCTGCTGGATTCGGTGAGGTCCCAGCCGAAGTGGTCGATCGACACTCCCTCGAGTGCGGATGCTGCGTAGACGAACGCATCCACCAGATCGAGTTGGCTGAACTGCACCTCCACGGATGCCTCCGCTTGATACACGTACGGCAGCTGTTCTCCGTCGTGGTTGAACGGGCGGTGGCGCGAGTGGCGCACTTGGTCGACCGACCACCGATCGATGGGGCCGCCGTCGCTGTTGTAGAGCGGCTCGACCAATCTCGTGAGCTCCCGGACGAGTTGCTGAGCCGGTTCGGACGCCGACTCCGCCGTTCGTCCGTCGGTACGGACGGTCAGCGACAGCGTGCACTGCTCGGGCGGATAGGTGGCTGCGCCGTGACCGACGACTGTGATGTCGAGTGCTTCATGGCTCATGGCGTCCAGTCTCGCATCCGCGCACCGATATTCACCGAATCTCAACAGTGCTGGCCGACGCGTCAGGTGGGGAGGACAATTAGGAACATGCTTCCTGTTCTCGATCTTGCTTCCGCCGAAAACGACCCCCGCGCGTTCCAGCGGTCACTGCGCGAAGCTGCTCATCGTTCCGGCTTCTTCTATCTCGTCGGACACGGGATCGAGACCGAACGAATGCACGAGGTGCTGCGTCTTGCGCGTCGGTTCTTCGCCGTGCCGGACCATGTGAAGGACGAGATCAGTCAGCTGAAGAGCCCGCACTTCCGCGGTTACTCACGGGTGGGTGGGGAGCTGACCAACGGCCGGGTGGACTGGCGGGAGCAGATCGACATCGGACCCGAGCGCCCGGCCATCGACGGGGCCGAGGGGTACTGGAACCTGCAGGGTCCCAATCTGTGGCCGTCACAGCCCACAGGCTTCAGAGAGACGTTCGAGGAGTGGGAACGCACGGTATCGGGTCTCGGACTTCGCCTCCTGCGACATTGGGCGCAATCCCTCGGAGCCCCCGAGAACGTGTTCGACGATGCTTTTGCCACCGCGCCCGCGACCCTGATGAAGGTCGTGCGTTACCCGGGCACTCCCGATCATTCGCAGGGCGTCGGTGCGCACAAGGACTCCGGGGTGTTGACGCTGCTGCTCGTCGAGCCGGACTCGACCGGGCTGCAGGTGGAGACGACGCCCGATACCTGGATCGACGTTCCGCCGTTGGCCGGGGCATTCATCGTCAACATCGGTGAGCTGTTGGAAGTGGCGACCGGCGGCTATCTACGGGCGACGCGGCATCGGGTCGTCGCGCCAGGGCCTGACACGGACCGGATATCGGTGCCCCACTTTCTGAGCCCGGCCCTCGATGCCGTCGTCCCGGTGATCGAACTGCCCGCCGAATTGGCGCAGCACTCACGAGGTGTCGAGAACGATCCCGACAACCCCATCTACAGCACCTACGGTGAGAACGCGTGGAAGTCACGTACGCGAGCACACCCCGACGTGGCGCAGTTGCACCACGGCATCGCTCCCGTCGGTCGGCAGTCTGCCTACTGACGCCGGCTGCGGCCCCGACGTGACGCCCGGTACTGGGCCCACGCCCCGGTGCACCACAGCGCCCAGACGATCAGCAGCGGCTGGAACAGCAATCGGATTCCTCGTGCCGTATCGGAGTCGAGGCCGAACGCGTCGGTGTGGGTGACGAACTGCGAGATGTTGCCGGGGAAGACCGCAACGAAGAACGCGGCGACCACCCAACCCACGAGCGGCGCGCGAGTAGTCCAGAACAGCAGCGCCAGGCCGAGCACGATCTCCACGACGCCCGATGCCAGCACGACGAAGTCGGTGCTCAGTGGCACCCACTCGGGAACCTGCGCTGCGAACGTCTCGCGCGCCCAGAAGAGGTGGCTGAGCCCGGCGAAGACGAGGAACGCCCCCAACACGACCCGCCCGATGGTGCGAGAAATCGATTTCGTCATGGCGACATGAGACACCACGGGCACACTGAACACCATGACCGGGAGCGCTTCGACCGACTTCGCTCGTCGCCGATGGGTACTGCATGTCGACCTCGATCAGTTCATCGCCGCCGTCGAAGTGCTGCGCAACCCCGATCTGGTGGGCAAGGCAGTGGTGGTCGGAGGGCGGGGAGATCCCACCGAACGCGGGGTGGTCTCGACGGCCTCGTACGAGGCGCGTGCGAAGGGCGTCGGGTCCGGAATGCCACTGCGCGTCGCTGCGAAGAAGATTCCCGACGCGGTCTTCCTGCCCGTGGACAAGCCGGCGTACGACGAGGCGTCGGCGATGGTGATGGACACTCTGCGGACGTTGGGGTACGTGGTCGAGGTCATCGGCTGGGACGAGGCGTTTCTCGGTGTGGAGACCGACGATCCCGAGGGTGTGGCGAAGACGGTGCACGACGCCGTGTTCGACGCGACGGGGCTGCATTGCTCGGTGGGCATCGGAGACAACAAGTTACGAGCCAAGATCGCCACCGACTTCGACAAGCCGCAGGGCGTCTACTGGCTGACGCAGGACAACTGGTTCGAGGTGATGGGCGATCGCGGCACCGATGCGCTGTGGGGGATCGGCAAGAAGATCTCGAAGAGGCTGGCCGCCCTCGGCATTTCGACAGTCCGAGAACTGGCCGATGCGCAGGACGAGGACCTCGGCGCCGCGTTCGGACCGAAGATCGGTCCGTGGCTCGGGACGAAAGGGCGAGGCATCGACCTCGCGCCGGTGACGTCCGAGCCGTGGGTTGCACGGTCGCACAGCCGTGAGGTCACGTTCCAGACCAACGTCGCCGATTGGGCGGTCATCCGAGACGAGGTCGCCGGTTTGACGTCGAAGGTGTTGGCCGACATCGAAGCCGAGAACCGGCCGGCTGTTCGGGCGGCATTGAAGATCCGCTACGCGCCGTTCGAGACGCATACCGTCAGCGCACCGATCGTCGGTGCGCCGACCTTCGATCCGAAGATTCTGACCTCGGCTGCGGTGGCCCTCGTCGACCGCCTCGACCACAGTCGCGAGGTTCGATTGATCGGCGTCCGGCTGGAAATGACTCCGCCGCAACCTCACTGACTACTTGCGACCCGCCGCCCAGCGCAGTCCCCAACCGTACTTCTTGTCGAGGTCGGCCTGGCTACCCTGGATGTACTCCACCTCGCGGGTGACGGTGATCCCCGCAGAAGTGTTCTCCAACAATGCGATCGAGCAGATTCGCGCGGAGTTCTCGGCCGAGTCGAGGCGTACCTCGACCTGTGGTCCGCTGGTGGGGTACAGCGTCACCACCCCGTCCACTGCTGCCCAGTTCGGCGCGCCGTCGTAGATCATCGCGAAGATCAGGATTCGAGCGAACTTCTCGGGATGGGCGAGGTTGATGTGCATGTTCTCGCCGCCGCTGACCGAACCGGAGCGATCGTCGCCGTCGAGCGCGATGAACGGGGAATCCTGCAGTGAACCGAAGCTGTTCCCGAGTGCCTGGACGACGCCCTTGGAACCGTCGCGCAGTTCGTAGAGGCACCCGAGGTCGAGATCGACACCGCCGGAGCCGTACGACGCCGCGGCCAACTTGGCCAGGAAGCCCTTCTTCTTCGGCTGCGCCGCGGGTGCGCCGGTCGACCAGTTCAGGTTGACCCGCATCGAACCCTGCTTCTCGCCGGACTTGGTGAGGCTGATCGTCGGCGACGCCTTGGACAGCGTCACTTTGCTCAGACTGACCGGAGCACCGGCCTGCGACGCCGAGGATTGCCCGGACGAGGGCTTGCGTGTGTAGTCGATGGCCATGGTTGTGCCTTCCGGAACGGTCGGTTACCGGATCGAGGTGTCCGGTTTGGGCGGTGTGTCGACAATAACCGCCTGTCCGAACATCTCGATGATCGCACCGCTGCGTACGAGAATTCGTCTACGGTCGAGGCACGTTACGCAGATTCGACTTGGCCATTCGCATTGCCTCGCCGACGCCGCCGTTGAGCACGACCTTGCTCATCGCGAGCGCGAATCCCTTGATCTGCTCGCCGGTGATGGTCGGCGGGACGGACAGTGCCAGCGGATCGGTGATCAGTTGCACCAGCGCCGGTCCGTCGACCGCGAACGCGGTCTCGAGTGCGCCGCGGATGTCCTCGGGCTGCTCGACGCGTTGTGCGTGGATACCCGCGGCGGCGGCGATGCCGGTGTAATCGACCTGGGGCACGTCGACGCCGAAGTCGGGCAGACCGTCGACGAGCATCTCGGCCTTGACCATGCCGAGCGTGGAATTGTCGAACAACACGATCTTGACGGGCAGCTTGTACATCGCGACGGTCAAGAGTTCGGAGAGCAGCATCGAGAACCCGCCGTCGCCGGAGATCGAGACGACCTGGCGGCCCGGATTGGCGAACTGCGCTCCGATGGCGTGCGGCAGGGCATTGGCCATGGAACCGTGCAGCATCGACGCGACGAATGCCCTTCTGCCGGTGGGGTTGATGTAGCGCGCGGTCCACACGTTGCACATGCCGGTGTCGGTGGTGAACACGGCGTCGTCGGCGGCGAGGTCGTCGAGCACCGAGGCAGCGTACTCGGGGTGGATCGGAACGAGCTTCTCGGCGTTGCGGGTGTACGCGCCGACGGTCTTCCCCATCAGGTCGTTGTGCTTGTCCACCCACTTCTCCACGTAGCGGCGGTCGGTCTTGCGAGTGATCAATGGCTGCAACGCATTCAGTGTTGCCCGAACATCACCGTGGATCGGGTACTGCACCGAGGTTCGACGCCCCAGCTTCGTGGGATCGATGTCGATCTGCGCGGTCGTGACGTCCTCGGGCAGGAACTGCTGATACGGAAAGTCGGTGCCGAGCAGGATGAGCAGATCCGCGTCGTGAATTCCTGCATGGGCCGCGCCGTAGCCCAGCAACCCTGTCATGCCGACGTCGTACGGGTTGTCGTACTGGATGAATTCCTTGCCGCGCAACGAATGTCCGACGGGGGCGCCGATGGTGTCGGCGAATGCCACCACCTCGTCGTGAGCACCCTTGACTCCGTAGCCGGCGAAGATGGCGACCTTCTCGGCATTGTTGATGGCCTCGGCCAGTTTCTGGATGTCCGCCGCAGGCGGGGTGACGACCGGTGTCGAGGGAATGGCTATCGGGTCCATCGATCCGGCGGCCGACAATTCGGCGATGTCGCCGGGGAGCGTCAGCACCGACACCCCACCACCGGTGATGGCGGCATTGATCGCCGCTCGGAACACCCGGGGTGCCTGCGCGGCGGTGGAGACGAATTCGTTGTAGAGCGAGCACTCACCGAAGAGGCGATCGGGGTGCGTCTCCTGGAAGTACCCCGAGCCGATCTCGCTGCTGGGAATGTGCGACGCGATCGCCAGAACCGGTGCGCCGGAACGGTGTGCGTCGTACAGGCCGTTGATCAGATGCAGATTTCCCGGTCCGCACGAACCCGCACAGACGGCGAGTGTGCCGGTGGTCTGCGCGTCGGCAGACGCCGCGAACGCCGCGGCCTCCTCGTGTCGTACGTGAATCCAGTCGATACCGCCCTTGGCCGATCCGCCGGTGCGACGCACTGCGTCGACCACAGGATTGAGACTGTCGCCGACGATGCCGTAGATGCGTTGTACGCCGGCGTCGACGAGTCCTCGAACGAGCTGATCGGCCACTGTGGTGGGCATTTCACTGTCTCCTCAAAATTCGGTGACGCACCGATATGCCTCGGCCGCGCCTTCTCGACGCCTTCCCTGCACCGAGGGTCTGCCAAACATAGAAGTGCACGCGACGGAGGGTCGTCAAGGTGAACCTGCTGGTGAAGGCCCTCTACGATCTCCGTCACGTCGGGATGTTCCAGGCAGCACCCAGAGATGACTGCGGCTACCCGCCGACCGGCGAGAAGTGGCTGGGTGCAGTTCGCCCCGGAACCGTGGAGTCGCGGACGACCAGTGTCGGCGTGAGTGCCACCGAGGACACCGGCAGTCCGTGAGTGACGGCCAACAGCATTTCGGCTGCGCGTGTGCCGATTTCGCGGTGTGGGCTGTGCACTGTCGTCAAGGGCACCGTCAGCTCGCTGCAAATCGAGATGTCGTTGTAGCCGACGACCGCAACGTCGCGTCCCGGCTGCAATTCCGCTTCGCGCAGGACGCCGAGAACTCCGATGGCACTGAAATCGTTGGTCGCGAAGATCGCCGTCGGCGGTGTCGGCAATGCCAGAAGTGCTGTGGCCCCGCGTCGTCCGGCCTCGGGATCGAAGCCCTCTTCCCGTACGTACTCGTCCGGAACGTCGATGCCTGCATCGCGGAGGGCAGCTCGGCAGCCCTCCAATCGGTCGATTCCGGTGCTGGCCCACGCCGGGCCGGACACGATCCCCACTCGGGTGTGGCCGAGTCTGGCCAAGTGCTCACCGGCGAGGTAACCGCCCCGATAGTCGTCGCACGTCACCGAGGTCATCCCCGGGTATCTACGGCTGATGAGCACGAACTTGATTCCTCGGCGGTGGAGGTCCTCGAGGTTGTCGCTGTCGAGGCGAGCGTCCCCGAAGATGAGGCCGTCGACGTTGCGGCCGAGCAGCAGATCGATGCGTCGACGCTGCTGAATCGGATCGTCGTGGGTGTTGGCGACGAAGGTCTCGTACCCGGCACGGTTCGCTGTTTCCTCGATGGCGTCGTACATCGCCGAGAGCACCACGTCGGTCAATCGGGGGACGAGTACTCCGAACGCGGTGGACTTCTTGGTGGTCAAGCTCGCCGCGTTGGGGTTGGGGACATAGTCCATCTCGCGGGCCAGCTCGAACAATCGCAGGTCTCCGGCGCTGGCACCGGCCGGGTCGAGCGCAACGCGTCGCAGAGCTCGGGAAACGGTCGAGACATGAACTCCCGCAGCAGCTGCGACCGTTTTGAGCGTGACGCTTCCCGACGTAGTGCTGTCCACTGGCGGTTCCCCTCGATCCTCCGTCGGCGCTGCCCCGACCCCTGATGACCCCTAAGCTAGCACCGTGCGCAATCGTTTGCGCAACAAGTTGCCCTCGAGGAACGGACATTCGATGACAGGTTTGGGTGGTCTCAATCCGTCGCCGACGTCGCTCACGCTCGGCCTGGTTCAGCAGCAGATTCCGCTGATCACGAGCATGGACGATGTGAACGCGACGACCGATCGTGTGTGCAGGCAGTTACGCGAGGCGAAGGCCGGCTTCTCGGCGCTCGACCTCGTGGTGTTCCCCGAGTACTCGCTGCACGGTCTGCGCAAGTCGTCGTGGGCGTCCGACGAGGTGATGTGTGACATGGACGGTCCGCAGGTGGAGCGGCTGCGCGACGCGTGCCGTGAGTCGGCAGTGTGGGGATGTTTCAGCATCATGGAACGTAACCCCGGCGGAGCGCCGTTCAACTCCGGAATCATCGTCGACGACCGAGGTGACATCGCGCTGTACGTCCGCAAACTGCATCCCTGGACGCCCAAGGAGCCGTGGGAGCCCGGCGACATCGGCCTACCGGTCTGCCCAGGTCCCAAGGGGTCGGTGCTGTCGCTGTTGATCTGCCACGACGGAATGTTTCCCGAGATGGCGCGGGAGGCGAGCTACCGCGGTGCCAACGTGCTGCTGCGCACGGCGGGGTACAAGTTTCCGCTGCGGCAGTCCTGGCGTATCACCAACGAGGCAAATGCCTTTCACAACCTGGCGTACACGGCGTCGGTGTGTCTGGCGGGGGAGGACGGCAACGGCATCCCGTCGATGGGCGAGGCGATGGTGTGCGACTACGAAGGAACGATCGTCGAGCGCGGCGATTCGACACCCGATCGGGTGGTGACCGTGTCGATCGAGCCGGCCAGGGCGGATGCGGCGCGTCGCGAGTGGGGAGTGGAGAACAACATCTATCAACTGGGTCATCGTGGGTACACCGCGCTCGATGGAGGGGCGCGCGATTGCCCGTACACCTACGTTCGCGACCTCGCCGACGGAACCTACCGAGTGCCGTGGGAGGACGAGGTTCGCATCGTCGACGGGACCTCGGAGGGGTACGGACCCCCGCGTCGGCTCGGCAGCGCAACCGATTCCGCGCGGGCCGGTCTGCGCGGGGAGTAAGGCGGAGGTTACGCGACCCGTGCCCGTGTAACGGTGCCATTAATTGGTTCCGGATTTGTCGCCCAAAGCTCGACATCGACCGAGAAACCCCTCTATCGTCAGAGCAACGCAATCGGTTGCACGACCGGTTGCACAGCAAGCGAAAGAAGGCTCGTTTCGATGACTTCCCAGGTAGGCGACTCTCTGGAGCTCACGGATCGCACCCGCCACGACATCGAATCGATGTCGTCGGGGGATGTGTACAAACTGCTGTCCTGCGCGGTGCAGCCTCGTCCGATCGCATGGATCTCGACCGTTTCCGGCGACGGCGTCCGCAACCTGGCACCGTTCAGCTTCTTCAACGTCGCGTCGCGCAATCCGGCGACGCTGATGATCTCCATCGGTGAACGCATCGGGTTCCCCGGAGAGTTCAAGGACACACTGGTCAACATTCGCGACACCGGCGAATTCGTCGTCAATATTCCGTCCGCCGACACCGTGGATGCGGTGACCGCGAGTTTCGCCACCGTCGATGCGGAGGTCGACGAATTCGAGCTCTCGCACATGACCGCGGTGCCGTCGGTGTCGGTCGCGGCCCCGTCGGTGCTCGAATCCCTGGTCTCTCTCGAATGCCGGACGATGCAGGAAATTGCACTCGGCACGGACACTCTGGTGTTGGGGACCGTGACGGCGGTGACCAGTAGGCCTGGACTGCTCACCGCCGACCTGCACGTCGATACTCTCGAACACCGTTTTCTCGGCAGGCTGGCGGGCCCGTTCTACACCACCGACATGAATCGGGTGGCGCAGTGACCGCCTCGGCCCGGCTGCGCGGCGTCGACACCGAATCGGTCGTCGATACGTTCGATATCGCTGTCGTGCAGACCGGTTCGCGAATCGGAGCCTGGCAGCAGAACATCGACGCGGTGCGCGCAGAGGTGCAGGCTCTCGCCGCGAGCGGGTCGAAGGTGATCGTTCTGCCCGAATTGTTCGCCAGCGGTTACGATCTCGACGGCATCGAAACCATGGCAGAGTCCGTACCCGGTCGAACGTCGACCGCACTCGGAGTGCTGGCCGCCGAGACCGACACGGTTCTGGTGACGGCCATCGCGTTTCGTGATGCCGACGGAATCGTCTTCGACAGCTCGCTCGTCGTGGGGCCGGGCGGCCTGATCGCTCTGGGACACAAGCGCTTTCTGTGGGACCGAGAGAAATCGGTGTTCACTCCTGGCGCTGAGAGCGGACTGCTGGTCAGCACTCCGTTCGGCACCATCGGCGTCGTGATCTGCTACGAGGCAGGGTTTCCCGAGACGGTCCGCGACCTCGTCCAGCGAGGAGCCGATGTGATCGCCGTACCGTCGGCCTTCGGGCACGTCCGTTTGCACGTATGGAAGCTGCTGACCCGCTCCCGCGCACTCGAGAACGGCGTCGTCGTCGCGGCCGCCGGACTCACCGGACAAACCGGCGACGGCCCACGGTTCGCGGGCCACAGCGTCATCGTCGGACCACAGGGGCGCACCATCGTCGAGATGGACGAGAGCGTCGGATCGGTGTCGGCAACAGTGACTCGCCGCGAGTTGCTCGACGCACGCGACGAAGTCCCCTATCTGAAAGACCTTGCCCGACTGGGCGGTATCACCGAGACACGAACGACCGAGAACGATCACGAGAGGAACCGAGATGTTCGATCTGCGATCAGCTGATCTGTTGCGCGCCTTCACCCGTCAGCTCGAGCTGTGCAAAGTTCGGCCCGGAGAGCAGGTGGTCATTCTGGCGGAACCGTCGAGCCGCGGTGATTACGTCTCGGCTGCGTTCGGGGCGGCTCAGAGTTTGGGCGCACAGGTACTCTCGGCCACCGTTCCCGGCGGCAGTCCGGCACCGATGCCGAGCACCCACACCGGTGCGGGCCCCGGTCTGGTGTCGGTCATGAACAGTTCGGTCGCACAGGACATGCTCAAGGGAGCCGACCTGGTGGTCGATCTGACCAGCGAGGGCTTCATCCACGCGCCCATCCAGCAGGAGATCCTGGCCGCCGGAACGCGCATCATCTTCGTGTGCGACGCCCCGGACGTGCTCATCAGGAACATGCCGCAGGACGGAGACAAGGAACGGGTGCAGGCCGGCGTCGATCTGATCCGCAACGGTTCGACCATGCGCATCACCAACGAGGCCGGCACCGATCTCACCGTGCAACTGAGCAATTCGCAGCCCGAGTTCCAGGTGGGCTTCGCCGACGACAAGGGACGCTGGGACCACTGGCCGTCCACCATGGTGCTGTGTTGGCCGGAGATCTCCAACGGACAGATCGTGTTGTCCGAGGGAGATATCCTGCTGCCGTTCAAGGAGTACGTCCGCGACAGGACGACACTGGCCGTCACCAACGGCCACATCGACGAGGTCACCGGCGGCGCAGAAGCGGCACTGCTCAACATGTTCTTCGACGACTCCAACGACAAGTGGGCGCGCTACCTGTCCCACATGGGCTGGGGGTTGATGAAGACCGGCGACTGGTTCGCGGCCGCGATGTACGGCAAGGACGACATCATGGGCATGGACGCCCGAGCGTTCGCAGGCAGCTTCCTGTGGTCCACCGGCCCGCACCCCGTACTCGGCCGAGACTCCTACGCACACCTCGACATCGGGATGCGCGCCTGCACCGTATCCATCGACGGCATCGATGTCGTCACCGAAGGTCGATTGGTGGAGAACTGACATGGCACCGATCGAAGTGGTCGTCGCAGGCGGCGGCCTGGGCGGGCTGACCGCGGCGCTCTCGCTGCGGCACAGGGGAATCCAGGTAACGGTACTCGAAGCTGCCGCCGAGCTGGGCGAGGTCGGCGCAGGCATCCAGACCGCTCCGAACGCCAGCCGCATTCTCATCGCCCTCGGTATGCGCGAGAAGCTCGAAGCAATCAAGACCGAGCCGATGGATCAGGTGCGCAGGCGGTGGGAGAACGGCAAGGTCATCGCGCTCACTGCACTCGGCGAGTACTGCAAGAAAACGTTCAACGCGCCGTACTGGCACTACCACCGCGCAGACCTGCACTCTGCCATCCACGCGCAGTGCCTCGACCCCGACGGCCCCGGCCCGGTCGTGGTGTTCGAGACCGACGCGAAGGTCGTCGAGGTCGATCGCACCGACCCGATGCGGCCCGTCGCGGTCACCGGAGCGGGACGTCGGTACGAATCGGATCTGCTCATCGGAGCCGACGGAATCCGATCGACGGTGCGCGATCTCATCGGTCTGCCCGACACGCTGGTGTTCTCCGGCGAAATGGCATACCGCGCACTCATTCCGGGTGATCGCATCGTCAAGGATCCGGCCACCCGCTGGCTCGTCGACCGATACCAGAGCACCATCTGGTACGGACCCGACCGACACCTGGTGCACTACATGATTCGTGACGGCGAATACCTCAATGTCGTTGCGCTGGCACCGTGTACCGACGAGGTCCGCGACGGTGGACCACGGCTCGTCGGACCCGAGGAACTGATGGCGACGTTCCCGGACTGGGACGACCGTGCCCACGCGATGCTGTCCAAGGCCGACGAGAACGTGCTGTGCCAGGCGCTCTACTACCGCAGGCCCGACCCGCGTTGGACCGACGGCCGCGTCGCGCTGCTGGGCGATGCCTGCCACGCCATGCTGCCGTACCAGGCGCAAGGTGCCTCGCAGGCCATGGAGGACGCAGCCGTGCTGGCCGAGGAACTCGCGAAGGTGACCGCGAGCGGAATCGACGACGCGTTGGCGCGCTATGTCTTTCGCCGGGCCCGACACGCGCGGATGGTGCAGGACGCGAGCCTGCAGAACAAGACCTTCTACCACATACCCGATGGACCCGAGCAGCAGAAGCGGGACGCGACACTGGCGTCGTTCGATGGGGAGTCCGACATCTCGTACGACTGGCTGTGGAGCGGTACACCGCTCGACGACAGCGACGACGAGAAATTCCATTACTCGTTCGTCCGATGACGACCTCGGACCACAACACCGCGCCGGAGGCTGCGATGAAGACTGGTGATCAGGTAGTACAGGAACTCCCCTGGAAATGGGGTGTGCAGGGCAAGATCTTCATCATCGGCGGGCTGGGTTACATGTTCGACGCCTGGGACGTGGCGCTGAACGGCTTCTTGACGCCGCTGCTCGGAAGTTACTGGGATCTGTCCCAGGCCGAGCGTGGGCTCGTCGCCACCGGCAACCTGATCGGCATGGCCGTTGGAGCCGTCGTGTGGGGAACGATCGCCGACCGAGTCGGGCGAAAACGTGCATTCTCGTTGACGCTGTTGATTTTTGCGCTGTTCTCGGTCCTGGGTGCTTTCGCACCGAGCTTCGAGATCTTCATCGTTCTGCGGTTCCTCGCAGGGTTCGGCCTCGGCGGCTGCATCCCGGTGGACTACGCGTTGGTCAGCGAATTCTCGCCACGCCGCATTCGCGGCAAGATTCTGTCCGCGATGGACGTCTGGTGGCCGATCGGTGCCACCATCTGCGGCGTCGTCGCCACACTTCTGGTCCCGATCGACGGTGATGTTCGCTGGCGCTACATGCTGCTGTTCATGGTTCTGCCTGCGCTGCTGCTGTTCTGGGTCCGACGCGGTATCCCGGAGTCGCCCATCTACCTCGCCAAGGTCGGCCGAGAAGCCGAGGCTCGCGCCGTCATCGACGACATGGTGACGCGCACCGAATCCGAGGCCGTCGAGTACGTCATCGTCGCCGATACCGCACCGAAGGGTCCGGGCGGCATGAAAGCTGCTCTGACACAGCTCAAATCGGTCTGGCGTTACAGCCCGCGCATCACCGCCGCAGCCTGGATGCTGTTCGTGTCCATCATGCTGCTCTACTACGCAGCGCTGAGCTGGATGCCGTCCATCCTCCGCGCCGAGGGCTACGGAGAGTTCGCAGCCTTCGCCGGTACGACGCTCATGACCGGAGTCGGCATCGTCGGTGTGCTCACCTCGGCGTTCATCGTGGAGATCTTCGGACGCAAGTGGGTCATCGGGCTGTCCGGCCCGATCGCGGGTAGCGCGCTGGTCATGTTCGCCGTCATGCTCGACATCCAGTCGGCTGCGCTGATCTGGCTCGGAATCTTCGGATTCGTCATCCAGCTGACCATCCCGGTGCTGTACTGCTACGTCTCCGAGCTCTATCCCACCAACATCCGCGCATCGGGATTCGGGTACGCGTCCTCGGTCAGCCGGGTTGCCACCGGCTTCGCGCCACTGCTCTTCGGCTCCGTCATGTGGCCGATCCTGGGTCTTCCGTTGACCTTCGGCATCGTCACCGCGTTCGTGTTGTTCGCGGTCATCTGGATGGCGTACTTCGCACCCGAGACCAAGGGGCGCGAACTCGACACCCTCGTCGACGAACCCACCGAGGTAGTCGCAGGCGAGGCTCGGGTCTGATGAAGCCCGCACAGTTCGACTACCACCGGGCGCGCGATGTCTCGGGTGCAGTGCGGCTGCTGTCCGAGTTGGGCGAGGACGCGAAGATCATCGCCGGAGGCCAGTCCCTGGTCGCCATGATGAACTTCCGCCTCGCCCGGCCCGGGCATCTGGTCGACGTGGGTGGGTTGAACACACTGCGATACATCCGCCGAGAAACCGACGGCCTGCACATCGGGGCGCTCACCACCCACCACGACGTCGAATCCGGCGACGTGGGAACGGACTTCGCCGTCCTTCGCGAGGCCATGCGGTGGGTGGGGCACTACCCGATTCGTACCCGCGGCACCGTCGGGGGCAGCATCGCTCATGCGGATGCGACGGCGGAATGGTGCTTGTTGGCCATCCTGCTCGACGCCCGCATCGTCGTCGAGAGCGTGCGGGGGCGGCGAACCGTCGAGGCAGACTCGTTCTTCTTCGGGTACTACTCCACCGATCTCGCGTTCGACGAGATGATCGTCGAGATCGTGTTCCCGAACCCGGCACCGCACGCTGCGGTGACCGAATACGCCGAACGACAGGGAGATTTTGCGATCGTCGGCGCAGCAGTGTCCCTCGATCTCGACGGCGTGGCCGTGGTGGGCGGGCGCGTCGCCCTCGCCGGGGTCGGCGCGACCCCGATGCGATCTCCCGCCGGCGAGGCCGCTCTCGCGGCAGGAGGAACGTTTGCCGACTGCGCGGACGCCGCAGCCGAAGCACTGGAACTGGAGGACGAGGGCATGGTCACCGCCGAGTACCGCCGCGCCCTGGTGCGCACGTTGGTCGCCGAAGCCTGCAGCGACGCACTGGTATCGCAGGGGGTGCCCACGTGAGCGTCGATCAGGTTCTCACGCCGAAATTCGTCGGCACCTCGGTCGCACGCCGCGAGGACCCTCGATTGCTCACCGGCCGCGGCAGATTCGTCGACGACATCGCGATGCCGGGCATGCTGCACGCCCAGTTCGTGCGCAGCACCGTGGCGGCCGGCCACATCACCGGTCTCGATGTCGGTGATGTCACCGGGGTCGAGGGAGTGCGCGGCGTCTTCACCGCGGCGGACTTGGACCTGCGGCCGATCCGCGCCGAATTGTCGAGTCCGCTGAGCGAATTCGTGCCCACCGATATGCCCGTGCTGGCGCACGACGTCGTACGTTACGTCGGTGAGCCGCTGGCCATCGTCGTCGCCGCCGATGCGTACAGCGTCGAAGACGGGCTCGAAGCGGCACGAGTGTCGTACCGGACCGTCACCGCCGTCACCTCCGCAGACCAGGCCATGTCCGAGGGCATTCCGCTGGTGCACGATTCGGTGCCGAACAACACCGTCGTGGACGTGCAGATGTTCGCCACCGAGGGCATCGACGAGATCTTTCACGACGCGCACACCGTGGTGTCCGTGCAGTCCAGAACGGGGCGTCAGAACGCACTGCCGCTCGAGACCCGCGGATGCATTGCCTACTGGGACGACCGCGACGAACAGGTGATCATCTACATCTGCACGCAGGTCCCGCACCAGGTTCGCACCGTCACCGCACAGTGCCTCGGTCTCGACGAACGCCAGGTTCGGGTTGTCGTGCCCGACATGGGCGGCGGGTTCGGGCAGAAGTGCGTCGTCGGTCGTGAGGAGATCGCCGTCGCGGCAGCTGCATTGAAGCTCCGTCGCCCGGTCAAGTGGATCGAGGACCGCAAGGACGCACTGACGGCCTCGTTCCTGGCCCGCGAACAGCAGTACGACGTGCGAGCCGCGTTCGATTCCGAGGGCCACATTCTCGGCCTCGACGCAGATGTCGTGTGTGACATGGGTGCGTACTCGTGCTACCCCTTCACCGCAGGCATCGAGCCGCTCATGGCCTCGGCCGAAATGCCTGGGGTGTATCAGGTTCCGGCGTACCGGGTGCGGGGCCGTTCCGTGTTCAGCAACAAGGCACCGACCGCGCCGTACCGAGGGGTGTCCCGGCCGCAGTACGTCATGGTGATGGAGCGGCTGTTCGAGCGAGCGGCTCGTGAACTGCAGCTCGATGCAGTGGAGATCAGGCGGCGCAACGTCATCACCGCCTTCCCGTACACCGGCGTCAACAACATCACCTACGACCCGGGCTCGTACCTCGAGGCGCTGAACCTGTGCGAGCAGACCCTTCGCGACGGCGGTTGGTACGACTTCCAGGAGCGGGCGACCGCAGACGGCCGACACATCGGCATCGGATACTCGTGCTTCAGCGAGCGAACCGGATACGGCAGCAGCGCATTCGCGGCTCGAAAGATGAACGTGGTGCCCGGGTTCGACATCTCGGAGGTCAGGATGGACACCTCCGGAACCGTTGTCGTGACCACCGGAACGATGAGCCACGGGCAGAGTCACGAGACCACGATGGCGCAGATCGTCGCCGACCGACTCGGCATCGGCGTCGAACAGGTCAAGATCGTGCAGGGCGACACCGACCGCATCACCTACGGCTTCGGGTCGTTCGCCTCCCGCTCGATCACCATCGGCGGCAGTGCAGTGGCGTTGGCGTCGAACAAGCTGGGAGACAAACTGTGTGAGATCGCGGCGCACCTGATGGAGACTCGCGACGACAACGTCGAGCTTGCTTCGGGGCGCGTCCGTCAGCGCGACGACCATTCGAAGTACGTCACCTACCGGGACATCGCCGACGTCGCGTATCTGAAGGCGCAGCTGCTGCCGAAGGGCGTCGAGCCGGGATTGTCCGCGACGGCGAGCTTCGACGTGTTCAACGACGGAACGTTCTCCAACGCCACGCACGGCGTTGTCGTGGAGTTGCACGAGGGCACCGGCCGAGTGGAGATCCTGAAGTACGTCTGCGTCGAGGACTGCGGAGTCGCCATCAACCCCAAGATCGTCGAAGGACAGTGCCGGGGCGGAATCGCCCAGGGCATCGCCGGTGCGTTGTTCGAGCAGGTGTCGTACGACGATCACGGAAATCCACTGTGCGCGAGCTTCATCGACTACAAGGTGCCCACCGCCTGCGAAATCCCGGACATCGAGATCCATCACCTCGAAACGCCGTGCCTGTTCACCGAATCCGGGGCCAAGGGAGCCGGTGAGGGCGGCACGATCGGCGCACCGGCCGCCGTGCTCAACGCCGTCAACGACGGATTGCGCTCCACCGGAGTCGAACTGAACGACACACCGATCACCCCCGTGGCGGTACAGGCGGCACTGGCGAAGGGAAGGCCATGAGCAACAAGCAACTGATCGAACTGAACGTCAACGGAACCATCCATGAGGTGATCACCGAATCACGCCGAACTCTGGTCGACGTACTGCGGCACGATCTGCAGCTCACCGGAACGCATGTCGGGTGCGAGCACGGCGTGTGCGGAGCCTGCACCGTGCTGATCGATGGGAAGCCGGCCCGCGCGTGCCTGACGTTCGCAGCGCAGGTGGAGAACTCGGACATCGAGACCGTCGAATCACTCGGCATCGACGGTGAATTGAACGATCTGCAGCAGGCCTTCGCAGACCACCACGGTTTGCAATGCGGGTTCTGCACACCGGGATTCCTGATGTTGGCCGAGGGCTACCTCGCCGACAACCCCGATGCCACCAAGGAACAGATCCGCGAGGTGGTGGCGTCGAACTACTGCCGATGTACCGGGTATCAAACCATCGTCGAGGCCATCGACTCGTGTGCCGAACAGCGGCGCTGCGCCGGCTGTGTGAACGGAGTTTCCCAGTGATCTTGACCAACACGCTCGATATCGATGCCTCCGCCGAGGACGTCTTCCGGCTGATCAACGACGTCGAGAAGGTGGCGACCTGCGTACCGGGTGCCGCCATCACCGGTAAGGACGGTGAGACCTACCTCGGCGGAGTCAAGGTCAAGGTCGGCCCGATCAGTGCGTCGTACGCCGGTACGATTCGCTTCCTCGAGGTCGATGCCGAAACCCGAACGCTCTCACTCGAAGCCAAAGGAGCCGACTCGCACGGCAACGGCGATGCCGAGGCCCAGGTGAAACTGGCGGTCGAGGCGATCGGTGACCGTTCGCGGTTGACCCTGGACACCGATCTGGTGATCAGCGGAAAGATCGTCTCGTTCGGCAAGGGCGCGATCGTCGCGGTGTCGAACAAGGTGCTGCAACAGTTCGCCGTCAATCTCGGTGCGCTGCTGAGTGGTTCGGCCACGGCCGAATCGACCACGCCTGCAGCGGTGAAGACCGCTGTTGCGAGCCCGATCGGCGGCGAATTGAACGCGATGAGCCTGATGCCCGAACCGGTGCGCAAGTACGCACCGATCGCGGGCATCTTCCTCGCCGGAATGGTCGAGGGCTGGCTGGTGTCCAGGGCCTTCGGGCGACGGTAGAGAGCTAGCTGCGTACCGCGTTCGAGATTCTGTCGACAACCATCGCAATGGCACTCGGAACCGGCTCGATGACGTCCACGTCGGTGCGCAGCGCCAGCCGCCGGGCCGAATCGCTCAACGGTCCGCCGCCGATGACGACGGCCGTCGCTCCGGCGGCCACTGCTGCATCGACCGCCGTTCCCAGTTCGGCAACGCTCGATGCGAGGTCCTCGGCCAGGACCAACGGCGATGACGCGGTGAGGAACACCCCCGCGAAATCGCCGTCGGGCACGGTGGCACGAGTCAGCGCATCGAGCTGGGGGGCGAGATCGGCTGTGGTGGTAGCGATCGCGAAGCGGCGACCGCCTCGTGCGGCGCGCAGGATTCCTGCCTCGCCGATCCCGACGACCGGAATGTCGACGAGGGTTCGGAGTTCGGCGGCACCGGGATCACCGAACGCGCCGACGATCACCGCGGCCGGGCCATGGCGCTCGATCGCGTCGAGGGCCGCGGCCACGACATCCGGTCCGGCAGCACGCAACTGTTCGGTGCCGGTGATCATCGCCGGTCCGGTACCCGCGGTGACCCCGATGACGGTGAATTCTGTGTCGTGGAGCCACCGCCGTGCGACGTCGACGAGCAGCTGCGTCGTTGCAGTGTTCGAGTTGGGGTTGATCACGAGAATTTTCACTGCTCAGCCATCTTCCGGCATGGGTTGTCCGAAGGTCTCTTTCGGGAACTGCACGGCAATTCCGCACACGATGAACAGGCCGGCCAGCATCGCGAACATGGCACCCACGCCGGACGAGTCCAGTACGGCTCCGGCGATGAGCGGGAACAGTCCGCCGGAGAGGGAGCCCAACGCCAGGATCACCGACGTCGCGAGGCCACGGATTCGTGTGGGGTACTGCTCGGGTGCGAACAGCCAGATCGTCGTGTTGAGGATGATGACCGAGAAATTGAACAGGGCACCGAAGAACAGTACGAGGCCGATGGACGTTGCGAAGAAGCCGAATCCGAGCCCGGCGACGATACCGAGTACAGCGCCACCGGTCAGCGTCACCTTGCGGGGGAGTTTGCGAGCGATGAGTGCGGCGGTCAGCGCGCCGATCAACGATCCGGACTGCATCACGAGGGTGTACCAGAGCGCACTCGAGATCGACATTCCCCGCTCGGTCAGGATGACGGGGATCAGCGTGAGCATCGAGATCTGTGCTGCGTAGGACATGCAGACGGCAATGCCGAGGGCGAGAGTGCTTCTGCGGTAACGCTGCCCGAACATTTCCGTCCACCGTGCGCGCGGTGCGGCGTGATCATCGACCGAGGTGTCGACGTTCAAGTACTGAACCTCGGAGTCGAGGGTGCCGCGAAGCTTGCCCTGCGCCAGGCGGTTGATGACGGTATTGGCTTCGGCCACACGGCCTGTCGCGGCGAGGAAGCGAGGTGTTTCCGGAAGCGAGCGGCGATAGACCACGACCGCGAGTGCGGGCAGTACGAGCAGACCGAACAGCCAACGCCAGCGGTCGTCACCGGTGAAGATCGCGAAGACGATGACCCCGAACAGTGGGGCGAGCATGTTGCCCAGACCTGCGGCCGCGACGTTGATCATGCCGACCGCGGTACCGCGATGCTTGGCGGAGAAGAACTCGGAAAGCATGATCACTGCTACGGCGATCTCACCGCCGAGTCCGAGCCCGACCAGGAATCGAGCGCCCACCAGCACCTCGTAGTTGGGTGCGAATGCGCACAGTAGCGAGCCGAACGCGAAGACTAGAAGGTTTGCGCCGAGGAGGGTTCGACGACCGAAACGGTCCATCACGGCTCCGGCCAGGATGCGCCCGAGTGCGACGGCGGTGAACGTCGCGGTGTTCAGCAGTCCGATCTCGGTTCCGCCGAGGCCCCAGGATTCACGCAGGAGCGGTCCGGTGATGCCGACGGCATTCTGTTCGATGGCATCGAAGAACACACCGAACAGGACCATGGCGACGATGCCGAAGTGCGCCGTGGTGAGGCCGATCTTCGAGTACGACGCCTCGATCTGTTCGCTGAGGCTACCGGCCTCGGGCGGTGGGTCGATCGGTGACGGCTTCTCGTTCCTGGTCGGGACGCTCATCCCAGTGCCTCTCGCTAAGTGGTATACCAACAACGGAGAATTTACGGAGCATCAGGCCGCGACAGGTTTCTCGGCGGTAACACTTGTGTTTCCAGGTCCTCTCACCAGTGTATTCCTGTTGAGGTCTTCGTCGGGAAAAGTCTGCGGACTGCTTCTGTGGATGCGCGGTATACCTTCAGGTCGCTGGTATACAAGCATCATGGCATCCACGGAAGGTCGCGAGTCGCTGTCGCGTTCGGTGTTCGACGCGATCAGAACACGCATCCTCGACGGCCGCCTCCGACCTGGTGAAACGCTGAGCGAGCGCAATCTGGGAACCGAGCTGCAAGTGTCGAGGGTGCCTATTCGTGAGGCGCTTCCATTGCTCGAAGCGGCCGGGTTGGTGACGCTGTCGCCGAGACGCCCTGCCGTGGTGACGGGAGTGACCAGAAGTTCCGTCGACGAGTTGTACGACATCAGGTCCGCGCTCGAGCCGCTCGTGGCTCGACGGGCAGCGTCCGCTGTGGCGGCGGGCGCGGACGCGTCATCGCTGGTCGACGCCGTGTCCCGTGCAGGTGCAGCGCTCGACCGGGGCGATTTACTCGAATTCCATCACGCGAGCTCAGGGGTGCACTCGGGGATCGAGGCGTTGTCCGCCAACCGGCTGTTCCCGGTCATCATGGAACCGTTGCGCGAGCGCAGCAATCGACTCAACATGGCCAATCTCGAACGGGATCCGTCGCTGCGACACGGGGAGCATGTTTCCCTCGTCGACGCCATCGCGAAGGGGGATACGGAATTGGCTGCCGCCGTTGCGTTCGCACACGTGGAATGGGGCCGAGCACGAACCTTCGAGACTCTGGCGCAGGTTCCGGGTTACGACCCGCAGCACTGAGCCGTACTCAGCGCGACGCGGTCAGTCTGGACACCTGTACGGCCCCGGCAGTCCCGAGCACGAGTACCCCCGTCGCGACAGCAAAGGCGATCGCATAGGAGTCGCCGATGGCAGGCGCGACGATCAATGGGCCGAGTACCTGCCCGACGCCGTAGAACGCAGTCAGTGTTGCCGCGGTACGCCCGATGGGCAGTGTCTGAGCTGTGCTCATCGTCAGCATCGTGATGCCCATGAACGTTCCGCCGAACAGTAGGGCCGAGAACACGGCGGCGACGGTGTTCCCGGTCAGAGCGGGGAGGACCGCTGCGATCGACTGCAACGCGAACGCTGCCACCAGGGCATTGCGCATGCTGGTTCGGCGGGCAACCGCCTGCCACAGCACCGTCGCCGGTACCGCGGCGAATCCGACGACGATCCACACCGCCGGACCAACCGACGTGCTGCCGTGGCCACCGACCGCAGCCACGAGAAACGTGCCGACGATGATGTAGCCGAGACCCTCGAGAAAGTACGCGAACAGCAATGTCCGCCATACGGTCCGGGTCTTGTGGTCGATGTCGCCCGGCGTAGCCCGCGTTGTGGGCTCCGGATGCACCCGTAGCGTCCACGCCGGGGCGATGAGGACCGCTGTCAGTAGCGCCGAGCACACCCACAGCGACTCCCAGGACAGGTGCGGTGCGACGAGCAGCGTCAGAATTCCCGACGCCGCGATGCCTGCGCCGACGCCGCCGAACGCGATGCCGGGGGAGGCACCGTCGGCGCGATGTTTCGTGACGGTACTCGCGCACGCGATGAAGACCGCTGCGCTCGCCAGGCCTGCCAGGAATCTCAGTGCGGAGAACGCAGCGGTGGAATGGACAGCGGCCATGGCCAACTCGCTCGCTACGAGGACCACGGTCCACAGTCGGAACGATGTCGTCGTGTTGATCGACGGGCGCACGGACAACACGATTGCACCGACGAGATAGCCGGCGTAGTTCGCGGTCGCGATGACGGCACCGCTGCTCGGCGTCACCTCCGCCGCATCGACCATGATCGGCAGTAGTGGCGTGAACACGAATCGCCCGACGCCCATCGCGGCCGCGAGTCCGGCCGCGGCAGCGAACGACAGTCGACGGCCGTTCATGGCGAGCACCCCCTATATCGTTAGCCGGGCCAACGGTACCCGCCGCATTCGCGACTCCGGAATCGGACCGGACGGAACCGATCCGAGCCCACAGGCGTCAAACCCCATGACGCCGATTCACCGGGCGTCGATACGGTGCGACTCGGGGGAGCGTCATGACAGTGAATGTGGATCCAGCGATCCTGCGGCAGTTCTCGAATGTGTTGTCGGCAACTGGCGGGGTGATCCGTGAGGTGGATGCTCTTGCTCCGTTCCGGGAATCGGAGAATGCGGTGCAGGGTAGTGACTTCCGCGCAGCATGTGCGGCGGCAGCAGCCGCAGCGGCCGGAGCTGTTGCAGCCCTGGCCGGGCGGGCCGAATGCGTCGCGGACATCGCCCGCGGCGTCGCGCAGAACTACGAGATCGCCGACGACGAACTCGCCCGCCGCCTCGCTGCGATGGACCAGCCGAAGTGACCCCCACCGTGCCGCACGTCGCGGGCTGGGAGCCGGAGTCGATGCGCAAGACGATGATCGAACTGTCGGAGATCGTCGAGCGCGTCAACGGCCAGCGCACCGGAGTGCTGGAGGAGCAGGACACATTGGCCGAGACGTGGACCGGTGAGGCAGCCGAGGCCGCAGCCGAACGCGTGGTGGCCGAATGCTCCCGGATGAGCTCGGTGTGCAATGAGATCGATTCACTCGGTAAGGCATTCGAGACCGCAGCAGCAATGGTCGACGCCGCGAAGGCGCACCTGCAGGCGCAGGTGTCGGCGGCGACGACGAGCGGGTTCGCCGTTCGGGCCGACGGTGTGGTCGACCCCGACGGGATGATCGCGTTGATACCGGACGTCCTGGGTGAAGAAAAGGTACGACAGGCCGACGAACTACGTTCTGCTGCAGCGCAGTTGACCGACGACATCCAGGATGCTCTGAGGCAGGCAGACCGAGCCGCACTCGACGCTGCTCAGCAGTTGGCCGAGCCCACGAAGCTGTTGACCGAGCTTGCGCTCGGTAGCCCGACCGGGAAGTTCATCGAGAACCCGGACGGATCGTTCTCGTGGATGCCGGACTGGCCGACGACCGTAGCAGCGACGGTGATCGGGGGCATGAGCGACGCAATGACGAGGGCGCTGGAACTTCCAGGTGTCGGTTCCGTGGACGATGTTGCCAAGAACATCGGTCGGGGGTTGGGGGCGTTCGGTGCGGTGGCGGGAACTGTTCCCTCGATTACGCACGATATCGACGAGGGGGTGAGCCCCACTGAGGCGATTGCGGTCAACACTGCGAGTACCGCCGCCGGCCTCGCAGCTGCGAGCTACGTGACCGGCGCCCTGGCGGGACTCGGTGGTGCCGCGGGTTCGGTGTTTCCCGGGCCGGGCACGGTGGCCGGTGCTGCCGCAGGCGTCGCGTTGGGTGCCCTGGTCGGGGGCTCCGTCAGCCACGGCGTATCGAAGGTCTTCGAATGGACGCTGCGATGACCGATCGTGAGGACACAAGCGCGAACACGCCTGCGGATCCGGGACCTGTGTGGGTGCGGAGGTGGCGCAGTGTCCACCTCGGCTGGCTTGCAGCGGTTTTCGGCATCTGTACGGTAGTGGTGGGACTGCTGGTTGTCGCCATCCCTGTGATTGCCAGGACGGGCGCAGGCGGCCTCCTGGCACTGTTGTGGCTCGCGTTCTTCGTGCTCCTTCCCTTGGGGATGGCTGTGCCGATGTCCGGCATCGGATCTGCGCGACTGTCACGTTTCGTGCGGCGGGTCGATGTTGCAGGCGTCGGCGCCGGTTTGTCGGTGCCCGGGCGCGGGGACTTCGTGGCTCGGGCAGGTCTGCTCGCCTTCGCGTCGGTGGTGGGCCTGTCCTACTTCGTATTCAGGGATGACGGACCGGGCCCTCGTCAAGGGAGGGCCGAGTTGCTGACGGCGATAGGCGCGCCGGCATGCTTGGCGTGGTTCGTCCTGGGGTTCGTCATCGTCAACCGCACCAGGGTCTCTCTGCACCCCGAAGGTATCGTCCAACAGATCTATCGGCGTCGTGGGTGGAAGGTGTCGAACGACGTGACGGTCCTGCCCTGGAGCGACATTGCGGATCTGCGCCTGGAGGAGCATCCGAATCCAGCTGTACCGCACCGAGGTGACCTGCCGGTGATCAGAGTCCCGCGCCGATCGAGCGAGACCGACGAGCCGGAGCTGGTCATCATGGCGTGTGAGAAGAAGGTCGAACCGAATACGCTGCTCGCGCTGCTTCTGTGGTGTCGCGACAATCCCTGGGCGCGCGAGCAACTGGGACGCGAGGATGCGCGGGAGTTACTGCGTCCGCCCAGCCTGCGCGAGCGCATCCGCGCCGACCGTGCCGCATCGACTTTCGGTGGAAGGAGCACTGTCCAGTGACGGTTCGAGAAAGGACGATGGAAACCTATCTCCGGCAGCAGGATGTCGAACTGGCACCGGTGCACCGCGACGAATGCGACAGGTTCGGGCTCGAGCTCCTGGTGCTACCGGACTGGGAGGCTGTTTCCGAGCATCACTTCCCACACGCCACCGCGGTGCTGTCCTCACCGGTGAACGCGGTCGAGGGATTCGTACCGAACGCGGTCGTTCTGGTCGGCAAACTCAGTCGATCGGTCCATCCGGAATCGTTGCTGGACTGCGGCTTCGGTGACTCTCGGGCGCTGCCCGGCTGGGTCGAGATCGGTCACGACCGAGACTCGTTCTGCGGTCTACCGGCCGTCTCGATCGCAGGTCGCTACGACTGCGACGGTCGGTTGCTCTTCGCCCGGACCCGGTACGTCGTCGTCCACCACATCGTCGATCAGTATCTGGTGCAGGTGACTGTCACCGTGCCGGATTCGCTACGGCAGACATTGTCCTGCGCTGTAGACGCATTCGTCGACGAGGTGCGCTTCGGGCGAAGCTAGTGTTTGGGCAGCTCGCGCAACAGTGCCGCCACGTCCTCCGTCGCGCCGAGGGCATCGACGATGTCTTCGAGAACGGTGGTATCGGATTCGCCGACCAAGCGAGAGATCTTGGCCCGCAGTGCGGCGTAGTCCATCGGGAAGTGGTCGATGTCGCCCACTGGATTCGGGGTGGTCGCGGAGACCGTACGTCCGTCCTTGAATTCGATCGTCACCTCGGCGGCTCGACGCGCGGGCAGCAGAGCATCGAGTTCGCTCGATGTCGCCACGTCGACCCGAGCGCTGAACAATTCGGCCGCCGCGAAAGTCGCACTTCGAGGATCGAGAGATTCGACGTCTATCGCGTCGGACACGACGGCGGCTGCAACGACGAACGGCAGCGAGAACATGGCGCCCAGCCTGCTGGAGGGGTGTCGGCGAAACAGTGGTTCTGCCAACGAATGCGTTCGCACCCGCACATGTTCGATGTCGTCCGCGGACCATTCGGCATTCGAGCGCAGACTCTGCACGGCGTCGACGGCGGCGTGCGTGTACGAGCAGCTGGCGTGCTGCTTCGTGTAGCCCTCGAGCGTGAGCCATCGATCGCCGAGGTCCTCCGTCAGTCTGGCGGTGTTCAAGGTCCCGACAATCGCGCCCAAGGTGTGCTCGATGGCACCCGAGTTGTGCACCGCCCCCGATCGGGCCAGCCTGGCCGCGTTCAGGCCCGCCCGCGCGGCACCGCCGATCCACAGGTTGCGGGAGAAGTTTCCGTCGAGAACCACCGCCCATGGCGCTACATGAACCAGCGCAGACGAGGAGTCGATCGCTGCGGCAACCTCGTTCGCACCGGCACCGTGTATGGATGCCGCTGCCGTGGCCGCACCGGTAGCACCCCAGTGTCCATGGGTGTGCCAGGAGCTGTTGCGGTTCAGTGCCCAGCCGAATCGGGCAGCAACCTCGTATCCCGCCACGATGGCCGTCAGGAAGGTCGAACCCGAAATCGGCGTCGGTGAAAGCCTGGTCGCGGCGACAGCCGCGGGGAGCACGTGCGCAGCAGGATGACCGGCGGCGTACTTG
Organism: Rhodococcus sp. 05-340-2; assembly: GCF_002258915.1. Lineage (NCBI taxonomy): Bacteria > Bacillati > Actinomycetota > Actinomycetes > Mycobacteriales > Nocardiaceae > Rhodococcus > Rhodococcus sp. 05-340-2. The sequence goes on from NZ_NOYU01000036.1 coordinate 27,560, forward strand.
TTTCCCTCGTCCAGTTCGAGGCAACACGATGCGATCGCGTCGAGCTCGGACGCGGTTTCGACAGTGGTACCTGCGCTCCCACCGATCGGGTGCGTCGATCCGGTCTCTGCAGCCCAGTTCCTTCGCAATTCGACCATCTCGGCGGAGCGGGCACCGGCGAGTGTGACACCCAGTAGATCGAACAGGACCAACCGAACCCGGTCGTTCAGCGGTGCGGTCAAGGGTGCGCCCCTGAGCTCGACCATCACGGCAGCCAGACAATCGACTGCGGCAATATGTTCCGTTGAGCGAAACGCGCGTGAACCGTCCATTCGCGGACTGTAGAAGGTGGAGAATGAAAGAGTCAATGATCGAGACGGGTTACCAGCAGACTGCTACGCTCGTCCTAGCGTCGGCGCAACTCTCTGAGAGTCACAAGCGTTCCGGCTAGCGAAACGAAACTACGCTGGTGTGAGGTGCCTGCTCAGCGTCGAACGAGGAGATGAAGCAATGTCCGATCAACTTCTTCGTGCCGTCCAAGGGGGCGTGCACGTAGTCGATCTCGGGAGGCAGCTGAGAGTCGGCATGCCACAGTCACCCAATCATCCGCAGTTCTGGCACACGTTGCCGCGCAGGCACGGTGACATGACCCGAGCGGATGGCGGCAGCGCCGCGAACGACATGATCACCACCGGAACGCATGTGGGCACGCATATCGACGCCCTTGCTCACGTCAGCCAGGACGGCAAACTGCACGGCGGCGCCGATGCAGGTCAGTCCTGCCTCGGTGGGAAATACGTCGAACACGGCGTGCACACCATCGAGCCCATGATCCGCCGCGGTGTGCTGCTGGACATCCCGAGGCGCCTCGGTGTCGGCCGCTGCGAGGGTGGATACGAGATCACCGTCGACGATCTCGAATCTGCCTGTGCAGCCGAGGGTGTCGAGATCGGACCTGGCGATGTCGTCTTGATTCGTAGCGGCTGGGGGCAGTTGTTCGCCGAAGGGCTGCCCTACGTCGGCGGACCGTCCGGCGTTCCCGGAGTCGGAGAAGCAGGTGCGCAGTGGCTGGCGGACAAGGGCGTACACGCTGCGGGTGCCGACACCATCGCGTTCGAGCGGCTCGCTCCCGGCAGCGGCCATGGTCTGCTACCCGCGCACCGGGTTCTCCTGGTGGAGAGCGGAATCTACATCATCGAGGCACTCGACCTCGAAGAGCTCTCGCAGCAGGAACTCTTCGAGTTCACGTTCCTCCTCGTTCCGCTGAACATCTTCGGCGCAACGGGTTCGCCGGTCCGGCCGTTGGCGGTGAGGTCCGCATGACCGAACGCACTCTCGCACAGCACATGGCTCACTTCGCCGCGACCACCCGCTACCAGGATCTACCCGAGGCCGTTGTCGCCTCGGTGGGGATGCGAGTACTGGACACGCTCGGCATCGCGGTGGCCGCCACCGACCTCGATACCAGTCGGGCCGCGACCGCGTGGGCACGAGAACAAGGTGGGTCGGCAACGGCGTCCGCCGTCGGGCTCGACGTTGCACTGCCTCCTGCCATGGCCGCCTTCGTCAACGGCGTGCTCGCACACTCGCTCGATTTCGACGACACCCATCTGCCGTCGATCCTGCACCCGAGTGCCAGTGTGGTGCCTGCGGCACTCGCGGCCGCTCAAGAGCACGGGGCCGACGGCCGAGAACTCGTACGGGGCATCGCGATCGGGCTCGAAGTCTGTGTGCGGATCGGAATGGCGGGCTTCGATCCGGAGACCAAGAATTCGGTGTTCTTCGAGCACGGTCAACACGCCACTTCCATCTGCGGTGCCATGGGCAGCGCCGTGGCTGCAGCGGTCATCGGTGGTGCATCCGAGGATCGGATCGTGGACACGATGGGTATTGCCGCGTCGATGGCGTCGGGCATAATCGAGGCCAACCGCACCGGCGGAACGGTCAAGCGTATGCACTGCGGATGGGCTGCACACTCCGCTCTGTCTGCGGCCGGGCTTGCGCGACACGGGATCACGGGACCGCCGACCGTCCTGGAAGGCCGATTCGGCTTCTTCCAGGCCTGGTTGCACGAGCCGGGTCGAGCCGACGAAATTCTGGACGGACTCGGCTCCGAGTGGGCCGTTCCCGGAATCTTCTTCAAGCCCTACCCGGCCAACCACTTCACCCATGCTGCGATCGACGCGGGAGCAGCCCTGCGGGCGAGGGGAATCGGGCCGGAGCAGATCGAGAAGCTGGAGCTCGGAGTGCCCGCGGCGAACCTGCGGACGATCGGCGAACCCATCGACGTCAAGCGCACGCCCGAGACCGGATACATGGCTCAGTTCAGCGGGCCCTACGCGGTGGTGGTCGGCCTGCTGGGCGGGGGCGGACTCGGTGCTGCGCTCGAGGATTACACGGACGAATTGGCGAAGTCAGCCGATCGGCGAGCGCTGATGGCCAAAGTCGACGTCGTTCCGGATTCCCGATGCGATGCCATTTTCCCGCATCAGTTTCCAGCGGTACTGACCGCAACCCTGACCGACGGAACAGTCGTCGTCGAAGAGGTGCTGACCACCCGCGGAGGACCCCAACGGCCGCTGTCGTTCGGTGAGGTCTCGACCAAGTTCACCAGCAACGCCGGGCCGTTCCTCTCCGACGTCGAATTGAAGGAACTGGCCGGTCGATGCGATCGGCTCGGGGACCTGACCGACATCGGAACACTGCTCGCGCCGTTGACCGATCTGAAATCGTCCACGCAGCAATAGGACAGTCCTCGGGCACCGTCACCCCTGTGGCGGTGCCCGAACTGCGGTTTCGACCAGTTCAGGCCCGGGCGAGGATCTCCCGCGCGCCCCGTACCACTGCTTCGTCGACGAATCGGCCGCTGTCGTCCACGGTCGGACCGCCCTGGGCCACGTCGTAGAGTTCCACCAGTCGACGGGCCGCAGCGACATCGTCCGCCGACGGCGTGAGTGCGGCATTGATGATCGGGACCTGGCTCGGGTGCAGTGCCGTCCGGCCGCGGAACCCCATCTGCACGAAACGTGCTGTGGTGGCGACAAATCCGTCCAGGTCGCGGAAGTCGGTCGATGTCGGAGCGATCGGCGCGGCCAGACCTGCGGCAGCGCAATCGATCACGACGCTCAGGCGGATGGCGTCGATCATCGCTTCGGTGGACTCCGAACGGATGATCCGCAGGTCTGCGAGCAGGTCGACCTCACCGATCCCGAACGTTCGAACTCTGTTGCACCGAGCCATCTCCGGCAGAGCGCGCAAGGAGTGAGCGGTCTCGATGAGGCCGATCAGCTCGATGTCGGGGAGGTTGCGCATCTCGAGGAATTGGTCCGCACGTGTCAGTGACTCGGTCGAACACTTCGCCACCATGATGCCGGTGGTGCCTGTTCTGGCGACGGCCTCCAGATCCTGCGTCATGAACTCGGGGGTGACTCGGATCCAGATCTGGGTATCGGTCGACGACCTCGACTCCAACCACTGCGCGACCTCGTTGCGCGCTCGATCCTTGTCCGGCAACGGAACAGCGTCCTCGAGGTCGATGATCACCGCGTCGGTGTCTCCGCGCACTGCCTTGTCGAACAGTTCGGGTTTGTTCGCGGGGACGTAGAGGAACGACCGGGCAGAGGTGGGGGTCATCGAGCTGCACGCGCTTCCAGGATGCTGGTGATCGACTGGGCTGCCGCGACAACCTGACCGGCGTGCACGATGTGTTCGTCGTCCGCGGACGAGGAGTAGCGGAAGGCTGGACCGGACGAGCTGACCGATCCGAGTACGTGCCCTGCGGCGTCGAAGAACGGAGCGGCGATCGAGGCTGCACCGGTGTTTCGTTCGTTCGTCGAGGTTGCGTACCCGTTGGTGCGGATCTCGGCGAGGCGAGCGCGGAAGCGGGTCTCGTCGGCGTCGGGGGAACTGCTGCGGAGCTCCTGAAATGCTTCCTGCGCGAATCGATCGGGGAGGAACGCCAGGATCGCTCGGCTCGATGCACCCGAGTGCAGCGCGTACTGAGGCCCGATCTCGACGACCATCTTGACCTCCTGAGGGCTCTCGTACTGATCCAGATAGACGCGTCGGTGCCCGACAAGCACCGACAGTGTTGCGGTTTCGCGTGTATTCGCCCGCAGCGCGCGGAGCACCGGAGCGGCGATCGAGCGAACGTCGAGCTGGCTCCACGCCTTGGTGCCGAGTCCGATCGCCGCCGGGCCGAGTGAATAGGTCGACTCGCCCGCGACCGGCTGCACGATCGACCGCGACGCGAGCGATTGCAGAATGCGGTGCACAACAGCCTTGCTCAGGTCCAAAGTGCGGGCGATCTCGGACACGCCGAGCGCCCGGTCGGATTGCGCGAAGGCGATCAGTACATCGGCGACACGATCGGCCGACTCGGTTCCGGTCGAGGTCTCCAGTGCAGGCTTGCTGACCATAAGTGCCACCTTTCGGATGTGCAGGCGTTCCGCTGAGCGAACCATACCCGTAACAAGAAATTGACGGAAGAGCCTGTTCTGAGGCCGTGATGCGTGCCATACTCGATTTCAGCGAGATCAATCATCAATCTGATGGTGCGCTCAGCGGAACGGTAGGTTCCGCCCAGTGGTTCGACTCGGCGCCGATGGGCGCGGAAGGCAGATTCGACAATGAAGAAGCTCGTAGGTGTGCTGACAGCCGTTGCAGTCGTGGGTGCAGCAGCGTGTGGTTCCTCCACCGGCTCGGACGACTCCGGCCCCATCAAGATCGGATCGGTTCATCCCACCACCGGAGCTCTGGCAGGTGTGGGCGGATTGATGAACGACGGTGCTGCTCTTGCGGTGGCCGATATCAATGCAGCAGGCGGTATTTCGTCCTTGGACGGTCGGCAGCTGGAGTTGGTGTCGGGTGACAGCCAGGGCAAAGCAGAGGTCGGCCAGAGCGAGGCACAGCGACTGATCGACGACGGCGCGGTGTCGCTCATCGGCACGTACCAGAGTGACGTCACTCAGAACGTCGCCTCGGTCGCCGAACGATCTCGGGTGCCGCTCGTGATCGACGTGGCCGTCGACGACAAGATCCTCGATCAGGGTTACCAGTACTCCTTCCGGATGCAGCCGAACGCCTCCAGCATGGGTACCGACGGTGCCAAGGCACTGGCCGCGATCGAGGAGCAGACCGGCCAGGCCATCGACCGAGTGTCGTACCTGCATATCGAGGGATCCTTCGGCGACAGCGTCTTCAACGCATTCGAGGCCGAGGCAGCCAATCAGGGGATCTCGTCGGTCCAGGAAATCACCTATCCCGCAACCAATTTCTCCGACGCCACCACTCAGGTCCGTGAGGCAGCGGTATCGAATCCCGACGTCATCGTCGCGACCGGCTACTACCCGGACGGTTTGTTGATCGCGCGTGCGGTGCAGCAGCTGAACCTGAACGTCAAGGGTGTCTACGGAATTGCCAACGGCGCGTTCGACGACAGCTCGTTCCCCAGCGATGCAGGCGCGGCCGGCAACGGCGTGTTGAGCGCCAACTACCACTACGACGCCACCAGTGACCGCGTCACCGACATTCGTACGCGGTTCGAGGCTCAGTACGGACGCCCGATGGAGACCGCAGCGATGCTGTCCTACCAGGCGGTCGAGGTCATCGCGGCGGGTCTGAACGACGGCGCCTCCAGCGACCCGGAAGATCTGCGCGAGGCCATTTCCGGCGTCTCGATCGACGACCCGCTCCTCGCGTTCAGCGGACCGATCGAGTTCGACGAGACCGGGCAGAACAAGAACGCGACCGTCATCGTCATGCAGGTCCGCGACGGTGCAGTCGCTCAGGTCTTCCCCGAGGAGTTCGCAACGGACGCACTCGAGTTCCCCGTGGGAGCCGGCCAGTGACGGCCGCTACCTCGACTGCGGAGAGGACGGGTAAGAAAGGTCTGGCCGGGATCGGCCCTGGTATCCCGGTCGCGGCAGCGATCGTCGTCATCATGGCCGTGATCTACCTCGTCGGTGGTAAAGATCAGGGCTTGGTCACGCAGTCGGTCGTCTCCGGACTTCTGCTCGGCGGCGTGTACGCACTGATCTCCGTCGGACTGACGCTCATCTTCGGCGTTCTCGGGATCGTGAACTTCGCCCAGGGCGCGATGCTGACGATGGCGATGTACATCGTGTACGCCCTGTCCAACGCGGGTCTGCCGGTCTATGTCGCAACGCTGTTGGCCGTTCCGGTGATGTTCCTGTTCGGGATGGTCGTGCAGGCAACGTTGCTGACGAAATTGACCATCAGCGGTAGTCACGACGGCCCACTCCTGGTGACCCTCGGCCTGTCGCTGCTGATCATCAACGTGCTGCTGATGATCTTCGGCGGACGACCACAGTCGGTGCAGGCACCGATCGAGGGTTCCCTCGACGTGCTGGGTGCCGTCGCGTCGTGGCCGCGAGTCATCGCATTCATCGGGGCTGCTCTGGTCGCCGTCGCGCTCACCGCGGTACTGAAGCGGACGCCGCTCGGATTGTCCATTCGCGCAGTCGCATCCAACTCCGAGGGCGCCAAGCTGGTCGGCGTCGACATCGGTCGGGTCTACGCGCTCACCTTCGGTATCGGTGCAGCCTGCGTCGCCGTCGCCGGCGGGTTGATGACACCGTTCACCAGTCTGACGCCGTCGGTCGGAGAACAGTTCACCATCCTGGCGTTCGTCATCGTGGTTCTCGGCGGACTCGGAAGCGTCGTGGGAGCCATGGTCGGTGGCCTCGTCATCGGCCTCGTGCAGACCGTCGGCGCGCTGTATCTACCGGGAACAGGCTCGTTGATCCTGGTGTTCGCGGTGTTCGTTCTCGTCCTGTTTCTCAAGCCCGAAGGATTGTACGGAGCTCGCCGATGACAACGACAACAACCGCACCCACCCCGGTGTCGGACGATCCACGGTTGAAGGACACCTGGCTTCGTCGCCAATTGATCACGCTCGCCATCGGTTTCGTCGTAGTGGCGGCATTGCCGCTGCTGCTCGGTGAGCAGGCGCAGACGGTTGCCGTTCGCACGCTGATCTTCGCCGTGATGGCCGTGGCGTGGAACATCATGAGCGGGTTCGGTGGCATGTTCAGCTTCGGCCACGCCGCCTTCTTCGGAATCGGTGCCTACACCGGTGCATATCTGTTGGTCGAACACGGCGTTTCGCCGTGGATCTCGATGGTCGTCGCGGCGATCATCTCGGCGGTGGTGGGAACCCTCATCGCGTACCTGTGTCTGCGTTACCGGCTCGCCGGGTCCTACTTCGCGTTGGCCACGTTCGCCTTCGCGCAGATGTTCCTGCTGCTGGTGCAGAACCTCGAAGTCTTCAACAAGACCGAGGGATTCAATGTGCCCATCCTGCCTCGTGATTCGTGGTGGATGCTGCAGTTCGAGAAGGGCAGCCCCAACTACGTCTGGATTCCCCTCGTCATCCTGGCCCTTGCCGTTCTCGGAACCATCTTCTACACCCGCTCGCGGGCCGGGCAGTTCGTCCAGGCCACCCGCGACGACGAAACCGCAGCAGCCTCACTCGGTATCGACACGATGAAGTATCGGCTGATTGCCGTGGCGGCGAGTTGTGCTCTGACCGCAGTCGCAGGCGTCTATTACACGCAGTACTACTTCTTCGTCGGCCCGGAACAGGCCTTCGGTTCGGCGGTCTCCGTCGAAGCGATCGTCCCGGCCGTCATCGGCGGCATCGGCACGATCTGGGGACCGGTCATCGGCGCTGCCGTGATCGGGCCGCTGTCCGAGTTGATCAACGAGCTGCTGAGAAACCCACCCGCCTTCCTCGAATTCCTGCAGGGAACAATCGGATTGGACGTTGCCGCGTACTCGGTGATTCTGATCGCGATCGTGATCTTCCTGCCCAAGGGAATCTTCGGCACGATCCGTGAGAGGTGGAACCGATGAGCCTGTTGAGCATCGAATCCCTGAGCAAATCCTTCTCGGGTATCCACGCGGTGCGCGACGTCAGCCTCGATGTGCCCGAGCACGAATTCCTCGGCATCATCGGCCCCAACGGGGCAGGTAAGACGACCTTGTTCTCCCTGCTGTCGGGTGAGCAGCCGCCGACCACCGGCCGAGTGATCTTCGACGGTACCGACATCACCGGTTGGCCGGCGAGCAAGATCGCGCGCGCCGGGCTGGTTCGCACCTTCCAGCTGATGCGCCCGTTCGAGTCGATGTCGGTACTGGAGAACGTCACCATCGCCGCATTGTCGAAGCGCAAGTCGCGCAGGGATGCTCGGCGTCACGCCCTCGATGTCCTCGATCGTGTGCAATTGTCCGATCAGGTCGGCGGCAAGGTCTCGGCCATGTCGACGGCGGGACTGAAGCGACTCGAGCTTGCGCGCGCACTGGCCATGGAGCCACGTGTGGTGCTCCTCGACGAGGTTCTCGCCGGGCTGGTCCCAGCCGAGCGTGCGCCGATGATCGAACTGCTGCGCACAGTGCACCAGGAGGGCCAGACGGTGCTGTTCGTCGAGCACATCATGGCTGCGGTGATGGCACTGTCCGAGCGTCTGGTGGTCATGCACGAAGGTGCGGTGCTCACCTCGGGTGACCCACGCACGGTGGTTGCCGACGACCGCGTCGTCGAGGCATACCTCGGTGAGGAGAAAACAGCATGATGCTCGAAATCGACAACCTGCATGCCGGGTACCGTCGTCTGGAAATTCTGCACGGGTTGACCCTCGCGGTCGACCGCCACGAGATCGTTTCCCTGATCGGTGCCAACGGGGCAGGTAAGACGACAACGCTGCGCGCACTGTCCGGTCTGGTTTCCACCTCCGGCGGTAGGATCATGTTGGACGGCAACACCATTCGCGGCATGCGGGCGGATCGGATCGTGCGAGCGGGGCTCGTGCACGTGGCACAGGACCGAGCACTGTTCGGCAGCCTCACCGTCGCCGACAACCTCGAGATGGGTGCCTACACCCAGAAGCGCAGCGGTGTGAAGGAATCCCTGGACCAGGTCTACGCGCTGTTCCCGATTCTGGCCGAACGACGAGAACAACGGGCCGACACCATGTCCGGTGGTCAGCAGCAGATGCTCGCCATCGGTCGCGCGATGATGTCGAAGCCGCGAGTACTGACACTCGACGAACCGTCGGTCGGGCTCGCCCCCAAGCTCGCAGCTCAGGTGCTCGACGCGATCGTCCGCATCCGTGATTCGGGTGTCACCGTGCTGATCGTCGAGCAGAACGCAGCGCAGGCACTGGCCATCTCCGATCGCGCGTACGTCATCGAGAGCGGGTCGATCGTGTTGACCGGCACCGGATCCGAACTGGCACACGACGAACGGGTCAAAGCTGCGTACCTCGGTATTTAGGAGTTCACCCCACATGCACCTCTTGGCTTTCACCCCGATCGACGTCGACGCGGCAGAACTGCAGCGGCGGCAGGATCGGTACGACCAACTTTCCCCCTCGGGGATCACCGTCGAGCTCCGCAACATCGGGGCCGACGCGCCCAGCGCACTGGACACCGAACGCGACATCAGACGGTCCGAGGAGGTGCTGTCGGCTGCTTTCCGATCCGTGCACGAGACGGAAGCCGACGGGTTTCTGCCCGACTGCGTGCTCGATCCCTGCGCCGAAGAGGCAGATTCGTTCGCGCGGCCGCTCTACGGACTGACCCGGTTGACGGCATCGTTCTACGCGTCCCAGGGACACCGGCTCGGCGCACTGGCGCGCAACGACGCCATTGCCGCGGAAATGGACCGCCGTCTCGGGTTCTACGGGATCGTCGCCGAAGCCACCGAGGTACTCGGACTCGGTGTGCACGATATTGCCGACACCGGAGCCTGGGGGAGAGCGGTCTCGGAACACGCGAGCAAGCTCCGGTGCACCATCGCCATCAATGCGTGCTCCGCCGTCGATCTCGTCGATCCACCCGCGTCGCCGCAGGTGGTCGACCCGACCGCCACTGCACTGCGGCTGCTCGGTCTGCGATCCGAACTGCAGGTCACCGCGTGAGCGAGGACGGACCCGACCTGGTGGTGGCAGGCGCGGGCGGCGGGCTCGTTGCTGCTCTCCGAGCCGCCGAGCTCGGGCTCGACGTGCTGGTGGTCGAGGCCAGTGCGCACTTCAAGCGGGGCAACAACACCGCGATGTCGACCGCCATGATCCCAGGCGCGGGTTCGCGATGGCAGCGTGAGGCCGGAATCGAGGACTCGCCGCAGCAGTTCTTGGACGACGTGTTGCGCAAGACCAAGGGCACTGCCGATTTACGGCTGGCGTCCACCCTCGCCGATGTCAGTGCGCCGTTGGTGGAATGGCTCGCAGATCATGTGAAGTTGCCGCTCACCCTCGTGACCGATTTCTCGTACCCGGGGCACTCGCAATTGCGTTGCCACACTGTCGAAGGCCGTCACGGCAGTGCGATGCTCGAGCACCTTGCGCGAGCGGTGGCGGACGAGCCACGCATCGATATGTTGACTCCCGCTCGCCTGACCGACGTGTCCGTCGATTCCGACGGGGCCGTCGACGCGGTGACGATCACGATGCCCGACGGCAGTATCGACGTCGTTCCCACTCGTGCAGTTCTGTTGGCCACCAACGGTTACGGTGCCAATGCTTCGATGGTGGCCGAGCATGTCCCCGAGATATCGGCGGCGCGTTATCATGGCAGCGAGCACTCCACCGGTGACGCGCTCGCCATCGGACGTCGTCTCGGAGCCGAGTCGGCGTATCTCGATGCGTACCAGGGGCACGCAGCGCTGTCGAAGCAGGCCACGACGCTCGTCGGCTGGGCGACGGTGATGCACGGCGGTGTTGTGCTCGACGTCAACGGCCGTCGGTTCGGTGACGAGACGACCGGCTACTCCGAGTACGCGGCCACGCTCGCGTCCAGGCCCGGATCCGAGGGGTGGATCATCATCGACCGGGCGATCTACGACAAGTGCTTGTCGTTCAAGGACTTCCAGCAGACGGTCGACTCGGGTGCCGCGGTGTGGGCGGACGATGCCGATAACCTTGCGGCCGCAACAGGGCTTCCACCTGCGGCAGTGGCGGAGGAGCTCGACGCTGTGGAAAGGTATGCCTCGGGTGAGGCACCGGACCCGTTCGGCCGCAGCTCTTTCGAGCACACTCTCACCGGGCCGTATGCCGCCATCAAGATCGTGCCCGCGTTGTTCCATACGCAGGGCGGCCTCGTCGTCGACGAGAACGCACGTGTACTGCGAACCGACGGTTCGGCCATCACCGGCCTGTTCGCCTCGGGCGGTGCCGCGATGGGCATCTCCGGCCACGGTGCTGCCGGGTACCTCGCCGGTAACGGATTGCTGCCGGCGCTCGGACTGGCGTACCTCGCGGCAAGCTCGCTCCGAACCACTGAACTCTTGTGAAGAAACTCGAAAGGACCATCATGTCAACGCTGTTGATCACCAATGCGCGCGTAGTTCGGCCAGGATCCGACGCCCCCGACGAGGGCGAGTTTCTGGATCTGCTCATCGAAGACGGCAAGTTCACCCGTATCGAGGCGAACATCGATGCAGCAACCGCAGAGACCGTCATCGACGCGGCAGGCAAGGTCGCATTCCCCGGTGTGGTCGACGCACACCAGCATTGGGGCATCTACAACTCGCTCGGCGACGATGCCGAGACCGAGTCGCGGGCGTGTGTCCAGGGCGGTGTGACCACCTCACTGTCCTACATGCGGACCGGCCAGTACTACATGAACACCGGTGGTTCCTACGCCGACGTGTTCCCGAAGGTCCTCGACGCCACCGAGGGACGTCCCTACGTCGATTACGCGTACCACCTCGCGCCGATGTCGAAAGAGCACATCGACGAAATTCCTGCGCTCATCGCAGATCACGGCGTCACCTCGTTCAAGATCTTCATGTTCTACGGCAGCCACGGGCTCCACGGGCGGTCGACCGATCAGAGCGAATTCCTGATGACGCCCGAGGGGGAGCGCTACGACCTGGCGCACTTCGAGTTCGTGATGCGCGGCATCCAGGCGGCACGGGAGCAGATGGGCGACAAGGCCGATCACATCTCGCTGTCGCTGCACTGCGAGACCGCCGAGATCATGAGCGCGTACACCAAGATCGTCGAGGAGGAAGGCACCCTCGAGGGCCTGGCTGCGTACAGCGCGTCACGGCCACCGCACTCGGAGGGCCTCGCCGTCACCATCGCGTCGTTCCTCGCGGACGAGACGCAGCTGCCCAACATCAACCTGCTGCACCTGTCCTCGCGCAAGGCGTTGACTGCGGCGATGCGGATGGCAAAGGCGTTCCCGCACGTCAACTTCCGCCGTGAGGTCACCATCGGGCACCTGTTGGCCGATATCGACACCGCCTACGGCCTCGGCGGCAAGGTCAACCCGCCGCTGCGTCCGCGCGACGACGTCGAAGCGCTGTGGGAGCACCTGCTCGCAGGTGACATCGACTGGGTCGTCAGCGATCACGCGTGCTGCAAGGACGAGAAGAAGTTCGCCGAGGACCGCGGCGACATCTTCGCCGCGAAATCAGGCTTCGGCGGTGCCGAGTACCTGCTGCCCGGACTGGTCAGCGAAGGACGCAAGCGCGGCCTGAGCTGGCGTCGCATCGCCGAGCTGACCTCGCTCAACCCTGCCCGGCGCTACGGCCTACCGGGCAAGGGTGACATCGCCGTCGGGATGGACGCAGACATCGCTCTGATCGACCCGGACCATACCTGGACCGTCCGTCCGGAGGATTCCGAGTCGGCGCAGGAGTACACACCGTTCGAGGGATTCGAGCTCGGTGCCAAGGTGACCGACACGTTCGTCCGCGGTCAGCGGGTACTCACCGACGGTGCCGTCGCCGGTGCTCCCGCAGGCCGCTACCTGCACCGTCCGTACCTGTGACGGGCCCACTGGAGGGCATCAAGGTACTCGACATCTCGACGATCCTCGCCGGCCCCCTCGTCGCGCAGATTCTCGGCGATTTCGGGGCGGAGGTCATCAAGATCGAGCACCCCACCAAGCCCGACGGTATGCGCGGACACGGCTTGGACAAGGACGGTCATCCGCTGTGGTGGACGATGATCAGTCGCAACAAGCGAACGATGACCCTGAACCTCGGAAACGCGCACGGCGGAGCGATCTTTCGTCGCCTCGCCGCAGAAGCCGACGTGGTGGTCGAGAATTTTCGGCCGGGAACCCTCGAACGCTGGGGACTGGGATACGACGTTCTCTCCGAGCTCAACCCTGGTTTGATCCTGTTGCGTGTCACCGGCTTCGGTCAGACCGGACCGTACGCAACGAGGCCTGCCTTCGGCACGCTCGTCGAATCGATGAGTGGGTTCGCGCATCTGACCGGCGAAGCCGATGGGCCGCCGACGCTTCCGGCGTTCGGGTTGGCCGATTCCCTCGCCGGGATTGCGGGTTCGTCTGCCGTCTCGATGGCTCTGCTGCACCGCACCAACAACGGCGGTAAGGGCCAGCAGATCGATCTGGATCTGTTGAGCCCCATCATGGCTGCGGTCGGGCCGGGCGTCATCTACGCCGATCAGCTGGGGATCGATCAGGAGCGAACCGGGAACCGGTCGAGCAACAACGCGCCCCGCAACCTGTACAAGACCGCGGACGGGCATTGGTTGGCGATCTCCACGAGCGCCAATTCGATAGCCGAACGCGTGTTGGTGCTGGTGGGTCACCCGGAGGTGCTCGACGAACCGTGGTTCGCCACCGGTCGTCAGCGCGCCGCCCATGCCGATCTTCTGGACGAGTACGTCGGCGGCTGGATTGCCGAGCGGACCAAGGACGTGGTGATCGACGAGTTCGAGAAGGCCGGAGCGGCAGTCGCTCCCGTCTACAAGCCGAGTGACCTGTTGTCCGATCCCCAGGTCAACGCCATCGAAATGGTGACGACCGTCGAGGACGACGACCTCGGCCCCGTGCGCATGCAGAACGTCATGTGGCGGATGGGTGGCAGCCCCGGCCGGATCAGGTACACCGGCCGCAAGCACGGTGCCGATACCGACCAGGTGCTTACCGAAATCGGCTGTAGCGCCGACGAGATCGAGGCGATGCACCGCGACAGCATCGTGTAGAGCGCGGCGGGTGATCGCGATGTCCGGTCACCCGCCGAGTTCACATCGGAATCTGCTGCACCACGGCGGCGACGGCTTCCACCTGGTCCGCGATGCGTGGCCCCCACCGACTCGACAGGTCCTCGTCCATCGGGAAGATCCTGCCGTCTCGGACGGCGGTCATCGAACCCCACCCCGGCCGAGCCGCGACCGATTCGGCTGTGACGCCGCAGCATTGGGCGTCGGCGAGGAACACGATGTCGGGATCCGCGGTGATCACCGATTCGGCGGACAGCTGTGGGTAGTCGCCTGCGCCGGAGCCGTCGGCGATGCTCGTCAGGCCGAACAGACCGTAGATCTGGCCGACGAAGCTCGCGCTCGACACCGTGTACAACGTGTCGTCGAGTTCGTGGAAGTACGTCAGCGGTTCATCACGATCCGGAACGCTCGCCACCGCGGCGTCGATCCTGGACCGCATCTGCGCGACCACGGCGTCGCCGTCGGCGTCGTGCCCGGTCGCATCCGCAACGCGTTCGATCTGGGAGTACGCGTCGTCGAGGCTCGTCGCGGCCGGGACCAGCAACGTCGGAATACCCGCCTCGGCCAGAGTGGACGTCACGAGGCCGAGGTCGGTGGAGGTGATCACCAGATCGGGGTCGTACGCGACGATCGCCTCGAGGCTCGGCGTGAACGCCGACAGCCCGGTCTTCGGAGCGTCGGCGGGATAGTCCGACTGATCGTCGACGGCCGCCACCTGCTCACCCGCCCCGACGGCATACAGGGTCTCCGTCGCCGTCGGGCTGAGCGAGACGATCGAACGAGGCATCGCGTCGATGGTGACGGTCCCGCCGTCCGAGCCCGACGCGATCGTCCTCGGGAACTCCCCGCTCGACGCCATGGCCGAGGTGGCGGCCGGCGGGGAGTCCGTGGTCGTGCTGCCGCAGCCGGTCGCGACCAGCGCGACGACCGCGAACCCGGCTGAGATCATTCGTGCCGATCGACGCTGCACTGCCACTCCTGGGTTTCCGATGTCTCTGGAGCGCCAACACTATCGGGTCGCGGTCAGCGCCCCAGGCTCCGTGCCAGGTACGTGCCGGTGTGGGTGTCCGAGACCACCAACTCGTCGACGGTTCCGGTGAAGGTGATCAGACCGCCGTTGTGCCCGCCGTCGGGGCCGAGGTCGATGACCCAATCGGCGGCGGCGATGACGTCGAGGTTGTGTTCGATGACGATCACCGACCTGCCCTCGTCGACCATCCCGGACAACAACGCGATCAGGTTCGACACGTCCGACGGGTGCAGACCGGTCGTCGGCTCGTCGAGGACCAGCATCGGCGACGACCCGACCAGTTCGGTAGCGAGCTTGAGCCGTTGCCGCTCGCCGCCGGAGAGCGAGGACAGGTTCTGGCCCAGCGAGAGGTAGCCGAGCCCGACGTCCCGGCACCGGCTGAGGATGTCACGGATCTTCTTGACCTCGAAGAAGTCCTGAGCGTCCTCGACGGACATCTCGAAGATGTCGGCGATGCTGATGCCGTCGACGGTATGCCGGATCGCGCCCGAACGGAATCTCCTGCCCTGGCACGTCTCGCAGGTGCTCGTCACCGGGTCGGTGAACCCGAGGTCGGTGAAGATGACGCCACTGCCCTGGCAGTCGGGGCACGCGCCGTCGGAGTTGGGCGAGAACAGCGACGGCGGCTGGCCGGTCTTCTTGGCGAAGTACGCGCGGATCGGGTCCAGCAGACCGGTGTAGGTCGCGGGGGAGGAGCGGCGCGATCCGCGGATGGGTGCCTGGTCGATGATGACGGCGTCCGGCGCGGCCTCACGGAGGTGGCCGTGGATGAGGCTCGATTTGCCGGAACCCGCGACGCCGGTGACGGCGGTCAGAACTCCGAGCGGCACGTCGACGCTGACGTCGCGCAGGTTGTGCGTGCTCGCACCGGTGATGCTCAGCCAGCCCGAAGGCGCACGGGGAGTGCGTAATTCGACGCCCTCGCGGCGCAGCGCGGCACCTGTCCTGGTGTCGGCGCGGCGGAGTTCGTCGTAAGTGCCCTCGAACACGACTGTGCCGCCTGCCTTTCCCGCGCCGGGGCCGATCTCGACGACGCGGTCGGCGATGGCCATCACCTCGGGGTCGTGCTCGACGACGAGGACGGTGTTGCCCTTGTCGCGCAGCGCGAGCAACATGTCGTCGAGGCGGTGAACGTCGCGGGGGTGGAGGCCTGTGGTCGGTTCGTCGAAGACGTAGAGCATGTCGTTGAGAGTGGCTCCGAGGTGGCGGACCATCTTGATGCGCTGGGATTCACCGCCCGACAGCGACGACGTCGCCCGGTCCAGGCTGAGGTAGCCCAGACCGAGATCGACGAGCCTTCGTAGCTGCGTGACGATTTCGGCGGTGACGGTGCCCAGTCCGTTGATCTGCCACCCGTCGATGCGGTCGGCGAGTTCGGACACCTGCATCGCGAACGCGTCGGGCAGAGACAGTCCCTCGAGGGTTGCGCCGCGGATGGCCTCGTTGTAGCGGGAGCCGCCGCAGGACTCGCAGACGCCGCGCGTGACGATGCGCTCGAACGCGAGCTTGGCCTTGCCCTTGAGGGCATCGGCGTCCTTCGCCAGGTAGCTGCGCCGGAACCGGGACACGATCCCCTCGTAGCTCTTCATGACGGCGTCGGGGTTCAGCACTTCGACCTCGCCGGGCTTGGCGTCGAAGAAGATGTGGCGCTCGCGGGCGGAGTACTGCTCGATCGGGACGTCGAGATCGAACAGGCCCGAGTCGGCGAACACCCGATACGGCCATTTGCCGACCTCGAAGTCCGGATGCCGGAACGGCCCCTCGCGCAGGGACTTCGACTCGTCCACGAGTTCGCCGAGGTCGACGACCTTCGCCTCACCGAGCCCCTCGCACTCGAGGCACATGCCGGCCGGGTCGTTGAACGAGAACGCGTTCGCGAACCCGATCGTCGGGGTGACGCCGCGGGACCACAGCATGCGCAGCCAGTCACCGATGTCGGTGATGGTGCCGACCGTCGACCGCGGGCCACCGAACAGACGCTTCTGGTCGACGATCACGACGGCCGACAGGTTGGCGATCAGATCCGCGTCGGGACGGCCGTAGGACGGAAGGAAGGTCTGCGCGAACGCGGTGAACGTGGAGTTGATCTGCCGTTGAGCTTCGGCAGCGATGGTGTCGAACACGAGTGATGATTTACCCGACCCGGACACGCCCGCGAACACGACGAGCGAGCGCTTGGGCAGGTCGAGGTTCACGTCGCGAAGATTGTTCTCGCGTGCTCCGCGAACCATGATCGTGGACAGTTCGGTGCTGGATGGCTGGGATGGGGTGGTCGGCTGGGCCTGGGTCATGTGCGCTGAGGTCGCCTTTCGCCGCCCCCGACGCTGGTTCGCCCGGGGCCGACGCAGTCTACCGTACGCCGTACGGAAATGCCGTTCGTGCGTCCGCAGTAACAGACTTACCGGTCTGGCGATCTCACATGGGCGCCGGTTGCATCAGGCCATCGGTCGTGTCGAAAGGTATTCATGACCAGTAGTAGTCGTTTCCGCGTGCGATCGGCCATCGTGCTCGCCCTCCCGGCGATCGTCCTCGCGGGCTGCGGATCGCAGGACTCCACCGAGCCCGAAGTGCGCACCGAAGTCCGGACGGTGACCGTCGAGGCAACGGCAACCCCAGCGGCTATCGCGCCGACGTCGGTCGACAGGATCGTCCTTCCGGACACCACTGCGCCCGAGCCGTCCGCATCGGAGCCGGCCGCGCCGGTCCTCGTTGCCATGCCTCCGGTCGTATGCATGAATTTGCAGTCCGCGCAGAATGCGATCCAGGCAGCGGGGATCTTCTACTCCCGCAGCGCCGATGCCTCCGGCGAAGGTCGCATGCAGGTCAACGACTCGAACTGGATTGTCGTGGCGCAGGATCCGCCCGCAGGGACGCTGATCGGTGAGGGGGATGCTCTGCTGTCCGCGGTGAAGATCGGTGAGCCCAGCAACTGCTGAACTACCGGCGAATGCTGTGCTTGCCTGCTGGAGCCGGTTCCTGCTCGGTCGAGCTGTAGGCGAGGTGGCCTCCGATGAGGCCGCCGACGCTGGCTGTCGCCAGACCGGCCGCAGCCAGCGCCTTGGCGATGCCGTCGGTCTGGTTCCGGCGACGTATGTACGAGCCGAGGAAGAGGACGACGCCGGTCGCGTTGGAGGCCGCGTGGATCATCCCGACGCGTCGTTGGCGGGTGTTCATCGTCGACCAGTCCGCCCAGCCGGTGGCGATAGCTGCCGGCGCGGACACCAGCCCGAGGGAGATGACCAGCTTGCTCGCCCTCGATTGGTGATTCATCAGGTCGAGGGCGACTGCGCTCGTCCAGCTGCCGATGGTGACGTTGACGAGAGCCGGGTGGATGGGGTGACCGATCCACCGTCCCCTCAGTGCGCCACCGACGGCGGTGTCGTCCAGTGCGGGTTTCAGGACACTGTTGATCGCGTTGCCGGCACCGTCGAGAAAGGACGCCGATTCGAGGCTGTCGAGTGCTTGTTTCGTCTTCATACCTCGCCGCATGCCCCGCTGACGCTGCGCGAACCGTAAGGGCAGCCAAACACGGGACGAGATGCTTGGACGTCCTATAAAGTCGGGTGATGAGCAGCGGAACACGAGTGAACACCGTCGACGGCGTCCTGCGACGGTCGGCCGCGAAATTTCCTGACCGTCTCGCCGTGACCTTCGAGGGACGCAGTCACACCTACGGAGAACTCGATACCGCGGTCACCCGCGCCGCCCGACGACTGATCGCGTTGGGATTGAACAAGGGTGACCGTGTGGCGGCGTACGGCGTCAACTCGGACGCGTACGTCGTCGCGTTCCTCGCTTGTGCGCGAGCCGGATTGGTGCACGTTCCGATCAACTACGCGCTGGTGGGCGACGAATTGCGGTACTTGCTCGACCAGTCGGGCTCCCGTGTGGTTCTCGTGGACCCGGCGTTGACGGCCACCCTCGACTCCGTTCGTGGAGACCTGACGATCGAGCACGTGATCTCACTTCCCGATGTACTGGGCACGGACGGCGACGGCTCCGAACTCGAACCCGCCGCCGATTCGACCGACCTCGCTCAGTTGCTCTACACCTCGGGAACGACGTCGAAACCCAAGGGCGCGATGATGTCTCACGGCGCACTCGTCGCGGAGTACGTCTCGTGTGTCATCGCGCTCGGGTTCACCCAGGACGACGATCCGCTGCTCGTGATGCCGATGTACCACTCGGCGGGGATGCACGTGTTCATGCTGCCGTATCTGTCGGTGGGTGCCACGGTCCGCTTGATGCGCAGGCCCGACGTCCCGGAGATCCTGCGCCGCATCGAAGAGGAGAAGATCAAGTCTCTGTTCCTGGCACCGACGGTGTGGGTTCCGCTCGCCAATCACCCCGACCTGGCGACGCGCGACCTCTCGTCGCTGAAGAAGGCGCAATACGGTTCGTCGATCATGCCCGTCACCGTGCTCACTCGGCTACGTGAGCGGTACCCGGACATCGAGTTCTACAACTGCTTCGGGCAGTCCGAGATCGGTCCGCTGGCAACGGTATTGCAGCCCGAGGAGCACGAGGCGCGGCCGGCGTCGTGCGGACGTGCGGTGTTCTTCGTCGAGACCCGCGTCGTCGATGCCGACGGCAACGATGTGCCGGACGGCGAGCCCGGGGAGATTCTCTACCGTTCTCCTCAACTGTGCGACGGCTACTGGGACAAACCGGAGGCGACGGCAGATGCGTTCTCGGATGGGTGGTTTCATTCCGGCGACTTGGTGACACGCGACGCCGAGGGTTTCATCACCGTGGTCGACCGGATCAAGGACGTCATCAACACCGGCGGCATTCTCGTCGCGTCACGCGAGGTGGAGGATGCGATCTATACCCATCCGGCGGTCGCCGAAGTCGCGGTGATCGGGACGCCCGACGACAGGTGGATCGAGGCGGTGACGGCCGTTGTCGTGCTCAAGGACGGCAGCGAGTTGTCGTCGCAGGTGCTGATCGACCATGTGAAGGGTCGGATAGCGCCGTTCAAGGTGCCCAAGACCGTCACCTTCGTCGACGAATTGCCGCGCAATCAGAGCGGAAAATTGCTCAAGCGTGAGCTACGCAGCTGACCTGTTGTCAGGCTGCGCGACGTTTTCGTCGGTGATAGCTGGGGATGGGCCGTCTCGAGGGGTCGATGGATTCGGGTGGGATGGCGTAGGGGTGTCCGTCGTCGCCCATGAACAGTTGCCAGTCGCCGTGGTGGACGAGGCGGTGGCATTCTCCGCAGACCAGAGCGAGGTTGTTCAGGTCGGTGGGGCCGCCGTGTTCCCAGAATGTCACGTGGTGGGCTTGGCACCACTGTGCGGGGCGGCCGCACATCACGCAGCAGGTGTCGCGGATGGTCAGAGCGATCCGTTGGTCGTCGCTGGCGAGGCGGGTGGTGCGGCCGAGGGCGAGCGGGACGCCGTGGTGGTCGACGATGACGGGGGTCAGGTCGGCGTCGCAGGTGAGAAGTTCGGCGAGGGAGCGACTGATCGGCCCGGTCCAGTCGAAGTGGAACGGCCACTCGGCATCGCCCGGCTCGGGCGCAGACCTCTGCCCGGAATCGCTGCTGGAATCGTGGGTTCGTGAATTGTCGGTTCGTGAATTGTCGCCGGCACCAGCACCAGCCCCCTCGCTGACACGGTGACCGCCGCCAGCACTAACACTGCTCTCAGGGACGCCGTGACCGCCGCCAACACCACTGGGACTTGTGCAGGTATCACCGGTTCGCGCGATGGCATCGGCCGCGGGTGGCGTCGAACCCGTTGGTGCGCATGCGGATCGGCCTCTACCACTATCGGTGAGCAACTCCCGCAGCGGGACGATCAGGTGCACCGACGCCCGCGACCCGCCCGCCGATCCGCGGCTGCTGCCGTGTAGGTGCCGGTCGAGGATCTGATCGAGCGCGTCGGCCCGCCGCTTCGACGGACCACGCGGGTCGCGCTCCCCACCGGGACCCGGGCGCGGGGCAGTCAACGGCGACAACACCGTGAGCAGCTTCTCTGCCAGCAACCGGTCGACGTTGCCGCCGATCTGGAAGCGGCCACCGGCAAGCGGATGAACGTCGAAACGGTTCAGGTCCGGATTCTCCGACACCGGTACCGGCGGCGGCCCCGGCGGAACAGGTTCGGGCCCAGCAGGTTCGGGCCCAGCAGGTTCGGGCTCGCCTGACCGACCTGTATCGCTCGAGGTTCCTGCATCACCGGAGTTTCCTGGGTCGTCGGTGTCGCTGGACCCGGTATCGGCTCGGCTCGCCTGTTCCCGTTCTTGTTCCTGTTCTTGTCGTTGCTTCTCGGCCTGCTTGTGTCGGGCTCGGGCGTCGTCGGCCGCTGAGTGCGCGAGTGCTTGCGCGCGGGAGGTGACCTGCCCGGCGGTGCTGCGCATCGCGGTCTCGAGCAGTTCCGCGACGACAGCGTCACGGCGCTGCTCGTCGAGGGTGGGGTCGGCGACCACCACGGTGGCGTAGCCGTCGGCGATCGCCGAGGTATGCGCGGCGTGGATGTCACCACCTGCGAGGGCGTTCGACACGCTCGGCCACTCGGTGAGCCATTGCCCCAGCTCCATCTGACGGGCAGCGGACCCGTCGGTGATCCGCACCGATCGTGCGTACCAGCGGGTCACCGACGAGTGACCGAGCTTCATCGCCAAACCGCGTCGGTCCATCTCGGCCAGCAGTGTCAATCTCGTTGCAGCGAGCGCGTTTTCGAGGGAGGCAACGTCGGCCAGCTCGGAGACCAATTCCTGGTCCCCGAGCCCGAACACATCCCCCCATGTCTTCACCCCACGAAAGCTATACCCACCCACCGACACGTTTCCGCGATGCCGGTCAACGCTTCCAACGAATGCGGATCGGGCCCTTCGCGGTCGACGGATCGACGACGGATCCCTTCTGGGTGATCTCGACTTCTCCCGCGTCGACCATGCGTCGAGCCGCGCGGCGAACCGGTTCCATCAACTCCCGCCAACCGTCGTCGGACAGGGCGCGTGCGACGTCGGAAGGGCAGATCGTGGAGTCGCGGGATCGGGCGTCGAGCAGAGAACGGATCTTGTCTTCGAGTTCCTTGTCGGTGGTGCTCACCTTGTGCCGCCGGCATGCGTCGCTGCAGTACTTGATGTCATCCCAGTTCTTCTCCCACTTCTTGCGCCATTCGATTCGCCGCCCGCACGATGCGCAGACCTTGTCCGCGGGGTGAGCCGTGGGGGAGCGACGGGAGTGAGCCATGCTTCGACAGTAACCTCGTCGCATGGCGATTCGACCCATTCTCATTGCCGGTGACCCGAGGCTGACGACGGTCGCCGAACCCGTCACCGTGTTCGACGCGGAGTTGGCCGCGTTCGTGGAGGACCTGTTCGAGACCAACACTGCGGCGCATGGTGCCGGTCTCGCCGCCAATCAGGTCGGCGACCCGCGTGCGGTGTTCGTCTACGACCTGAAGGACGGCGGAGTGCGTCACCGCGGGCACGTGGTCAATCCAGTGCTCGAGACGTCGGCGATCCCGGAGACGATGCCTGACCCCGACGACGGTGAGGGGTGTCTGTCGGTTCCTGGGGAGCGGTACCCGACCGGCCGCGCGGAGTGGGCCCGCGTGACCGGTGTCGATGTGGAGAACACTCCTGTGTCGGTCGAGGGCCACGGTTACCTGGCTCGGTGTCTGCAGCATGAATCCGACCATCTGGCCGGTCACCTGTACCTCGATCGCCTGATCGGCCGCAATCAGCGCGCCGCGAAGAAGATGATCAAGGCCCGAGGATGGACCGGGCCCGGCAGCAGCTGGCTGCCCGGATCTGACTCCGACCCGTTCGGTTGGTGATCAGCAGGCCCCGGTGACAGCGCATGCCGTCGATCGTTCGAGCTTCCAGCGGCCATCCGACACAACGAAGTCGATCGTCGTCGGTTGCCCCAGTGATGTTCCTGTCGCCTCGACTCTGTCGGGCGCAACGGTAGAAACGCGGTCGAAACCAACCTCCGACACGATCCCACCGCTGTCGAAGACCGCGGCGTTTGCCTCCGCTGATCCCTCGAGCGCATCGGCACGGTCGCCCCGTTCGGCGGTCCAGTCGAAAACGGTACGGAAGATCGCGGTCGCTTCGTCCGGGGTCGGGATGTCGGTGGGCGCGACGGAGGGAGGCGGGGGTGGGAACGACGACGGCGCAACGTTCACCGCCGCCTCGATGGTCGGCTCGGGTCCCGTTGCGGCGCAGCCGGTAAGAGCGATGAGAGCCAGTCCGCACAGGACGCGGCCGGCGATCATCAGAACGGGTTGTAGACGTAGAGCGTCCGGTAGTCCCATTCAGACGATCCGGCCGGGATTCGGATCTGAGTCAGGGCTTGCCCGTTCTGGGTGCACCAGCTCAGGCCGTGAAACGACGAGCAGTCGATCTGTCGGCTCGTGCCGAACGGGCTGACGATCAACGACTTCGTGCCCGCTGCGCCGTATGCCGCAGGGTCGAAGGCGCTCACGAAGTTCGCGGTCGAGTCCTTGGGGCCGAACGGGTTGTCGTCGGGTGCTGCGGACGCTGTCGGCGCGACGAGCACTGCGCCGCCGATCGCCAGCGCGACTCCGGCGAGGACCTTCTTCAGCATGGTGGCTCCGTTCGTTTCGAGCGCGAATGCTCGGTGCTCATGAAATCGGCTGCAACCGACCGCGCGTTACGAACCGGCTCCTCTCGCGAACGCGGCACACTGGAGTCCATGACAGCACTCGAAGCGCCCATCGTTGCCCAGCGGCTCGGCCGTCTCCTCGCGGTGTGGGGCGGTGGAAGTGTGCTCGCCGGAACGATGTTGGCGTTGCGGGGATCGTCGCCTGCCCGGCGGGCGTTCGGGTTGCAGACGGCAGGGTGGGGTGCGATCGATCTGGCGATCGCGGGTGCGGGCGCGCTGAGCTCGAAGCCTCCGACGGCTGCGAGTCTGAGCCGGCTGCTGTGGATCAATGCCGGTCTCGACGTCCTCTACATCGCGACCGGTGCGCACATCGCGGTGAGGAAGCCTCGGTTCGGCGGCCGGATCACTGCTGACCAGGCGCTGGGCCACGGCACTGCCGTCGTTGTGCAGGGCGCTGCGCTGCTCGCGCTGGATACGACTCACGCGCGCATGATCGCCGACTAATCACACGAGTGTCATTCTCGCCGCAGGCGTTTTGTCAAGTACCGACACGTCCGATTTGTTGCGTGATCAGTAGATTTGCGTAACACTCGTCCCATCAGTCACATCAGTATCGTGGGTCACACGGGAAACGGTGGGTTCGTCCATGCGTCTACGTAGTCGGCAGATCGCTGTCGGGGCTGTCCTGGCACTGGCAGTGAGCGGACTCAGCGCTCTGACCGCGCCCACCGTGTCGGCCGAGCCGTGCGGTGGGCTCGGCGGGCCGGGCTCGTCTCCGCTGTTCGGGTCGTCGGGCAGCGCGGGCATGTCGGGCAAGAACCCGCAGGGCCCTCAGGGGCCGCTTCCTCGGATCACCGGCAATACCCAGAGCATCGCCTGGGTCACCGGTCCGCAGAGCGTGAACAACACCTACAACGACCTCGCGATGTCCGGCACCGACCTCGGGATCAGTTGGGACAACGGTGCCGGCCAGATCCTGATGGCGTTCGGTGACACGTTCGGCGACTGCTCCTCCGGCAATGCGCAGTGGCGCAGCAACGCGCTCTTCCGGTCGGACAAGGCGTCGACGAACTTGGCGCAGGGCATCAAGATCGGGCCGGCCGATCCTGCGGACAACACCTCCGGTGCCGTCGTGCGCGCCGGCAGTCCGAACTATGCAGCCGAGATCATCTCGAGCGCAAAGCTACCGAGCGTCGAGGACACGACGATCCCGACGGCGGCCATCGCGATCGGCAACACCCAGTACATCAACTACATGTCGGTGCAGAGCTGGGGAACACCCGGGCGCTGGGTCACCAACTATTCTGCGACGGCCAAATCGACTGACAACGGCCAGAATTGGTCGACGGATCCCAAGACGATCCGCGTCAACAAGGGTGTCACCATCCCTGGCTTCACCAACGTCCACGAGAGCCAGGGCAAGTTCCAGCAGAGTGCCTATGTGCTGGGTCGCGATGGCGAGTACCTGTACCAGTTCGGTACTCCCAACGGACGATTCGGCGACGCCTTCGTCTCGCGAGTGGCACCGAACGACATCGAGAATCTCGACGCGTACGAGTACTCGACGCAGGATCCGGATCCGACGAAGCAGTGGTCGAAGAACATCGGCGACACAGTTGCCATCGTCAAGGGCCCGGTCAGTGAGATGTCGGTTGCGTGGAACGACTACCTCGGCCGCTACGTGATGATGTACGGGGACGAGAACTCTCGCACTCTGGTCGCTCGTACTGCGGACAATCCCGAGGGTCCGTGGAGTGCTCCGAGGACCATCCTCGACGCCAATCAGACGGCCGGCGGCATCTACGCACCGTTCATTCACCCGATGTCGAGCGGAAAAGATTTGTACTTCACTGCTTCTCGGTGGTCGGACTACAACGTACTGCTGTTGAAGACGAACCTCGATGCGCTGAAGTGATCTGCACCGATCGTTCGATGGCCGCGTCGAGGTAGGCGTCGACGTCCAGATCGAGGTCTGCGCCGAGCAGTCCGCGGCGAATGGTCGAAAGATACCTACTCGACGGTTCGCCGGGCTCGCGCACGGTCGAACTGGTCAGTGTGAAGGCGGGTCTTCCGTCGATATCCGGAAGCCGTAGCAGTGCATCGTATTTCCCGCGGAAGCTCTCGCCCTCGCGATCCACTGCCAGCTGCGACCACTGTCCGATGGCGAGTGTCTCTGTCGCCCCGATATCGACGGCTGCGACGACGTTCTCGACCGCGGCCAGATGAGCGAACTGAGCTCGCTCGATCAAATATCCGCGCCCTACAGAATGATTCGCAGGATCGACCGTCGTCGAGACGAATGCGGATGCTCCGGTCCAGCGCCGGGAGACTCCCGCGAAATACAGCGCATGATCGATCCGCAGCCATCGTTGTTCGACGGGTGGCGACGCGGTGGGTGCCGGCGGGTGCGCACCGAATTCGGAGCGCTCGTCCGACCCGGTCAGGTAGGTATGGAACCTCTCGCGCAACAGGTTGGACCCGTACGAGACGTACCACAGCCGATCGGTCACTCGGTCTCGAAGAGCTGCCGGTATGCCTCGGCGAGCAGGTCGGCCGCGAGGTCGTGGTTGTGTGACGCTGCGCCCGTTGAGTTTCCGGATCGCATCAATCTGGCGTTGAGGCCGTAGGCGAGGTCGTCGAACGTGTCGTCGTCGATGCCGAGGTCGACGTCCACGTCCTCTTCCAGCAGCGCGCCGAGGTCGATCGACCACGACCACACACGTTCGTCCCGGTAGGGTCCGCGCCCGGCGCTGACCGTCTCGTTGGAGACCTCGAGTTGCTCGTCGGTGCGGTCGCGCGGAACGTTGGTGTTGATCCGGAGGTCGAGTTCTATCGTGTCGTCGTCGTGCACGATCTCGTCGACGCGGAGCGTCTCGAAGCCGCCGCACGTCAGCGTCACCAAGCGTCGAGGCCCGGTGTCGGCGGGATTGTCGGAGAGGGCAGCGATCTGCCACAGGTACTTCGCGGTGTTCGCCGGGTCGGGTATCGAGGAGTTGATGTAGTCGGCCACGATGCTGCGGATGGCCGGGTAGGCGATGTGGTCGGAGAGTTCCCAGAACTGCTTGCGCGCCTTGCCGACTGCCGTGTCGAGCAGTGTCGCCCGCTTGGCTCTTTCCTTCGGCAGTGCGGATTTCGCGCTCGGGGCCTCGCCGATCGCACCGGGCACCGAGGGGCGCTCGCGGAGGTGGGTCAGGCGCGACACGAGTTCCTGCAACTGCTCGAGCTGGTCTGCGGTTCCGGCCGCGAAGTCGAGTGCCTCGATGTCGGTCCACGCGTCGACGTCCGCCGTGAAACGCGCGGCGACCGACTCTGCGTAGCCCACGTAGGCCGAGCCGTCGGTGAAGTGCAGAACGTAGAGCCCGGCTCGGTGTTCCTTGGCCGCAAAGACCGTGGCGATGGATCCGGCGTCGGTGACGTCGAATCGTTCGAAGGCGAATCCGTCGGGTGTGGAAGCTGTCGGCATGGTTGTGAATCTACCGACGTCAGTGGGAAGCACCTATTCTCGCTTGCGCCGTTGAGCAATGTATATCGCGGTCGACTCTTTCTCAGGGTGCTCCCCCCTCCGCAGTGGCAGGCCCGTTCATCGGTCTGCTGTGGCTGGTCGTCGACGGAGGCGGATTCGCCGAGTTCGTCGCCGTCACACTCCTTGCTGCGGTCACCGCCCTCTGGTGGTCGGCGATCGGCGGCAGCGACCC
The DNA here is from genome assembly GCF_002258915.1 of Rhodococcus sp. 05-340-2. Classification (NCBI taxonomy): domain Bacteria; kingdom Bacillati; phylum Actinomycetota; class Actinomycetes; order Mycobacteriales; family Nocardiaceae; genus Rhodococcus; species Rhodococcus sp. 05-340-2. The sequence goes on from NZ_NOYU01000036.1 coordinate 54,845, forward strand.
CAGCTGAGCAATTGGGGCGACGCGTGTTCGTAACTGCCGAGAAACACCTCCGGTCTACGTTCGAGATTCGGACAATTCAGGAGGCATCATGGCGCGGTCGATGGCGGAGCAGGCAGCGGAGACGATCACCAAGGGGATCGGACGTCGCGGATTCATCCAGGCGGTCGCCGCGCTGGGCGCAGGTGTCGGGATCGCCGGAACGGCAGCCTGTTCGACGTCCTCGACGAGCACCGCCGCCGCGAGTTCGTCGGCCCCGGCACCGGTCGGCATTCTTCAGCCCGGCGCAGGCGATATCTCCGGTGATCACTACCTGAGTTCCGAAGTCGACAAGGTTCTGTGGGGGTACGTCCCGACGGTCGAGTCCGAGTCGGTGCTGCAGATGAAGTCCGGTGAGACGGTGACCATCGATGCGCTCAGCCACGAGGGCATTCTCGAGGATCAGGGCCGCGATCCCGTCGAGTTCTTCGGCGGCAAAGGTGTATCGGAGTCCGATGTGCTGCAGGACGCCATCGACATCGCCGGCGGGTACGACCGGACGGTCCGCAACTTCGACGTCGACGGCCCTCATGTGGTGACGGGCCCGGTGTTCGTCGAAGGGGCGCAGCGCGGCGACGTGCTCAAGATCGAAACGCTCGAGGCGATTCCCCGCGTTCCGTACGGCGTGGTGTCGAGTCGGCACGGCAAGGGTTCCCTGGCGGTCACCGCGTCCGGTGAGGCACCTGCAGGTATCAGCCTGGACGAGGTGATGCCGCCGATCGGCAGCGACGGCAGGCCGTCGGGTGACCCGACGCAGTACGGCAACGTCTCCACCTTCACTGCCGTCGAGGACGGGCAGGGAGTGATGCGTTACGGCGATGCGGCCGTGCGCTTTCCGCTGCGTCCGTTCATGGGCATGATGGGCGTGGCGTTCGCCCGCGACCCGGGTCTGACCTCGCCCAACGCGAATTCGATTCCGCCGACGCTCGGCGGCGGCAACATCGATGTCGGTCTGCTCGGTGTCGGATCGACGTTCTACCTCCCGGTGTTCGCGGAGGGTGCGTTGTTCTACGTCGGCGATCCGCACATGGCGATGGGCGACGGGGAGGTGGCGCTCACCGCGATGGAAGGTTCTCTGCGTGGCACCTTCCGCCTCACCGTCTGCAAGGCGGGCAGCGGTGATGCCCCCTCCGTCGCGTACTCGTATCCCTTTGCCGAGAACGAGGACTCGTGGATTCCGATCGGCCTGTCCGATCCGGACGGTGCCGTCGGCGGCCAGAGCTCGGACCTGAACGCTGCCATGCGTCGCGCCGTGGTCAACGCGCTCGACTTCCTCGAGACGGACCTCGGCATGGACCGGGCGACGGCCTATGCGTACCTCTCGGCGGCCGCGAACTTCACCGTGTCGCAGGTGGTCGACAAGACGGTCGGCGTGCACGGTCAGATCTCCAAAGCGCACTTCGACCGGTAAGAGTGCGCCTTCGGCGCACTTCAGCGGTGTGCGGTCGCGACGAAGTGGCGGGTGGCGGCGTCGACTATTTCCGTGGGGGAGATGTCGATCTCGCCGTTCAACCATGCGATGACCAGTTCGGCGAGTCCGCCGATGAACAGCAGTCCGTTGATTTCGGATTGTGGTTGCGGCCAAGCTTGTTCGCCGAACAGCTCGCGCGATTGCTCGGCGACCAGATGGGCGAACGCGCGCATGGACTTTCGTCGGTAGTCTCGCAGTGAGTCGACGGCGAGCGACTCGATCATCGCGACGCGGCCCTTGCGTCGGTCGTCGGTGAGCACGCCGACGAACGCGGCGATGGCGTTGCGCACCTGTTCCTCGACGGTCGGGGCGGGGGAGTGCAGCGCGTCCAGAGCAGCGGCCCGAATCTCGTCGGATACCGACTCCACCACCTTCTCGAGCAAGTCCTCTTTGCTGGTGAAGTTCTGGTAGAAGTAGCGCTCGGTCAGCTTCGCCTCGGCGCAGATCGCGGTCATGGTCGTGTTCAAGGCACCGGCCGTCGAGAACACTTCGAGTCCGGCTTCGAGCAACCGTGCGCGACGGTCGGCGGTGCGATCGTCGGCGCTCATGCCGTTGTAGCGGCGCGTCGTGGAAGCCATGGGTAGATCTTGACAGAGGGAGGAAGTGTGACGCAGACTACATCCCATCTGACAGGACGCTCTGTCAGATTGATGGAGGTCGACAATGGCACGCGCTCTGGCTGCTCCACCTGCAGGTTCGGCACTTCAACCGGTGTTCGGCGACGGCGGTATGCCCGTCGTGGGCCACACCCTGGAGTACATCCGAGACCCCCTGAAACTGCTCGGGAGTCGGTGGGAGAAATACGGCGAGGTGTCGTGGCTGACGATGGCCGGCCAGAAGTGGATCACCGTTCTCGGTCCGGACGCATGCCAAGAGGTGTTGCAGAACGCCGACAAGGCGTTCGCGAACGGTGACGGCTGGTCGCTGCTCATCGGCCCGTTCTTTCACGGCGGGTTGATGCTGCTCGACTCCGACGAGCATCTGAAGCACCGACGAATCATGCAGCAGGCCTTCACGAGGGACCGACTCACCAAGTCCGTCGAGGCGTTGAATCCTGTCACCGCAACCGGTTTGGATGCGTGGCAGGGCGGGCGCGACGTCCAGGTCTACCCGGCGCTCAAGGCGTTGACGCTCGAGGTGGCGACGAGCATCTTCATGGGCGGCACCGAGGGCAGCACCCAAGCCGAGATTGCCGAGCTCAATTCGAGTTTCGTTGCGTGCGTCCAGGCCGCGACCTCGATCGTGCGGTATCGAGTTCCGGGAACGCGGTGGAAGCGCGGCCTCGACGGGCGCGCCATGCTCGAGCAGTTCTTCCGGCGCTATCTACCGGCACGGCGCGCCACCGAGACCGACGACCTGTTCTCGGTTCTCTGCCACATCGAGGGGAACGACGGCGAGCGTTTCTCTGACGACGAAGTGATCGACCACATGATCTTCCTGCTGATGGCCGCTCACGACACGTCGACGATCACGCTGTCGACGATGATGCAGTATCTCGGGCAACATCCGCAGTGGCAGGACAGGTGCCGCGCGGAATCCGAGGCGCTGGGCACTGCTGCGCCGACACTCGCGCAACTCGACGAACTGCACAGCGTCGACCTGGTGATGAAGGAATGCCTGCGGCTGGTCTCGCCCACTCCTGTGGTCGCGCGCCGAGCCGTCAAGGACACCGAAGTGCAGGGAAAGTTTGTCCCCGCGGGGACGTATGCGTCGGTCGCTCCGCACTTCACGCACCATATGGAGCAGTACTGGCCCGACCCCGAGAAGTTCGACCCCGGCCGCTTCGCCGACGACCGTCGCGAGGACAAAGTGCACCGCTACGCGTGGGAGCCGTTCGGCGGAGGCGTGCACAAGTGCATCGGCATGTTCTTCGCAGGCGCGGAGATCAAGACCATCATGCATCATCTGCTGCTGCGGTTCGACTGGTCGGTCGACCCCGATTACGTTGCGCCGCTGAACTTCACGTCGCTGCCCTTCCCGGAGGACGGGCAGCCCGTGCAGCTACGGAAGCGGTAGGTCTATCCGGCGCGGTCGGTGAGCCAGCCGATGATGTTCGCGGTGACCTCGTCCCGGTTGGTCTCGTTGAGAATCTCGTGGCGAGCGCCGGGGTAGAGGGTCACGGTGACGTCGCTCATCCCGGCCTCGCGGTACCGGGCAGCGAGGGTCTCGATCAGCTGTCCGCCGCCGGCCAGAGGGTCGTCGGTTCCCGAGGTGATCAGCAGCGGTAGATCTGAGCGGATCTGCTGGAGGTTGTGCGGGTCGGCCAGCTTGTCGGCCTCACCGAACAACGCGGGGACCGTCGACTCAGGGAGGTCGAAGCCGCACAGAGGATCGGCGACGTAGGCGTCCACTTCGGCCTCGTCGCGGGTGAGCCATTCGTATCCGGTGCGGTGCTCGAAGGCGGCGTTGAACACACTCAGGTCACCGGCGGGGGCGTCGGCCATGCCGGCCGCGAGGATGTCCAGCGTGGTCGATCCCGACAACACCACACCCTCGTACAGGTCCGATCGTTCGATCAGAACATGCTGCGCGGCAAACGATCCCATCGAATGGGCGAACAGGAACAGTGGCAGGTCCTGGTACTCGTTCAGCAGCGTCTCGCCGAGTTGCTCGATGTCGGCCCACAAACCCGCGAACGCGGCGGCACCGAAATCGCCAGGGGTGTCGACGATCGACTCTCCGTGGCCGCGATGATCGGATGCGACGACATGAAATCCGGCGTCGTTCAAGGCGGAGGCGAACCGGGCGTAGCGGCTGCCGTGCTCGGCGAGACCGTGTGCGATCTGCACGACGCCGCGAGCCGGATCGGCCGAGGTGGTCCAGGTGTAGGTGCTGATCTCGATGTCGTCCTGCTTGGATACGAACGACGAAGCGTTGGCCACGAAAATCTCCTCGAAACGGCGACGGGAACGAGACTCGAACTTATCTCCTAGGCGTTCTCCATCGGGTCGAAATGCGAGACGACGGGGAACGGCTCGTAGAAGTGATGCAGCAGCGTCTTCCACTCCTGGTACTCGTCGGATGTCCTGAAGCCCTCGGTGTGGTCTTCGAGTCGTTCCCACTCCACCAGCAGCAGGTACGTGTTCGGCTGCTCGATGCCCCGCGACAGGGTCAGATTCACGAACCCCGGCATCGAGGAGATGATCGATGTCGCGTCGGCGAAGGCGGTTTCGAACTCGTCGGTTCGATGGGGGATGACGTGCAGCAGGGCATGTTCGACGATCATCGGGACAGTATGCCCATGATCGACAACAGCTCCCCGGGCACCGTGCCCGGGGAGCTGTAGAAAGAGGCGGTCTACTTCGCGGAGACGCGCACCAGCTTCTTGTTCACGAACTCGTCCATGCCCCACGGTCCCAGCTCACGGCCGACGCCGGAGCGCTTGACTCCGCCGAACGGCAGGCCGGGCAGGGTGGTGCCGTGTTCGTTGACGAAGGCCATGCCGACCTCGAGCTGCTCGGCCACGTCGCGCGCCTTGTCCAGGTCGGCGCTCCACACCGAGCCGCTCAGTCCGTATGCCGAGGAGTTCGCCAGTTCGATTGCCTGCTGCGGGCTTTCGACCTTGTAGATCACCGCTGCCGGTCCGAACAGCTCTTCGCTGTACGCACGCATGTCCGGGGTGACGTCGGTGAGCAGCGTCGGCTGCACAAATGCACCCGGCCCGTCGATCTTCTTGCCACCGGTGAGCAGTGTTGCGCCCTTGGCGACGGCGTCGTCGATCTGCTCGATCAACGTGTCGGCGGCGGTCTGCGACGACAGCGGGCCGAGGGTGGTGTTCGCGTCCAATGGATCACCGGTCTGCACTGCCTCGAACGATGCGGTGAGCTTGGTGACGAAGTCGTCGTAGAACTCCTCGGCGACGAGGATGCGCTTGGCGGCGTTGCAGGCCTGGCCCGCGTTGGACAGCCGCGCCCGGGTTGCGGATTCGACCGTGGCGTCCATGTCGTCGGAGTCGAGCATGATGAACACGTCCGAGCCGCCGAGCTCGAGCACGACCTTCTTGAGGTTGCGTCCCGCGGTTTCGGCGACGGAGGTGCCGGCCCGCTCACTGCCGGTGAGCGAGACACCCTGCACGCGTGGGTCGGCGATCATGTCGGCGATCTGATCGTTGGTCGCGAAGATGTTGATGTACGCGTCCTGCGGGAGTCCGGCCTGCTGGAAGATCTCCTCCATCAGCAAAGCCGACTGCGGGCAATTCGGTGCGTGCTTGAGCAGAATCGTGTTGCCCACCATCAGGTTCGGGCCGGCGAACCGGGCAACCTGGTAGTACGGGAAGTTCCACGGCATGACGCCGACGAGGGCTCCCACCGGTTTGCGCTGCAGCACAGTGTCTTCCGCGCCGGGGACGTCGAGTGTCTCGTCCTCGAGCAGCGCCGGTCCGTTGTCTGCGTAGTAGCGGTAGATGTTCGACGACAGCTCCACCTCGCCTTGGGATTCGGTGAGGGGCTTGCCCATTTCGAGCGAGATGGTTCGGGCCAGTTCGTCGGAACGCTCGGTGTAGAGGTCGGCGACCTTGTGCAAGATTTCGGCACGGTGCTTCGGTGAGGTCTTGCGCCACGTCTGGAAACCGGCGTGTGCGTCGGTCAGTGCGCGCTCGACGCCGGCCGCGTCGAGAGTCTCGAATTCCTTGACAGTTGTGCCGTCGGCAGGATTGACAGTTTTGTAGGTCGTCATGATCTGTTCAACGGTCGGGGAGGGGTCCGTTGTTCCTATTCGGGCAAAACGGATGCTCCGACGGTGGTCAGGAAGGGGTCCGAGGCCCGCCGTCGCGGTGACGCGCCCGGTACTCCATGGGCGTGCAATCGAATTGACGGCGGAATGTACGCGTCAGATGCGAGCTGTCGTAGAAGCCCCACCGGGCAGCGATCTCGCCCAGAGTGACCGCGGGATCGGCAGTGAGGATGTCTCGTATCGCGCCGTTCATGCGTTCGTGGCGCACGCATTCGGAGAAGGTGGTGCCGGCCGCGTTCAGTAGGCGATGCATCGTGCGGGTCGAGATCATCGCCTCGCGCGCTGCGGCGTCGGCGCTGACGCGGCCGGACGGTAGGGCGGTGCGGATGTAGTGGCGCAGCATCATTCGGGTGGCGTTGTCGCGTGTCTCCGAATCGCGGGTGGTCGTCGTCGATCCGGCCACCGCGGTCAGCACGTCGACGAACGATCGATCGAGTGTCGCGAGCGCGCCGGGGTCGAGCGTCGAGCTCTCCTTCCACAGGACCGACATCATCGATCCCACCAGTGCACCCGCACCCGTCGTGGTGTCGATGCTGGTGCCCGTCACCGCGTCGGGATTCCACAGCTCCCGCGGGATTCGGAACGAGAGCACTTTCCACATCTCTCTGCTGTCGGTCTCGCGGTACTCCATCTGGTACGGGCGGGTGGTGTCGAACACGGTGATCGAACCAGGCGTGATCAGCGAGCGGCGTTCGTCCTGCTCCGCGAGGCAGGTTCCTTCCAACTGGAGATTGACGAACACTGCGTCGAGCGGCGCGCGCGTGACTTCGCGCCGACCGTGTTTGAGGACCTGGGTGACCGAGGAGATCTCGGCGCAGTTGACCACCGCCAGTTCCTGAGAGTCGACCCAACCCGGGACGCCGTCGGGAACGGAGCTGCGGTCTCGTTGCGAGCGGCCTCGATGGGGAGCCAACGGAGTGAAGGCCTCGCACACCACGTCACCCCAGTAGCTCACCTGCTCCTGGGGACTCAGCCCGGACGTGGACCAGTACGGCACGATGGCCCTCCTCCCGTGTGTCGGCGTTCCCTGGAACCGACGATAGATCGCCTGATCGACAGCTGTATTTCCCCGGCGTAACAACCTCGACCGTGGCGGTCGTCGCGCGTCAGGCCGTTCTGCGGTACGTCGATTCGGAGTGGGCTGCCCTGGTGTGCAGCATCGGCAGGACCTCGTCGAGGAGGCAGCGTTCGAGTTCGACGCGATGAGTGTCGAGCAGGGGAACGATCGTCACCCCGTCTGCGACGTGTGCTGCCGCGATGTCGGCGATGAGTCCGGCCAGACCCGACGGTGTGCCGATGTAACAGACGGTCCTGGGGGCGTGGACTCGTGCGTCGGCCAGTTCCGTGCGCGCTGTTCTCGCGTCGTGCGCTATGTGAACCGCGACGTCGAGAACGACCGACGGCGCATCTGTCCGGTGCCCACGGTCGTTGTGCGCCGCACGCAGGCGGGCTCGTGCGAGCTGAGCCGTGGCGAGATCGTCCGCCCGGATGTGTACGGTCTCGGCGACCGGTGGGTCGGTCAGCCACCGCGGATCCGACTGGTCGGTCGGTGTGAGAGACAGTGCGACAACCATATTCGTGGTGAGCATGAAGGGTCCGTTCGCGTCGAGGTCAGTGAGTGGGTTCGGGTGGGGTCAGGGACCGCAGGGTGGATCCGTGCCATACGAGGGGGTCGGTGCTCGGATCGCTGCCCATGCGGTGCACCTCCATCACCACGACGTCGTGGTCGCCGGCTCGAATCTCGCTGTGAATGCTGCACTCGAGGTGCGCTGCGGCACCGCCGATGAAATGCGCTTCGGTCTCGGAGGTGAACGAGTCGATCCCGTCGAATCGGTCTCCGGACTTCGAGGACAGCTGACCGATCGAGGATCGGTGGAGTCCACTGAGCACCGATACCCCGATTCGCGGCGCGCTGCGCAGCGTGGGCCAAGTGGTCGACGTGTGTTGCACGGCGAACAGCACGAGGGGCGGGTCGGCGGAGATCCCGACCTGAAAGGAAGACGCCACGAGACCGACCGGCACGTCGTCGATGACGGCCGACAACATGACGATGCCCGACGGGAACAGTGCGAACGTCTTGCGAAGCAGGCTCGTGTCGTCGGAGACGTCGACGAGCGTGAGTGAGGGTGGTGTTGCCATCCGGGTCATGTGTGACCGCCGTTCTTCGGTGCTGGGGTGGTCGAGCGGGGGGATGGCCGCCGAGTGCGGCCATCCCCCCGTCCGGGGAGAGCGATGCGTGCAGAGTGTGCGGTGGCGTGTCAGACGCCTGCGGTGACCCAGTCGACGTGTGTTCCGCCCGTGCCACTGACTTCGGCGTCGCGCACGAAGGCTCCGCGGTACTTGGCGGCCGCATGCCGATCGGGGAGCTGAGGGCCGATCTCCGGGAACATGCGTTCGCGGAGCGTGCCTGATCCGTATTGCTTCTGCGCGAGTCCACGCTCCTGCAGCACCGGGATCACGTGGTCGACGAAATCCTCCGCCGACTGTGGGAAGTACTGGATGATCTGGTTGACGCCGTCCACGCCCGCGTCTTGCCACTGCTCGAGCTGATCGGCGATCTGCTCGGGGGTGCCCACCATGCGGCTGGCGTAGGACAGGGCCCCGACGAGATCGGAGACCTTGGCCTTCTGTCCGTTGTTGGAGTCCTCGAACATGCGGGCGTAGCCCTGCACTCCCGACATCGAGGTCTGCTCGATCGGCATGTCCGGATCCAGGCCGGACACGTCGATGCCCATGTCGCGGCCGATGTGTGCGGCCAGGCCTCGATAGCTGATGTCCTCGTCGATCTCGGCGGACTTGCGCCAGGCCTCTTCCTCGGTGGACCCGACGACGAACGAGAAGCCCTGGATGAACTTGAGGTCGCCTGCGTTGCGGCCGGCAGCCACTGTTTCCTTGCGCTGCTCGGCGATGCCCTTGCGCGCTCCCTCGATCGTCGGATACACGACGAACGTGGCCTCGGCATGACGAGATGCGAACTCACGTCCCACTTTCGACGATCCGGCTTGATACATGACCGGTGTGCGCTGCGGGGACGGGGACGCCATGTGTGGGCCGAGGACCTTGTAGCGCTCGCCCTGGTGGTAGATCCGGTGAATCTTGTCGGCATCGGCGTAGACCCCGGCTTCGCGATCTGCGAGCACCGCGCCGTCGTCCCACGATCCTTCCCACAGTTTGTAGACGACCTTCATGTACTCGTCCGCCCAGCGGTATCGCTCGTCGTGCTCGACGATCTTGTCGAAACCGAAGTTCTGCGCGGCCGAGTGGGTGGCGCTGGTGACGATGTTCCACCCGATTCGCCCCTTGCTCAGGTGGTCCATCGTCGACATCTTGCGAGCGAAGCTGAAGGGGTGCTCGGTGAGGATCGAGCTGGTGAACGTCAGTCCGAGGTTGTCGGTCGCCCCGATGAGAGCAGCGCAGAGAGCAGCCGGGTCGTGGCAGGGCATGTGCAGCCCCTCCTCGATGTACGCGTTCCACTTGCCCTCGTACGCGGGATCGATCCCGACGACGTCCGCCAGGAACAGCGCGTCGTACTTGCCGCGTTCGAGCGTCTTGGCGAGGTCGACCCACGTATCGAGGGTGTCGAAATGTACCTGGGTGGTTTTCGGATTGCGCCACAGACCGTGATAGGTGTGCGAGACGGTATTCATCTGGAATGCGTTGAAGATCATTCGATTGCGTGTCATGGAGAGAAATCTAAACAGCGCTTGTGTCGCATCCATTAAACGCGGAATCAGTTGCGTTTCGATCACCTCACCGGTACTGCCCGTGGGAAGTGAGGAAGGTGGGAAATCTGAATCAGCTGTGATGCAACATGATTGGCGTATCGGAGTCGGTGGTCGCTGTCGTGAAAAGGGCATGGAAAAGCCGCACTCTGCTCGTGTCGTTCGGCAGATGTGCGGCGCTTTATCGGGAATGTGAATGTCTGAAATTCCACCTACGGGGTGCGCGATGAAATGAGTTTCGATCGGTGCGAGGGTCTGTTTTTCTCGGCCTGTTGTCGGAGGAATTGTTTCTCGTGGATTCGCGTGCGCTCGGTTCACGGGGACGGTCGTCGGGGTGTGCGTTCCATGTTGCCTGCGCAGTGCGGTGTCCCGATTGTAAAAATCGGCCATCTTTTTGTACGGGTGCGCCAGGTCGGTGGATCCGGGCGTGGGGAGGCGGGTCTGCCGACCTGCAGAACTGCTACTGGTCGGTAACTTCGGCGCGTGGATGGAGTGATACCCCACTGCCCCGCACAGCAGCAGATTCGAAGATTAAAGTCGAGGTTGGACGCATCCAAAAGACGACGTTGAAACTGAGGCAAAGGCGAAACATGACAGCGAAGAAGCCGACCATCATTTACACCCTGACCGACGAGGCGCCCATGCTGGCGACTCACGCGTTTCTGCCGGTCATACGTTCTTTCGCCAGCGCGGCCGAGATCAACGTCGAGTCGAGTGACATCTCCGTTGCCAACCGCATCCTCGCCGAGTTCCCCGATTACCTCAACGAAGACCAGCGAGTGACCGACAACCTCGCCGAGCTGGGCAAGCTGACGCAGCTGCCCGAGACCAACATCATCAAGCTGCCGAACATCAGCGCCTCGGTGCCGCAGTTGCTCGCTGCCGTCAAGGAACTGCAGGACAAGGGCTACGCGATCCCCGACTTCCCCGGCAATCCGAAGACCGACGAAGAGCGCGAGATCCGCGAAAGGTACACCAAGTGCCTCGGCAGCGCGGTCAATCCGGTTCTGCGCGAAGGTAACTCGGACCGTCGTGCTCCGAAGGCCGTGAAGGAATTCGCCCGCAAGCACCCGCACAGCATGACCGAGTGGTCGATGGCGTCGCGCACCCACGTCGCGCACATGCGCGAGGGCGATTTCTACCACGGTGAGAAGTCGACGGTCGTCGACGGTGATCGTGAGATCAAGATGGAGCTGCTGCCCGCCGACGGCGAGCCGATCGTGCTCAAGGAGTCGGTCTCGCTCACCGACGGTGACGTCATCGATTCCATGTTCATGAGCAAGAAGGCGCTCCTCGATTTCTACGAGCACGAGATGCAGGACGCCTACGACACCGGCGTCATGTTCTCCCTGCACGTCAAGGCGACGATGATGCGGGTATCGCACCCCATCGTGTTCGGCCACGCGGTGCGCGTGTTCTACAAGGACGCGTTCGCCAAGCACAACGAGCTCTTCGAGGAGCTGGGCGTCAACGTCAACAACGGCCTCTCGGACCTCTACACCAAGATCGAGACCCTCCCGGCGTCCAAGCGCGACGAGATCATCGAAGATCTGCACAAGTGTCACGAGACCCGTCCGGAGCTCGCGATGGTCGACTCCGCCCGCGGCATCTCGAACTTCCACTCGCCCAGCGACGTGATCGTCGACGCTTCCATGCCCGCGATGATTCGCGCCGGCGGCAAGATGTGGGGAGCGGACGGACGTCCGAAGGACACCAAGGCAGTCAACCCCGAGTCGACGTTCTCCCGGATCTACCAGGAGATGGTGAACTTCTGCAAGACCAACGGCCAGTTCGATCCCACGACGATGGGCACCGTTCCCAACGTCGGCCTGATGGCGCAGAAGGCCGAGGAGTACGGCTCGCACGACAAGACCTTCGAGGTACCGAAGGCGGGCGTAGCGAACATCACCGACAAGGCCACCGGCGAGGTGCTGCTGACGCAGACCGTCGAAGAGGGCGACATCTGGCGTCTGTGCATCGTCAAGGATGCCCCGATCCAGGACTGGGTCAAGCTCGCCGTGACGCGCGCGCGTGAATCCGGAATGCCGGTCGTCTTCTGGCTCGACCCGTACCGCCCGCACGAGAACGAGCTCATCGGCAAGGTGCGCAAGTACCTGAAGGATCACGACACCGAGGGCCTCGACATCCAGATCATGTCGCAGGTTCGCGCGATCCGGTACACGATGGAGCGTCTGGTCCGCGGACTCGACACCATCTCCGCGACCGGCAACATCCTGCGTGACTACCTCACCGACCTGTTCCCGATCCTCGAACTCGGCACCAGCGCCAAGATGCTCTCCATCGTTCCTCTGATGGCAGGCGGCGGACTGTACGAGACGGGTGCGGGCGGTTCGGCTCCCAAGCACGTCAAGCAGCTCATCGAGGAGAACCACCTGCGCTGGGATTCGCTCGGCGAGTTCCTGGCTCTGGCCGTGAGCCTCGAAGACCTTGGCATCAAGACCGGCGACGTCAAGGCGACCATCCTCGCCAAGGCACTCGACTCCGCCACCGGCAAGCTGCTCGAGAACAGCAAGGGCCCGTCGCGCTCGACCGGTGAACTCGACAACCGTGGCAGCCAGTTCTACCTTGCGCTCTACTGGGCACAGGAACTCGCCGAGCAGACCGAGGACGCCGAACTGGCCAAGCACTTCGCGGCACTGGCGAAGACGCTCGCGGAGAACGAGGAGAAAATCGTCTCCGAGCTCAACGAGGTCCAGGGCACCGCAGTCGACATCGGCGGCTACTACTACCCCGACCCCGAAGCCACCGCTGCAGTGATGCGTCCCTCGAAGACCTTCAACGAGGCTCTGGAGTCCGCGAAGCAGTAGTTTTCTCCGGCTCACCCCCTCATCGAATGAATGGTCCATTCACGCGCTCAGACGTTGTGAATGGACCATTCATTCGTTCTGGGGCGCACCAGCATTGGGGTTTACCGCCCACCCTGTTCGGATAAATGTGACTTTCACGCGCTCAGACGTGCGCCCGAGGCTGGATTCTCGGTTGTAACGGGTGCGGTTCGATGGAACCGACTGGGGTTGGCCGACGTCCAACTCCATGAGCGTCGATTTTCGGCAAGCAGCGGCGGCGCAGACGGGGGAGCACATGTCGGACGACACGAGGTCAGCGCCAGCGCTGGTGGTCGAGTTGCAGCAGATCGCTGAATATGCCACTTTCGTTCAGGCGACGGCCGTTGCGCTGTCGAGCGGAACGGCGAAGGCGGACCGTCAGATAGAGGGTCTGCTCGAGTCGTGGCGTGGGCCCGCCGCCACCGCATATTGGGAGGGGTGGAACGACTTTCACAGTGGCGCGGTTGCGGTCGCGGGAGCCTTGGCCAGAATGGGTGATCTGCTGAACGAGGCAGGCGTAGCGTATTCCGACACCGACCAGGCCAATGCGCGCACCCACAGCTCTTTGAATCTGTAGGCGCGCGAAGTGGGTCGTTTCGTGGTGAATTTTGCCGAGTTGGACAGTGCGTTGGCCGAGCTGGAAGCCTTTCTCGGTCTTGTCGAAGACAACCTCGAAGCAATCGAGGCGAGAACCGCCCAACATCAACAGCAATGGGAGGGTGCCGCGGCAGCGAATTACGACGTCGCGCAGCGTGTGTGGCGGGCCGGCGCAGCCGAAATGGCAGCGGGGCTGATGGAAATGAGGGGTGCCGCGGCCGCCGCGCGCCGCTCGTACTCCGAGGCATCGAACGCCAACCTGCGGTTGCTCGGACGCGGAACGACTGGATGAGCGATCTGGATCTCGATCCGCAGGACTACTACGACGTAGCTGATATCTGTGTCCGGGTAGCTGTCGAGTTTTTCGGTGCCGCCAACCAGCATCTCGATCAGCTGTACGGGTGTGGGAGCATGGCGGGCAGCTACGAGGAGGCCACGGAGTGGGCATCATCGTACGACGCTCGGGCCAACGAAATGGTGGACACGATCCGATTTCTGGCCGAAGCCATTCACCATTACGGCAACGTCGTCGCTCACCTCGGGTTCAACCACGCCATGGCCGACTACAACGCGGCCGTCGCGTCGGGCCAACAGTCCCAGTTCCCGCCGGATCCACCGTCGAGCCCGACGGCACCGATGTTCGTCTGCAAAGCTCCCGTTCCGTCCGCCGGCGGCGATGGTGGTCTCCTCGACAGTGGCCTCGGACTGGTGGAAAAGATCGGCATCATCGTCCCGGACGGAGATACCGACAAGCTTGAAATCGCGAGGTCTGCATGGGCCGCAATCGCAGCCGACGCCGCGTGTGCGGCAGTACCCGACGCGCTTGAACGAGCGGCGGCCACGTTCGATAGCGTCACCGCACCCGACGCGGTTTTCGTGGACGAGGACTTGCGCGAGTTGAAAGCTACGGCCGATGACGTCCTGAAAGCAGCCACCGAGCTCGCGGTGTCTTGTGAAGAGCACCGTGACGGTCTGAAAGAACTGCGCGGCGACCTGATGGGCGAATTGGAAGTTTTGCGCGATGATCTGCTGAAAGAGTTGGCGATAACCGCAGCTATCGGTGTCGCTGCCTCTTTCGTCACTTTCGGACTTGGTGCAATCGCCGCGTCTGCGAGGGCGGTCTCGATCGCCGCCCGGTTCGCTTCCCCGCTTCGGCGTGTGATCGATGTGTGGAAATCGGTCCGAAACCTTGGGAGAGGGGTGGAGCGTGAACGGGATCTCCAGCGGAGGCAGAAGGAGCTGAAAAGAATCAAGGACCTCGGTGACGAGAGCCCCTCGCTCAGTCCGGGTCCTGGGCTCAGCCCGGCAATCAAGAGGATCGATCCGGTCGATGTCACGTTTGATGCAGGTCAGATCGAGAAGAAGTTCAAGCACGCCGCTGACTTCGGCGTATCCGAACCGCGTGGCAGTGACGGCTTCCGGCATTTCACGGAGAGGGTGCGCGAGTTCATGGCGGATCCAAAAACCGAGCACATCTCCGGTACCTACAGGGGTGACGAAGTACTTCTGAGCGTAAACCGAGACACCAAGCTTATTGTGGTTCAAGGCACAGACGGAAGGTTCGTCAGTGGCTGGGAAATGAGTGAGGACCAGATGGCGTCGGTTCTCAGTGAGGGGAGACTGTACTGATGAGTGCTACCGGGAGGGCGGCCGAGCAGGCCCTGATTTTTATTCCCACTATCGAGGCTTTCGTAGATGGGAGTCACACCACCGATGTCTTCGAGAAGGAATATTTGAGGCTGGTGAAGCGGACTCCGGGGATACTCGAAAGGGAGGTGTCCGAGATCGTCAACGGTCTGTTCGGCGACGTGGACGCTTACGTCGCCGAGGACAGGTTGCGTGGCGATGACGATCTGGACGCAGGACAATTGCTTGTCTGTGCGACTGGGGCGTTGGAAAAACTTCGTCAGTTGAGTCGAGATGGATAGTGTCGATCTCTCGTTGATCCGCGTTCGCAAGTCAGGAATGCGCTCTGATATGAAAATCGTGAGGGGGTGATGACGGAGCATCAGAGATCGGTCGAAGCAATGGTGAGCCAATACAGGGGGCTGATCGCGAACTTTGCACAAGGAAGAATTTCGGCAGATGATTTCGAGACCGATTTTATTCGCATCTTCACCAACGATAAAAGTCAAGTGCCGGGTAGCGAGTTCATAGTTCTCGACAAGCTATTTTTCGGTGTAGATGATTACGTTTCGGATCCGGAGCTGCGCGACTGCCCGGGTGATCTTTCGGCTGGACAGCTCAGGGAACGTGCGGCGGCCACCTTTTCGGAACTGTTCGGTCTCGAGTGAAACAGCTCTTGGACGCTTGGTGAGCGCTGCCATGTCAATTCTGTTGGCGCTTGTCAAGCGCCCGAGGCTTGGCGCAGGGGGGTCTGTGAATAGCAGCCGGCTGAAAGGACCGGTGTGAATGGACCATTCATTCGTTCAGGGCGACCTGCGCACTGGGCAGCGCCGGCAGTGCCACCGGATACAACTGGAAGCTTCCGCTCATTCCTTTGAGTTCGACGTCTCGCGGAGTACCGAGAGTCAGATCATGCGCCGCGCCGATGGCATTCCGCACCGGTTCACTGACCAGAATTTCGCCGCCGTCGGCCTGTCCCGCGACGCGTGCCGCCATGGCGACGTTGAGTCCGAACAGGTCGTCGCCTCGACGTACCGAGCTGCCGACGTGCACGCCCATGCGGACGCGGATGCGGTCCCAGCGATCGGGGTTCTGCAGCAGCGCTTCCTGCACCTTCACTCCGCAGCGCACCGCCTGGGCCGGGTCGGAGAAGGCGATCATGTAACCGTCGCCCTGGCTCTTCACCACATGACCGCCGTGGTCGTCGACGTGTTTGCGGATCAACTTGTTGTGTTTCTCGAGCAGCTTCACCCAGCCGCGGTCGCCGAGTTCCTCGTTGCGTGCGGTCGACCCCTCGATGTCGGAGAACATCACCACGATGTCCCCGTCGGCGGTCATGCGGGCCAGGTCGGGGCGCTCTACTTTCGCCCAGCCCGCGAGGTCCTCGACGGAGTTGCGGACCGTTGCGCCGAAGCCCTTGGTGATGAGTAAGTCCGTGGTGTGGAAGGCGGTTCTGATCGCGAAGGGCACCAGGCCGCGTCGCTTACGACGTTGTTGCGATTCGAGTGCACGGTCGAGTGCGCGACGTGTGTGCTTCAACTTTCGACGCGACACGATCAAGACCACACCGAGAGCGATGATGGCGGCGAGCTCGACTCCGGCAACTATCCACAGGATCACGTCGCTCATCCTTGCCTGTCGACGGTGCTTGTGGTTGCACAACCGACGGTGAACTGCCGTCGATAGGCCGTCGGGGTCACGGCGAAGGCCGAGCGAAAGTTCTGGCGCAGGGTGACGGCGCTGCCGAAGCCGCACGCATCGGCGATCTTGTCGATGCTGTGATCGGTTGTTTCGAGGAGGCTTCGGGCCTCGTTCAGCCTCTTGTCGAGGACCCATCGAGCCGGGGTGGCGCCGGTCTCGAGCTGAAATTGCCGAATGAAGCTGCGTCGGCTCATGCGTGCGTGTTCGGCCAGTCGCTCGATGGGCAACGGCTCGCCCAGTCGCTCCAGCGCCCAGGTCAGCACGTCGGCGATGGCGGTGTCTTCCGGAGTCTCCGTGACCGGACGCTCGATGTACTGCGCCTGGCCACCGTCGCGATGAGGTGCGACCACCAGACTCCGCGCCACCCGCGTCGCCGCCGCCGAGCCGAGGTGTTTGCGCACGATGTGCAGGCAGGAATCGATCGACGACGCCGTTCCTGCAGACGTCATGACGTCGCCGTGGTCGATGTAGAGCACCGACTCGTCGAGTCCTTTCTGCGAGTTGCGTTCTCGCAGTTCGGGCATCTTCGTCCAATGTGTGACGGCCGGGCGTCCGCCAAGCAGGCCGGTGTCTGCGATGGCGAACGAACCGAGGCACAGGCCGGCGATCTCGGCACCACGTGCATGCGCATCTCGCAGTTTCGTCGACAGTGCGTTGTCGATGCGCGGCAACGATTCCGGCCACGACGTCACGATGACGATGTCGGCCCAGTCGACGGTATCGGGGCCAGCGATGTCGCCGACCGGAAAGCCCTCCTCGGTGCGGATCGACCCGGCTTCGTCCGACCACACCCGCGTCTCCCAATCCGGGGCGAGTCCGAGTCGAGTCACCTCGCCGAACACCATCAACGGCGCGGCGAGGTGGAACATCGTGATGCCGTCGAACGCGTAGAGCGCGATCCGCATGGCGTCTCCGATCTCGAAGGTTGGCGCAAATACATCGAAAGTATGCATCCGTGCCACTCGTGGATGCAAGGCCGACACCGCAGGATGAGAAGCGACCGAGATCGCCAGTCGAAGGAGAACACCATGACCGCACCGCGTAGAGCCTTGATCGTCATCGACGTCCAGCAGGAGTACTTCGAGGGTGTGCTGCAGATTCAGTACCCGCCTCGAGACGAATCGTTGGCCAACATCGTCCGGGCGATCGAAGCCGCTGCGGCGCAGGATCTTCCCGTTGCGATCGTGCAGCACGAGATGCCAGACGGTGCACCCGCGTTCGTGAAGGGCACCCCGACCTACGAACTGCACCCCCACATTCAGGCGCTCGTGCAGCCGTCCTTCGAGCGAGTCGAGAAGAAGTACAGCAGCGTGTTCGCCGGGACCGGCGTCGCGAAGTGGTTGCAGAGCAACAATGTCGACACCGTCACGATCGTCGGATACATGACCAACAACTGCGATCTCGCCTCCAGCGCCGACGCCGAGGTGCTGGACCTGAACGTCGAGATTCTGTCCGACGCCACCGGCGCGATCAATCTCTCGAACGAGGCGGGCACCGTCTCAGCGGAGCAACTGCACAAGGCGTTGATGGTGCTCCTGCAATCGAACTTCGCAGCAGTGGCGTCCACCGATCAGTGGGTCGACGCAGTCAAGAACGGAAACGGGCTCACTGCAAACAATCTGGTGGTCTCGGCGGCTCAGGGCAACGACGCGGTGGGTACCTCCTGAGTCCACGACAGGCGGTCTGAGTTCCACCGAATCGGGTGTCCGTCGTCAGTCGATTATCTTCGCCGCCCGAGCTGCACGAACCCAATCCGGGAATTCGCTGAGGATTCGTTCGTACAGCTCGGCGTCGGAGACTTTGTCGATGTCGTCGAGCGCGAAGAACCCGGCGTTGTCGATGAGTCGGCCTTCCATGGTGTCCAGCTTTTCGAGGACGCCGTAGTTCGCTTTGCCGACACCGATGAACTGCCAGAAGATGGGCGCGCTGGACGCCGTCCGCATGAAGCTCGCGATCGGCCCGCGTTTGGTGAAGCCACCGTCGGTGAAGAACAGCACCAACGTGGGCTGACGCGAGGCGACCGTAGACAGGATCTGATTCATGATCGGCAGTTCGTCGTTGGTGCCGCCGATCGACGAGTAGTCGATGCCGCCATGGTGGCCGTACAGGTGGAGGTAGGTGTCGGCCCAGGAATCGGTGTCGGCGACGGTGATGACTGGCAGTTGCGCGTACCACGAGCCGTAGAGGTAGGGTTCGAGCTCGCCGTCGTCGTCGAGCTGGGTCGCAACCGGAACCATTCGTTCGACAACTCTGTGCACTACGCGCGTCGTGTACTGCTTGCTCATACTGCCGGTTTTGTCGATGACAAGAATGATTCGAGCCCGCAGTCCCACAGCATCTTTCGTCAACAACACCTTGTGTACATGCTTCTTGCGAAGATCGAGCTTCTCGCGTTTGACCATCGAGAGCTTTTCCTCGCCCGCCACGGAGCGCACTGTCGGGGTCTCGGTGTCATCGACGTCGACCCCGTGTTCGCGGACGAGATCGGCAAAGCCCGCGTCCCAGCCGGCGCTCACATTGCGCACCTTCCAGTCGCCGCCGCGGCGATAGATTTCGACCAGAACTGCTGCAGTTTCCGTCGTCAAACCCGATGCTGGACTGACGATGTCGCTCGACCTTACGGTCATTCCGGCGCGAGTCGACAGTGCGCTCTCCGATGCAACCGCGACGACGATGGCGTCGACGTCGGTAGGTACGAGACGCAGGTCGATGCTCAACGACCGCGTCGATGACAGCCGGACCGCGCCCTCGGGCGACGATGGCTGATTGAAGAACACGAAGTCGTCGTCGTTGCGTACTTTTCGACTCGTGTTCACTTGGAACGCAAGTAGGTCGACACCGTTGGCATCGTCCACGGTGACCTCGAATGCTCGTGCCTCGATCAGGGCATTCCCGCCTTTTGTCAGGGTCGTCATGGTGTCCTTTCGGTGTCGCCGGAACACATGAGGCCAGCGTAGTGGCGACTCGAATTGGTGTAAGAGCTGGTGCGAGAGGCGCGTCCTGAAATGTATGTCCGACCGTCGTCGCCGAGTGGGAGATCCCAACGAGCTGCCATTTACACCAGGTGGGTTGGTAATTGTCCCTGCGCAGAGCAACGACGCTGTCGCCGAGTTTGTCATTACTATGGCGAGTGTGACGGCACGCGCGATAACCGACCAGACGCTCGGTGCGTGGGTGATCAAGTGCAATCCGCAGAAGACCGATCTCGCACCGATGGTCGAAGAAGGACGTGCGCACGAGCACTGGTGCGTCGCGGACAACTATCGGAGTCGACTGATGGCACCCGGGCAACCCGTGTTGTTCTGGGTCAGTGCCCATGCCCGACGCGGAGTCTGGGGCGCAGGCAAGTTGACCGGCACCCCGGTCCCGGGTCCGCAGTGGAAAATTTCGACGGACATCGCCCTGTTCGATGAGCCGATCCTCGCATCGAGCATTCAGTCCATCGCAGCACTGTCGACACTCGAGGTGTTCCGATCGCCGCAGCAATCGAATCCGTCCTGGGTCGACGTGTCCGCGTGGGCAGTGATCCGGCAAATGCTGCCTCCCGAATGATGTGATGGCGGTATGACACTGGAGGACGAGCCGACACTGCACGGAATGTTGGACGTGGGGGACGGGCAGCGCATTTACTGGGAGCAGTGGGGCCCCTCCGACGGAGTCCCGGCGGTGTACCTGCACGGCGGTCCGGGCGGGACTCTGAACGCGAGCCAGTTTCGTCGTCACTTCGACCTCTCGAAAGTTCGCGCAGTCGGATTCGAGCAACGCGGGTGCGGACGGTCCACTCCGCACGCGTCCGATCCCTCGACGTCGTTGTCCACCAACACCACTGCCCATCTGATTGCCGACATCGAAGCCCTGCGCGTGCACCTCGGTGTCGACGCCTGGATCGTCAACGGTGTGTCGTGGGGATCCACCCTCGCCGTCGCATACGCCCTCGCACACCCGGCGCGTGTTCTCGGCGTCGTTCTGTTCGCCGTCACCACGACCGGTCGTGAGGAGGTCGATTGGATCACCGAGGGCGTCGGCGCGATCTTCCCCGAAGCGTGGGATCGTTTCGCTACCTTCGCCGAGCAGGCCGGCGTCGGCTATCGCCGCGGACACGGACGAATAGTCGACGCCTACGCCCAACTACTGAACTCGAACGATCTTGTGTTGCGGGACAGCGTATCTCGGGAATGGGCATTGTGGGAAGCTGTTCACATCTCGATCGGTACCGGAGGTATCAGGCGCGATCCCAGGTGGGACGATGACCGGTTCCGCCTTGCCTTCGTCCGACTGACCACGCATTACTGGTCACACGACGGGTTTTGCGATCCGCCTCTGCTCGACCGCGCCGCAGGTCTGCGCAATATCCCGGGCGTCCTGATCCATGGCAGACGTGACGTGTCCGGACCCGCCGTCACCGCGTGGCGTCTGCACCGGGAGTGGCCCGGATCGACACTTCTCGTCGACGAGGGTGAAGGGCACGGTGGCAGGTCCATGGCCGCGCAGTGGGACGCAGCGAACGAGGAACTAGTTGACGGTGCCTCGAAGTGACCGGATGGTGCATGATCGAGGGGTGACTTCCTTCCCGATCATCGACCTCACTCCCGACGAGCTGCTGACCACGACGCGCACCGTCCGTAAGCGTCTCGATCTGACGCGACCGGTTCCGATGGAGCTGATCAAGGAATGTCTCGAGATCGCTCTGCAGGCACCGTCCGGCTCGAACAAGCAGGGGTGGCAATGGATCGTCGTCACCGATCCGGATCTCCGTGCCCGCATCGGTGCGATCTACGGCGAACTGTTCAGCGCGTATCAGGCGTCGAAGCATTCCGCTTCGGCGCTGTTCGCCGACGACCCGGAACGTGCCTCGGTGCAGAAGCGCGTCGGCGACAGTGCCGGCTGGCTCGGCGAGCACATGGGTGAGGTTCCGGTTCTGCTGATTCCGTGCATCCAGGCCGGCAAGACGCTCCCGGCCGGTAATCAGGCCGGTCTGTGGGGCTCGCTTCTGCCCGCGGTGTGGAACTACGCCCTGGCTGCACGGGCGCGCGGTCTCGGAACGGCCTGGACCACAATACATCTCGCGAAGGAAGCCGAGATCTCCGAACTGCTCGGCATTCCCGAGGACTTCCATCAGGGTGCGCTGATTCCAACGGCGTACTACACGGGGGAGACGTTCAAGGTCGCTCCGCGGGATCCGATCGAGACGGTGCTGCACGTCGATCGCTGGTAGTTCGTAGCCGGGCAGGGCACGGCGAAGGCCTGGGCGCGAACACGCACCGACGGTCGCGAAGTACCGCCTCTGTGTAGCGTGGTTGCGATAATGCTGGAGAGCGAATGACAATCGATCCGATGGGTGCCGGGGTAGCCGCATTCGTCGATCCGAGTGCAGACATGCTGCGGGATCAGTGGCTGTCGGTGATAGCTCGCAAGGCGGTTCCACAGGGCGTGCGGCAGGTGAATTTCGTTCCTTGCGAGGTGGTTCTGTGCCACTGTGCTTCGCTGCTGATGGATCACAGCAAATACGGCAGCTCGACTGCGCACAAGGCAGAGTTTCCGGTGCAGCACCTGGCCCGATTGTTCAAACGACCCCCGACATCGATCATTGCGAAGATGGCAAATCTGGACGGAACCCGCAGCAACGGCGGAAAGTACGAACTCGAGGTTGCGGCACGTCTGGGCGATGTCAAACTTCTGCAGGGAATCTATCTCCGAATTCTCGATGCTGCACGCAGCCTTGGTATCGACCGCGATCAGTTGCCGGACTTCCTCGGGCTCGAGGACGGTGAGCAGTTCGAGCTCGAAGGGCAGTACGAGCTGGATTCCAGCGATGTCGAGTCCTCGCTCGTCGATGCGTTGGAAAAATGGGCTCGCGAGCGCGCTGACGTGCCGATCGCAACGACGGAGAGAATGCTGATTTCGGCGGTACGCGTGGGGCAGCACCGCTTTGCGCAGTCGGTGTTGCGAAATCATCAGCACCGCTGTGTGTTCTGCGGCATGAGCGGTGTGATCGGCGGAAAGCGTCGGCCGCGGTTGCTGGCGGCGAGCCATATCAAGCCGTGGCGAGACAGCACGAACAAAGAACGTCTCGATAGACGCAACGGTCTCACCGCGTGCCCAACCCATGACGTCGCTTTCGACACCGGACTCATCACGGTGAACAAGGATCTCAGTGTCAGTTATGCGCCTGGGATCGAGAACGACGTGAAGGTGTCACAGCCCCTGCGTCATGCGCTGGGAAAGCCCCCTCTGCACGAGAAGCTCATTCTCGGTAAAGAGTCGGTAGCTCCTGAGGTGTCGTACCTGACCTGGCATCGGGAGAACGTCTTCGTCTCGCTGTAGAAAATGACGCAGCTATTACCTGGGCAGCCCCATCTTGTATTGCAAGGCGTAGGCCAGCTTGCCTGGCTTGTCGTCCGAGTACGGGGCCGACAGCTTTCCGAATTCACCCTTGGTGGCTGCCTTACCGTCGTTCCATGCGTCCAGTGCGCCGAGTTCCGCTGCGGTGCGGCCACTGTCGATCACCGCGTCTTTCGGTGCGGCGACCTGGGCGCGCGAGACCGACTCGACGGTGCTCAGGTAGCTCGTGATGTTGTTGCTGTCCCAGCCGCTGATGTCGACGGCACCGGAGTCGCGGACCCATGCACCCCAATAGAATTCCTGGAACGGGATGGTTCCGGGGGTGAAGCCGATGTCGCGGGCGAAGTAGGTCAGGCTGCGGTACCTGTCGTTCTGGAACTTGGCGAGGCCGACTCCCGATGGGAGTTGCTCCACAGGAACCTCGTTGCCGTCGACGTCGTAGTTCCACACCCACTTCTCGGCTTTCATCCGCGCCCAGAAGTCGGCAGTGCTCAGATCACTGAGGTTCGCGACCACCCGCAGTCGGAGATGCAGATTCGGTCCACCGTCGGCCGTTTCGTAGAACGAGGTGAGCGTGTGGTGTCCGTCGGTCAGGTACGGCACGCCGCCCGGGCCGATGACGACGGTCTTCATGGGCGCGATGGTGTCGGGCGTTTCCTGGCCGACGGGCACAGTGCAGGTGAATGACGACGGATTGTCCAGTCGCGCATCGGGCAACGCGGACGCGGCCTCTTCCTGGCCGTTGGCCTCGCACCAGTCGTCGAACTTCTTGTTGATCTCGTCCTTGCCGAGCGTGTATCGACCGAGCTTGTAGTACACCTCGTCGTACCCGAGTGACGGTTGTGTCGCGCGCACCTCACCGATCGGCAGATCGAGAAGCTCACCGGCTTCGGCACATTGGTAACCGAGCCCCGAAGACGATCCGGAGGGGAGCAGGTCCGCGACCTGACACAACGGCGACGCTGTCCGTGCCGGCGCGGCAGTGGCAACGCCGCCCATCGACGCGGAGACGACAGAGACCAGTGCGAGTGTGCCCAGTAGGGCAGCTCTACGAAGCGAGGCCATTCGTGCAACTCCTATGAGTTCGAGTGAAGATCCCCGGAGACTGCCGCACTCCGGTCACCGGCCGATGTCGCGGAACCGAACCAGAGATGGTCCGGAGATGAACGCGCCACGTCGCGTACGCAGCCCTGGGATGGTGGTGTCAGAACTCGGCTTCAGGGTGCCGCGGTGGCGAGAACGCCACTATGGCTGCGGCGATGGCGAATACGACGATGACGCCGATCAGGGTCGGTCGTTCACCGATCACGCTGACCAACAGGCCCGCGATCACGGCACCGAGGGCGGCCATGGTGCGGTTGACGGAGCGCCTGGCAGCGTTGACGCGCCCGAGTAGCTCATCCGGGGTGAGCGCTTGCCAGTACCCCATCTCGTTCGCGTTCTCCGCGCCCGCCGCCAGACCTTGTAGGCCCAAGGCTGCGAAGAGCAAGACATGGCCGACCGCTGTGTCGGTTGCGAAGGCCACGAGAATCCAGGCGAGGGGATAGAGCGTGCGGGCGAGGATGACTGCTCGACCCGAGCCGATTCGCTTGCCGAGCGTGTGGGCAATGGACGCTCCGAGCAGGCTGGCGGCACCGAATGTCGTCAGCAGCAATCCGTAGTTGTAGGCGCCGAACCCGAGCGAGCGGAGCGCGAAGAGCGACAGCACGGTCAATGCGGCTCCGTTGGCGAGGAACCACACGTGTGTCGAGACAGCGAGCGGGTTGAGCGTGCGGTGACGATACGTGAACTTCAGACCGTCACGTACTTCGCCGATCAGGTTGCGGGCGTGAGCAGTAGGTCGAGGCTCGTCCACATCGAGGCTGTGATTGAGCGCTGCGTCGACGACATAGCTGATGGCATCGACGGCAATCACCAGGGGCGCGCCGAGCACTCCTACGAGTCCGCCTCCGATCGTCGGCCCCAATGTTGTTGCGGCCGCATCGGCTTGGTCGAGTCGAGCATTCGCCTGCACCAGTTGACTGCGTGGCACCAACCGGGGCAGCAACGACTGCGTCGCAGCGAATCCGAACACCGAGAAGGATCCGAACAAGAGCAATACGACGATCAGTACCCAGATGTGAAGCAGGCCTGCGAGCCACAGCAGCGGCACAGCGCCGAGCGTCACTGCGCGGCCGACACTGGCCCACACCAGAATCGGCTTGCGACGCCACCGATCGACGTACACCCCGGCGACCAACCCCAGTACCGCATAGGGGATGAACTGTGCAGCGTTCACCACCCCGACCTCTAAGGGTGTCGCGTCCAGAAGCTGCACAACCAAGATGGGCATCGCAACCGCTGTCACCGACGAGCCGGCCGAGCTGATCACTGCGGCCGTCAGAAACCGGCGAAACGACGAACGACTGCCCGGCGTCGAGACGTCACTCACGGGTTCTGCTCACGATGCCTCCGCACGACCGACTCAGCGATCCTCGCGCAACATCGCGTAGACGAGGGTGTCGGTCCATTCACCCTTGCACCACCAGTTCTGGCGGAAATGCGCTTCCTGACGCATCCCGACCCGCGCCGCCAACCGGGCCGACGCGTCGTTGCGGCCGTCCAGCTGTGCGCTGATCCGGTGGATTTGGGGTAGCAAGAACACGTGCTCGACCAACGCGTTCACCGCCTCGGTGGCGTATCCGCGGCCCGCGACGTCGGGGGAGAACGTCCACCCGAGCTCGACGAGAGCCGGGGAACCGTCGACCAACCAGGCCTCGACGTTGCCCACCACCGTTCCCTCGTGTTCGACGACCATCGAGAGCGCCTGGGTGTGCAGTCCTGATCGCTTCATCCGTTTGCCCACCGCCGCAACGGCATCTGCGTGTGTCCACGCTTCGTGCAGCAGGTAGCGGCAGACTTCCGGGTCGCTGTAGTACGCGAGAATCCGGTCTGCGTCGTCGGGTTCGTACAGACGGAGGGTCAGGCGCTCGGTGTGGATGGGCTCGACAGTCATAAGGCCGATTCTGCCCGACTTGCATTCACGCTGATTCGAACCCTGGTCGTAGACCCCGGTGTGATCGAAGGTGAGTAGTCGAACCTGTTCACACTCAACCGGAAGGCCTGTACCCATGGTCATGACGTCGTACGCCGCTCCCGCGGGACCCGTGGACACGCGCGTCGGCGATGCTTCCGACATCGGCTCCACACCCGTCTCGCCAAAAGATTCTGCGTGGCAGCGGTACCGATGGACGGTGCTGCGCGCCCTGTCACCCGTCGTCCTCCTCGTCCTGTGGCAGATTGCCAGTGCTGCCGGAGTCCTCTCCGAACGAGTGTTGCCTGCTCCGTCGCTGATATTCGACGCGGGTCTGGAGTTGCTGCGCAACGGTGAATTGGCCGACGCCCTGGCCATTTCGGGAACCCGCGTTGTCCAGGGCCTCGTACTGGGCGGGGTGATCGGGGTGGCGCTCGGAGCGCTCGTCGGACTGTCCAAGCTCGCCGAGGCAACAGTCGATCCGCCGCTGCAGATGCTGCGCGCTCTCCCGCACCTCGGCCTCATCCCGCTCTTCATCCTGTGGTTCGGGATCGGCGAGACTCCCAAGATCCTGCTGGTTGCTCTCGGAGTCGCATTTCCGCTGTACCTCAACACGTTCTCGGCAATCCGTCAGATCGATCGCGACTTCCTCGACACGGCCGTCGTACTCGGTTTCTCGTGGCGTCAGCGGTTCACCACCATCATCCTGCCCAGCATCGCCCCGCAACTGCTGGTGGGACTGAGGCAGTCGCTGGCCATCGCGTGGTTGTCGCTGATCGTGGCCGAGCAGATCAATGCCGAATCCGGGCTCGGCTACATCATCAACAATGCGCGAGATTTCCTGCGTGTGGACACCATCATCTTCGGACTCGTCGTCTACGCGCTGATGGGAATCGCCACCGACGGCATCGTGCGAATCCTCGAAAAGCGATCCCTCCGTTACCGATTGGATGCCTGATTCATGACTTCGACGACGACTTCGGTCGCCACCCTGCACGGCATCGACAAGTTCTACGGATCCAGCCACGTGTTGAAGGGCATCGACCTGTCCATCGAACGCGGTGAGATCGTGTCGCTGGTCGGACGATCCGGTTCCGGCAAGTCGACGATCCTGCGCGTTCTTGCCGGGCTGTCGACGGACCACACGGGTGAGCGGCACGTCGCCGGGAATCCCGCTGTGGCCTTCCAGGAACCGCGGCTGTTTCCGTGGCGGTCGGTTCGCCAGAATGTGTCCTACGGTCTCAACACCGCAGGCGTCACCGGCAGCGACGCGCTGACCGCGGCAGATGCGACCCTCGACGAAGTCGGGCTCGCGGACAAGCGAGACGCATGGCCGATGACGTTGTCCGGTGGGCAAGCTCAGCGCGCCGCGCTGGCTCGGGCGTTGGTGGGGGAGCCCGAACTGCTCCTCCTCGACGAACCGTTCGGCGCGCTCGACGCACTCACACGACTGACCATGCAGTCCCTCCTGCTCGATCTGTGGGGACGACACGGCTTCGGCATTCTGCTGGTCACCCACGACGTCGACGAGGCAATCGCGTTGGGGGACAGGGTGGTGGTGCTCGAGGGGGGTGCCGTGGCCGAGACCGTCACCGTCGACCTGCCTCGTCCCCGCGACCGGGGAACAGCTGGATTCTCTCGCATTCGCACTCACTTGCTCGGTGCCCTCGGCGTCCACTGAGTAGTCAATTCCTCCCATAAGAAGGATCTTTCACGCATGTCGTCACACGCTCGTTCCCGATCGCTGCGCGCAGTCGGGATACTCGCTGCCCTGTCTTTGACGGTCGTTGGACTCACCGGTTGTGTCTCCCGTGGCAGCGACACCACAGCCACCGCAGCGCCCGAACTCGTCTCCAACGACCAACTCGCCACGGTCACCCTCGACGTCGGCGACCAGAAGGGCGGCACCGAGGCACTGCTTCGTGCATCGGGTGAGCTCGACTCTGCGCCCTACGATGTCGCGTTCTCCACCTTCACTTCCGGTCCGCCTCAGGTGGAGGCCGCAACGGCAGGGCAGATCGACTTCGCGGTCACGGGCAACACGCCTCCGGTGTTCGGTGTGGCAGCCAACGCGCGCATCAAGGTGGTCTCCGCCTACACCAACGATGCGAGTGGCGATCAGATTCTCGTGCCTGCCGATTCGACTCTCGTATCGTTCGCAGGCCTGCGGGGCAAGAAGATCGCAGTGGGCAAGGGAAGTTCGGCGCACGGCCATGTGCTGCTGCAGTTGCAGAAGGCCGGCTTGACCGCCGACGATGTTCAGCTGGTGTTCCTCCAGCCCGCCGATGCGTTGACGGCATTCACCTCGGGTGAGGTCGATGCCTGGGCGATCTGGGATCCGTTCACCGCGATCGCGCAGGTCCAGAACGGCTCGAAGACACTGACCACCGCCGAGGGTGTGGCCAACGGTTACGGCTTCGGCATCGCGTCGCAGCAGGCCCTGGACGATCCTGCGAAGAACACGGCGTTGCAGGACTTCGTGATTCGTCTGGCCAATGCGTCCGCATGGGCGGCCGCCAATCCGGCCGAGTGGGCAGCGGAGTACTCGACGGCCGTCGGGATCGATCCGGCTGCGGGTGAATTGGCGCAGGGGCGAAGTCAGCGACCCGCAATTACATTGGACGACAATGTGATCGAGTCCGAGCAGGCGCTCTTCGATGTATTCGTCGAGAGCGGAAGTATCCCCGGCGGCAACGCGTTCGCAGACTTTGTCGACACGCGCTACAACGACGCCATCGCCGACGCGACTGCCTCGACCAACTGATCACCGACCACGTCGTAGGAGTTTCACTCGTGACCGCACGTATTTTTTGGTTCCTTCCCACCGCAGGCGACGGCCGCTCCATCGTCGGCGCGTCCCACGCATCTGGCAATCTCCGCGAACCCACCGGGTTTCGTCGCCCATCGCTGCGCTACCTCACCGAGGTCGCTCAGGCCGCGGACCGGCTCGACTTCGAGGGCGTGCTGACCCCGACGGGAACGTGGTGCGAGGACGCATGGCTGACCACGGCGGCGTTGCTGCAGAGCACCCGACGGCTGAAGTTCCTCGTCGCATTCCGCCCCGGTCTCACGCCGCCCACGTTGGCGGCGCAGCAGGCCGCGACGTTGCAGCGGTTCTCGGAAGGGCGAGTGTTGTTCAACATCGTCACCGGGGGCGACGACGTCGAACAGCGCCGTTTCGGGGACTGGATCGACCACGATCAGCGATACGCTCGCACCGACGAGTTTCTCGAACTCGTACAACGCATATGGACCGAGACCTCGGTGGACCACGAGGGTGAGTTCTTCAAGGTTACCGATGCGCGGGTGTCGGAAGCGCCGGATCCGGTGCCCGAGTTCTGGTTCGGCGGCTCCTCCGAGCCGGCTCTGGCCGTCGCCGCCAAGCGGGTGCAGACGTACCTGACGTGGGGCGAACCGCCGGCCGATGCTCGCGCCAAGATCGAGAAAGTGCAGGCGCTCGCGGACGCCGAGGGCCGCAAGCTCACCTATGGCATTCGCCTGCACACCATCAGCCGCGACACGTCCGAAGAGGCCTGGGCCGTCGCACAGAAGCTCCTCGACGAGCTCCCCGAGGAGCAGGTGTCGGCGGCACACGCGCTGCACTCGTCCTCGCAGTCCGAGGGACAGCGTCGAATGGCCGCATTGCACGGTGGCAGCAAGGATTCGCTCGAGATCTACCCGAACCTGTGGGCCGGTGTCGGACTCGTTCGCGGCGGCGCGGGAACGGCGTTGGTCGGCTCACACGAGGAGGTCGCGAACCTGATCGGCGAATACCACGACGCCGGGTTCGACGAGTTCATCCTCTCGGGCTACCCCCATTTGGAAGAGGCGTACCACTTCGCGGAGGGAGTGCGTCCCATCCTCGACGCGCGCGGAATCACCTTTCCCGCCAGATAGGTTCGCGCGCCATCGCCGGTTTCGACATCGCCTGCTGGATCGACAGTGCGACTTCGGAGACCGACCACCACCGCTGCCCCGATCACGCCGGTGGCCCTCCCGTACTCTGAACATGCGCACTACGAGAGACGAGATGGCATGAAAGCACTGGTATTCCGCGAGTACGGCGGCCCCGAAGTCCTCAAGATCGAGGAGCTTCCGGACCCGAATCCGGGATTCGGTGAAGTGGTGGTCGATCTGAAGGCGACCGCGCTCAACCACGTCGACATCGATGTGCGCGAGGGCGTCTCGCGCTTCGACTTCGCGATGCCTCACACCTTGGGCCTGGAGGGTGCCGGCGTTATCTCCTTGGTCGGCGACGGTGTGGACCCTGCTCGGATCGGTGAGCGCGTAGCCGTCTCGTACATTCGCACCTGCGGCCACTGCGAGTGGTGTCAACGGGGCATGGAGAACATCTGCGTCAACCGCAAACTGCTCGGCGAGCACATACCGGGCACGTACGCGCAGAAGATCCTGACACCCGCCGACCATTGCCTGACACTTCCCGACACCGTCGACTTCGGTGAGGCGGCGGCCTCACTCAGTGCATTCGGCACCGCCTGGCACGCACTCATGAGCCGCGCCGAGGTGAAGCTGGGAGAGACCGTGCTGATCCATTCGATCGGGGGTGGCGTCGCATCGGCTGCACTCCAGATCTGCAAGGCTGCCGGCGCGACCGTGATCGGTACAGCCAGCCGAGACGACAAGTTGGCTCAGGCGACCGCTGACGGTGCCGATCACGTCATCAATTACACGACAACCAATGTGCGCAACGTCGTCGACGAGATCACCGGGGGCCGAGGGGTCGAGCTGGTCTTCGACGGCGTAGGAGGGACAGCCTTCACCGAGTCGATGTTCATGCTGCGCCCGTACGGCCGTCTGGTGTCGATCGGTGCTCATGCGGGAGAGGTCGTCGAGTTCGACATCGTCGAGTTCTTCCGCCGCCAGATCTCCTACATCTCTTCGCATACCCAGACGCGCGACGAGATGCGTACTGTGCTCGATCTCGTCGGCAAGGGGGTGTTGCGCCCGCGTATCAACTCGCGTTATGCCCTGGATCGCGCCGGGGAGGCTCACGAGGAGCTGGCTGCGCGTACCGCCTACGGGAAGATCATCCTCGACATCGATTGAGGAGAGCGTGGGTGGACGCGATGCCGTCCTGCGGTCGCGCCACATCACCCTTCAGGAGACACTCCCTGGACCCGCGGAGTGCAGTCAGCCGAGGGCGTCGTAGACGGCGCGCACGTACTGCTCAGCTCGCTCCGAACCGATGATTCCGGGACCCATTCGGTTCATGACGTAGGAGATGGTCAGCTGCGACTCCGGATGCAGAACGGTCAGCGATCCGCCCCAGCCTCCCCAGAAGCAAATCTTCCGGTCGGGGATATAGGGCATCGATTCTTGCTGTGGCAGAGCGAAGCCCAGGCCGAAGCGCAACGGAATGCCCAGGGCCAGATCGACTCCGTTGGATTGCTGCTCGAAGATCGAGTCGATGGTCTCCGGGCTCAGCAGCCGTACGCCGTCCACTGTCCCGCCTCGGGAGATGACCGACAGGATCCTCGCGACCGATCGTGCGTTGCCGTGCCCGTTGAGTGCACCCATGTCCGCGGCACGCCATGCCGGGGTGTTCGCGGACGAGGCCTGCACCAACGGTCCGAGAAAGGTGTTGCGACGCACCATCGTCGGATCGGGCGCGGCATCATCGGTCGGCGGGGGCGGCGGTACGACGTCGGCGATCCGATCCCAGTCGCTGTGCGCGGCACCGATCTGGAAGTCCGCTCCGAGAGGACCGACGATCTCGTCGGCGACGAACTGCCGCAACGACTGTCCGGTGACGCGGCGGACAACTTCGCCTATCAGGTGGCCTTGGCTTGCCGCGTGATACCCCGAAGTAGTGCGCGAATCCCACCACGGTGCCTGCGCAGCCAGACGCGAGGTGGAGAGTTCCCAGTCGTAGAGGTCCTCTTCGTTGAACGGTCGGTCCCAGCCCGAGACGCCGGAGGTGTGCGACAGCAGATGCCGGACCGCGATGTCTTGCTTGCCTGCGGCCGCGAACTCGGGCCAGTACGTCGCGACCGGCGAATCGGGATCGAGCTGTCCGCGGTCGATGAGCATCAGCGCCGCCAGGCACGTCACCATCTTCGTCGTCGACCAGACGTTGGTGATTGTGTCCGACTCCCACGGCAGGCGGCGCTCGGTATCGCGGTAGCCACCCCACAGGTCGACGGCGGTGTGGCCGTCGAAGTCGACCACAATGGATGCGCCGAGCTCCGCTCCGCTATCGAGGTTGGCCGCCAACGCGTCACGCACGCCCACGAAGCGGGGGTCGCAGTGACCGTCAATTGCCATGTGACGCACCCAGAACGCGGTGAACGGCCAATTCGACGTAGTTGTCGGCGACGTCCTCGATGCTCAGTTCTCCGCCGTCGTGGAACCAGTTGCTGATGCCGTTGAGCATGTCGGTCAGAGCGAACGACGCCAGCCGCGCATCCGGGACGGTGAATTCACCACTGCGCATTCCGGCGGTGATGACGTCGCGGACGCGTCGTTGGTACTGGCGGCGGTAATCCTCGATGACAGTGCGGTGCTCGGGCGTCAGCGAGGCGAGCTCGTGCAGGCCCACGATGTACTCCACCCGTCGCCGATTCAGATGCACCAGGTGCGCACGCACCAAAGACGACAGGCGTTCGGTAGGCGTTCCGGCTGCGTCGAGCAGCGGCAGGTTCTCCTCGGCCGGTTCCTGGGTGACCGTCAGGCAGATCGCGAAGAGGATGTCTTCCTTGGACGGGAAGTGGTGGTACAGACTGGCACCCTTGATGCCGACGGCGTCGGCGATATCGCGCATCCCCACGTTCGCGTAGCCCTCACGCGCAAAGATATTGGCGGCATTGGCGACGATGTCATCTCGCCGCTGGCGGGTCCGAACCTGACGGGGGAGTGCAGTGACCTCGGCCGGCTGAGTTGGGTCAGGCTGCGTCATACCGTCTCCTCGACCGCCGCCAGCAGTCGCAGTTCACGCTTGAGGATCTTGCCCTGCGGGTCGACGGGCAGTTCGGCCACGATGTGCACCGACTTGGGTGCCTTGTACGACGCCAACTCGGTGCGGCAGTACTCGATGATGGCGGCCGGGTCGGCGGTCACTCCGTCGCGTGCGATGACGAAGGCCGTCACGGCCTCGGACCAGTACGGGTTGGGTACTCCGACGACGGCCGCACGCAGCACGTCCGGGTGGAGGTGAATGGTGCGTTCGACTTCCTGCGACGACACGTTCATCCCTCCCGACTTGATCATGTCCTTCATCCGATCGTAGAAGAACAGGTTGCCGTCGGCGTCGATGCGCACCATGTCGCCGGTATGTACCCAGCCGTCCCTGAATACCTCGGCGGTGCGCTCGGGGTCCTTGAAGTAGCCGAGCATCACCGATGGAGTGCGGCAGAGCAATTCACCGATCTCGCTGTCATTGCCCGCAGGGTCGACGACCTTGATCTCGAGGTGGGTGACGGGCTTGCCGATCCACGACGCGTCGCCGTCGGGAATGTCGTCGAGTGTCGTGAACCAGCCGACCGAGCCGAGCTGCGAGAGTTCCGACTGTCCCCAGTAGGTACCCCAGATGGCCTCGGGTGCCGCGGCGGCCCAGGCGCTGATCGTGTGCGGTGACACCTGGCCACCGTAGGTGAGGCAGCGCCTGACCTGGCTGACAGCCTCGGGGCCGAACTGCTCGTTACGGGCCAAGGCCAGGTAGAACGTGGGTGTCTGTGCGATGACGGAGATCTTCTCGGCGGCAATGATGCGCAGCGATTGAGCCGGGTCGACCGTCGCGGGCAGGACGAGGGTGGCACCCATCAGAGTCAGCGTCGTCATCGAGCCGAGTCCGGCGATGGTGTGGAAGGGCATGACGAACAGCCAGGTGTCCTCCGGCCCGGTGCGCAGGCCCCAACTCCACGCGGGTGCCGTGGAGATGAGGAAGTTGCGGTGCGGGATCATGACGCCCTTGGGTGCCGCTTCGGTTCCGGAGGTGTAAATGACCATCGCGACGTCGTTCTCGTCCATCTCGACGTCCGGCTCGGTGGACGGTGTGTTCGCCGTCAGTGCGGCGTACTCGGGGCCGTAGGTCACCAGGGTGGTGGTGTCCGGCTTCACCGAGGAGATGATCTCGGCGTAGGCCGAATCGGCCACCACCACGGTCGGTTCCGCGTGTTCGAGTTGGTGCTTCACCTCGGCCGCGCGATACATCACGTTGATGCCGGTGAAAGCCGCACCGGCCTTGAGGGTTCCGTAGTACGCCACCACCACATCGATGCTGTTGCGAGCCATCGATGCGACGCGGTCACCCGAGGTCACTCCGAGATCGACCAGCAGGTTGGCGAACTGGTTTGCCCGAGAATCCAGTTCGCCGTACGTGGTGACCTCGCGGGTGCCGTCCGCCGCGTAGCTGATGAACGCAACCTTGTTCGGCTGAGTCCGCGCATGGCGACGCAGCTGATCGCCGATGGTGGCGCGGCCGATGGGGGAGCGGTGGTGGGTGGCAGTACCGGGCACGGCGGACTCCTTCAGATGCGTGGTTTTAAAGTGCAGGCGAGAGCGCAGCGGAGTCGAACATCGGCTGCGAGAACGTCTCTGCCGCAACGATCTGCTCCACCGGATCACGGGTGAGCTTGCGCGGGAACGACTTCTCCGGATAGCCGACGGCGATGTGCGCGGCGGTGATGTAGTCGTCCGGGATGCCGAGCAGTTCGCGAATGGCGGGTTCCTCGTGGCACAGCAACGTCGTCACCGCGGTCGCGACGCCCTGATCGCGCAGACTGAGGCAGAGGTTCTGGACGGTCGGGTAGATGGACGCGCCGCCGACGACGGAGAGTCGGCCGAGTTCGTGGTCGGTGGGGTGCAGTCCGTCCAGTGCGGCGCAGACCACCACGATGGCGGGTACCTCGGCGAGGTGGCGGGCGAAGTAGTCGGCGTCCTGCACGGTCTTCGGCAATGCGCCGACGGCGACGGTTCCGCCGGTGATGCCGGCGAAGTAGGCGTCCCACATCGGGAGGTAGAGATCGGCGAGGGCTTGCTTGCGGGCGGCGTCGCGTACGACTATCCACCGCACGGGCTGACGGTTGCCGCCCTGCGGGCCGAAGCGGGCGACGTCGAACGCGGCCTTGAACACCTCGTCGGGAACGGGATCGCTGAGGTACCGCCTGCAGGTGCCGGTGGTGCGCATCGCCTCGGTGAGTTCCATGGGTGTTTCCCTTCGCCTGTCCGCTGTTAGGTAGTGCCATGAAGCATCGTGTGGCGTGGGCCACATTGTCAAGGGTTGAGATGCTTTGAATCTGGAGATTGTGAATCCCTTGCGCAAAATTGCCTAACCGTGGTTAGTTGAGCTGTCGGAGTCGGATGGAGCAGCTCACAGCAGGAGGTACCGGTGTCCACAGACGCAACAACGGCAGCGGAAACCGTGGGTGGGGTTAATCGGGACTTGGTAGATCGGGGCCGGCTCTCGCGGGCTCTGACCGTGGCCAACCTGCCCACGCTGGTGGCGGTGCTCTATCAGTTGACCGGGGATTCCATGTGGCTGGCCGATCCGTATCGCCCTACGCGTAGTCGGGGCATGGACAACAACGACACGGGCGGATTCGACGACGCCGTTGCCGACCGCATCCGTTCCACGGCGCTCGATGCGATCTGCGCGTTCCACGACGGCGCGCCGATGGCGGTGCCCTCGCCCGATTCCGAGCACCTCGTCGAGATGATCAGCGTGGCCGTCGGTGAGCAGGTTCCTCCCGAGTTCGGTGTCATGGTCGCCGAGGACATGGGTTTCACCACGTCGGACACCCCGGTGGCCGCACCGAACGATCTGTCGGTAATCGTGATCGGCGCCGGCGTCTCCGGCATGCTCGCTTCCATCAAGCTGCACGAGGCGGGCATCAAACACACGGTGCTCGAGAAGAACTCCGACGTGGGCGGCGGCTGGTTCGAGAACACATACCCCGGGGCGGGCGTCGACACCCCCAGTCACCTGTACTCCTACTCCTTCGCGCCCCGGGCCTGGAGCACCCACTTCGGCAAGCGCGACGAGGTGTGGCAGTACCTCAGCGATGTCGCGTCCGAACACGATCTGCGGCAACGCATTCGCTTCGACACCGAGGTGGCGACCGCCGAGTACGACGCGCAGAGGCAGGGCTGGACCGTCACGACGGTCGACGGCGAGACGTTGACCGCCGATGTGGTGATCACCGCGACCGGTCAGCTAAATCGGCCGAAGGTGCCTCACATTCCCGGGCTCGAGTCGTTCGACGGACCGATCTTCCACACGGCGAACTGGCCGTCGGATCTGGATCTGACCGGCAAGCGCGTCGCTATCGTCGGAACCGGGGCCAGCGCCATGCAGGTGCTGCCGGCCATCGCGTCGACGGTGGGGCATGCGACGGTCTTTCAGCGTTCACCGCAGTGGGTCTCGTCGAGCGACGTGTACTTCACCGAGATGGGCGACGATACCAATTACCTGATGGATGTCGTTCCGCTGTATCGGCTTTGGTACCGAACCAGGCTGGCCTGGAACTTCAACGACCGCGTGCACAGTTCGCTGCAGGTCGATCCCGAGTGGGAGCATCCGCAGCGCTCGATCAACCCGATGAACGACGCCCATCGACGGGTATTCACTCGCTACATCGAAGCCGAGCTCGAGGGCAGGCCGGATCTGATCGAGAAGTCGCTTCCCGATTACCCGCCCTTCGGTAAGCGCATGCTTCTCGACAACGGCTGGTACGCCGCGCTCAAGCGCGACAACGTCACCCTCATCGCCGACGCAGTCTCGTCCATCACCGCGAACTCGGTTGTTGCGCAGGATGGTTCGGAGACCGAGGTCGATGTAGTGATCCTCGCGACGGGCTTCGAGACGCACAAGCTGCTGACGCCGATCGACGTGCGCGGACGATCCGGAGAGTCCATCCGCGATATCTGGGGCCCGGAAGATGCGCACGCGTACCTCGGCATCACCGTTCCCGACTTCCCGAACTTCTTCATCACCTGCGGTCCAGGAACGGTATTGGGCCATGGGGGTAGCTACATCACCATCGCCGAATGCCAGGTGCGTTACATCATCGATGTGCTGAACGACATGGTGGACAAGCGAATTGGAGCCATCGAGTGCAAGGCCGACGTCGAGGCTGAATACGTCCGCAAACACGATGAGGCGCACGCGAAGATGATCTGGTCGCACGGCGGCATGGACAACTGGTACCGCAACGACGCCGGACGCGTGGTCTCGACGTTGCCGTGGCGCATCGTCGACTACTGGGAGATGACGCGACGGGCCGATCTCGACGACTTCGTTACCGAGGCTCGGCTGGACGAGGCCCGCTGATCAGGTGGATGTCGCCTGAACGCCGTTGGTAGGCGAGACCGTATGGGCCTATAACGCCGACGATGTCCGAATTCCGTGCAAGGCTCGGCGGTGCACACTCACCCCGAACGATCGAATGGAGCGCGCGGCGATGGAACGAACGGCAGTCAACCCGGTGCGATGGTCGGTGGACATGGGATTCAACCAGGGGGAGGTCGTCTCGGGGCAGGCTCGGACGCTCTACCTCTCCGGCCAGACGTCGACGGGCGATGACGGCTCACCTCAGCACCCCGATGACATGGGCGCGCAGTTGTCCCTGTGCCTCGACAACATGGAAGCCGTTCTCGCCGAAGCGAATATGTCCTTGGCGAACCTCGTCCGGCTCAACGTCTACACCACCGATGTCGACGCGTTGCTGCCGCACTACGGCGACTTGGCAGCGCGATTGGGTGCGGCGGGCGTCAAGCCGACCAGCACCCTGCTCGGGGTGACCCGGCTCGCGATTCCCAGTTTGCTGGTCGAACTCGAGGGCACCGCGGTCGGGTAGATCGACTACTGGGACGCGGCGGGCCGCGACCTCGTCGTGGAGCCCCGTCTGGACGAGGCTCGCTGATCAGTTGGATGTCGCCTGCTGCATCGAGAGCACGAATCCGTGTCCACCGCCCGCGTCGCAGATCATCGCTTCGACGCGGGAGAAACACGTGAACCGATTGAAGGTGATGGATGTGTTGTAGTCCAACGGTTGTGCGTTCTCGACCCCGAATTCGCCTTGGTTGAAGCAGGTCGGCGTCACCTTCCCCGGGGTCATGTAGAAGCCCTTGCCGAGTTGGTCGATGGTGAACGACGGGGTGACGCAGTTCGCGCCGTCGGGTATCGGAGCATCTGCTGCCTGGCAACCGGACGAGAATTCACTGTCGCCGATCTTGCAATAGATGTTGCCCGACGGCGACTTCCAGCCCACCTGATTGCCGTACGCGCTGTATCGAGCCGGGTCGACGGGGGTGATAGGTGCGGTGTTGTTCGCGGGGTCGGAGGCGGTCGGGTTCGATTCGGTCGCCTGTGGTGCTTCTGCCACACCTTCCGCGTCGCCACCGGTGGAGTCGGTCGGCGCAGCAACGGTCACCTGCGGAGGTGCCGGCATCTGCACGCCCACGTCGGTGGATGGGGCCGGATCAGCAACAGGTGTTTCCTGACTGCTGCACGCCGTC
The DNA here is from genome assembly GCF_002258915.1 of Rhodococcus sp. 05-340-2. NCBI lineage: Bacteria > Bacillati > Actinomycetota > Actinomycetes > Mycobacteriales > Nocardiaceae > Rhodococcus > Rhodococcus sp. 05-340-2. The sequence continues at coordinate 93,404 of NZ_NOYU01000036.1, forward strand.
AGTGCAGCTGTGGTGAGCACTGCGGTCAGCGTGAGTTTCCAGAACTCCCTCATCAGAATGCGATATTGACGTCGCGGGAGATCATGAAGCCTCTGTCGCCGTCGTAGCAGGTGATGCCGGCTTCGTCGGAGCGGCAGAAGGTGCCGGTGACGCCGATGATCTGGCCGTATTCCAAGACTCGAGGGCGTTCAGGTCCGCCGACGAAGATCCCCTGGTTTGTGCAGATCTGTTCGACGGTGCCGTCCTGGTTGATCTTCGCCCCGTAGGTGTTGTTATCGGTGTTGAGGCACTCGCGGCCGGTGTTGCCCGGCACCGAGTAGCGGACCTGGCAGCCCACGATCGTCCCGGGCGCATTGGTGGAGTTGAATCCGCAGAACACATTCCCGCTGGGGGACTGGAAGAAGTATTGGCTGCCGGCCTGCTCGAAGTCACGTGCATCGACGTTGACGTCGTCACGGTTGGGCGCGGGCGCTACGGCTGGCGGGCTGGCGGCGGTGGGTATTGCTTGTACAGGGGTGACCACGTCGGGAGCCTGCCCGAATCCGCCTGAGCCGCTGCCACCGTCGGAGTCGGAGTACGCGTTGGCCGACGGAGCCGCCGCGCTGGTGACGGGCGCTGCGTCGGTGCTCACCTGTTCCTCGGAGCCGCAGGCGGTGACTGCGAATGCGGTCGCTGCAATCACTGCGCAGGTGGCCACGAATCTGCGGGTTCGACTCATTGGTTCGTCCTCACCGGTGGCTGCGGAGTGCGTCACCTCTGATCAATGAATCGAACGGGCCAAGTGGTCTGTTAACGTCTTTCGTGTCACGACCCCGTCACGAATCGGTATACGAGTGGTCCTTTTGTCGCATTTGCTGCGAGGGTGGGTCGGGTAAAGACTCAAGAACCACTTGATGTTTCAGGTTCAACTGAGGTTCTTGGTTCGATGTCACGAGCGATCCGGTATCCGATTGTGCGACATGATCGAAAGGCGTGCTGTATGCGAAAGTCATTGCGGCGAGGGGTCGTATCGATCGCACTGACGATTCCCCTGATTCTGGGTCTCGGCGCGGGAACGGCCGTGGCAGCGCCGCAGACCACGCTGCTCCAGATTCCGGTGGTCACCGATTTTCAGATCGCACCGGGCGCAGTGCCCGGTGGGCTGTTCCAGACCATTCCGATGAAGGCCACGGTCGGTACCGAACCGGGTGTTCTGCTGTTGTCCGCGGCGAATATCGCGCCGTATGCAGACCAGTATCCGTACCGAAGTCTCGGTGTGAACTGGCGAAACTGGGACATTGGCTTCCGTGGAAGCGCGGGACTGCGGCATTGGCAGGACAACCCCAACCCGGGCCCGCCAAACGACCTGCCGCCGCTACACAGTGAGCAGTACCCGCGCGAAGTAGCTCTGCCCACCGGAAGTGGCTGGGTCGAGATCACCGTGACCCACTACCGCGATTACTACGACGGCGAGCCCTACGCAGACACGCTGATCCCGGGCAAAGGCTTGATCTACGTCCCCTGATCCGAACGCGTATTGAAAGGCAAACAATGCGAACATCTTTACGACGCGGAGTAGTTGCGCTGGCGCTCTCCGTGCCACTGGTTCTAGGTGTCGGCGCTGGTACGGCAACGGCGGCCCCCACGACGTCCGAGCTTCTGGTTCCTGTTGTCACCGGGCCGGAGTTCGGTCCGGCTGGGGTTCCAGGCGGACTCGTTCAGACGATTCCGATCGAGGCGACAGTAGGTGAGAGGCCGGGTGAGGTGCGCTTCGCTGCTGCCGACATCCGGCCGTACTACTACCAGTTCGCGTACCGGCACCTGACGGTCAACTGGCGCAACCTGTCTACCGGTGAAGTGGGCTCCGCCGGCTTGCGGCACTGGAACGATGAGATCGATCGGACTCAACCTGCCAATCAGGGTGGCTCGCAGGCATACCGCTTGCCCGTGGAGGTGACCGCTCAGACGGGTGCAGGTCCCGTGGTCGTGACGGTCACCCACGACCGCGAGAATCCCGATGCGTCGAACGCCCTGATTCCCGGGTTGGGTGTGCTGTTCGTTCCGTGATTCGTATCGACGCTCAGCTGGTGCAGAAGTGCGCTGTCTGAATCAGCTGTGAGGCAACCGAATTGGCCCTGTCTGGTGCGCAACGTGATGTTGGTGAGGCCGCCGCCAGTTGTGCTTTCGAGTAGTTTCGGCGTTGTTGAATCCATCAAGAATGCGTCGTCGGCGTGTGCCGGAGTCTCAGTGCCCGAAGAACTCTTCCTTCAGTCGGGCATGTAGGTCAGCCACGTTGACGGAATATGTGGCTGATGCGTGGTGCAAGGTCTCCACCGCGGCGCGGTAGGGATCAGGGTCCTGTGCACTGTAGAGCGCCGGTATCGCCATGTGCCGCGGGCTTATCGGATAGTCGTAGGGGTTCCCCGGCGTTGTCGACAGAGAGCTTCGTCCGACGAAACTGGCAGAGCTGGAGACGATTTCGTCGCCGCCTTCCTGGTCGGTCGAATCCAGCTGGGCGAACGCCAGACCGATATTGGATATCTCGTCGAACGGCGCGGGCATCGCGCGGCCTTCGCGAAGTGCGGCAAGAGCGGGACTCACCCACGATGCGGTAGACAGACGAGCGTGGTCGGTGGCTGCTTCGGCGCACCACACGGCAATGGAGCGCGCGGTAGTCTCCGATGCTTCGAGAATGTCGACGATCAGATCCCTGTCGAGCCGAACCAGGCCCTGGCCACCGTTGTAGGTCGAGACCTGCGGGATCGGGTCACCACCCCACTCGGCTGCGTGGCGTTCTGCGGCGCGGGCGTCGAGTTCGCTGCGCTCGATCAACCGACCGGGCTCAGCGTCACTGGCGAATTGCCAGATGAATGCGGGACGGTCGTCGTCCGGTTCGGGTTCCGGGGGAGGCTCGGTGTCAGCAGGGACTCCGTAACCGGGCATGTTCCAGCGAACGGCGGGGCGTGGTTCCACGCCGTCGTCCGGCCACAAGCGGACGCGCCACTCGTCACCGGGCGTCGTAGTGCCCGGCCAGCCGTAGTTCACGAAATTTCGACCAGCGATCTGCACCACGTAACGGCCGGGCGGGACGGAACACTCGACGGAACTCATCGGAGTCGAGTCGATCTGCAAAATGCCACCAGGCCCGATTTCGATCCGTTCCTCGCAGACCTGCTGCCAGCTGCTCTCGTCGCTGTGCGGGCGGGTACCGAACACTTCGATGTCGATGGGCATCTCGAAGTTGTTCTGGTGCGGACTGAGCACCACTACCGTCGAACCGTCACCGGCACTGGGTCGAACGGCCATTGCCCGCTCCAGGAGCGTCATTTCACTCGGATCGGCCTCGCCGCCACGGAGATAGAACTGACCGTGATCCATGGCCAGCACCACCTGCTGGGTATGGGCTGGCTTGTCGGGAGCATCCACCCCTGCACAGTGCCATAGGCCGCACCCGCCGAAAACGGTTTTGTCTGACGAGCCGTGTGTCGGCCTCTCTTCACGTAGCCGACGACTGAGGTCGTCTCACTGCGCTGAGAGACTCGCGCACCTAAGTTGGGAAAAAGATTGCCCCGGTCGAGGGTCATCGATCCGGGCACGGCCGTTCAGAACAATGTGGGTGCGGTGTAGCGACCGTGTCGTGCTTCGTTGAGTCGGGCGCTCCAGCGCTGTACGAGCCACATTTCGACGAGCTCGGGGCTGGCGCCGATGTCGGTGGCCCATGCGGTGATGAGTTCGACGTAGCGGTCGTAGCGGCGACGAGTGAAGCCGGTGACGGACGGGTCTTCGAGCCACCCTTCGTGGATGAGGGTCGAGACTCCGTATTGGTCGATCAGCTGAGCCGGACCGCCGTAGACCGACGCCTTGACGGCCCACAGGAACGTGGCCATCAGGGACATTCCGACGCCGGGCGCATCGGGCCAGCCGGACCAGGTCGAGTTCGGATGGTCGGGCACTGCGCGGTCGCGGACGCAGCTCGCGAGCACAGCGAGAGTCTTGGCGACCGGGTTCTCGTCGGGACGGCTGAGGTGCGGGTTCATGACGTCGGGAAAACGACGCTTGGATCTGCGGTGTTTGTGGCTGCCCTGCCAGGCCGCGCAGAGAAACAGCAGTCCGAGCGAATCATGTTCGCCGGTAGCCAGATCGGTGCCGATTCGCAAGTCGTTGCGCTGCACGGTGGCTCCGCCGTACTCGACAATTTCGCCGTCGAGGTTGCGGCCGCGGAGCCGAAGATCATGACCGGCTCGGTCGAGGTGGCCGTTCCACCAATCCAGGTCCACCTCCACACCGTCGTCGAGCACATGCAGGTCGTAGCTGCGGTGCTGACACCACTGCACACAGGCCGTGGGAGGCGGGAACCCCTCGTCGAGTCGTGACATACCGCCATCGAAGCATCGGGTACCGACAGACCCCCGACGCGTTCGCGAGATCGTCCCGCACAGCAGATCTACCTTGCCCCCCGCAGAGCATGTCGAGTGCAGACCCCGACGACTCGCGATTGCGAGGAACTCACCAGTGGCACGCAAGCCGGACTGAAACGAACCATGTCAGCTCGGGCCCAAGCTGAGCGCCTCTTCAATGATGCGGAGAGTGGAAGCGCCGGTGATTCGAGCGTCTAAGCTTCCGACCGTCGGATGTGACGATGCGCGGGCAGAGACTTCACGATTCCTCCAGGCGCAGCTTCCCTCGATCGTACTGGACATACCGTTATGCTCACGGACGAGACTTGGAGGTATCGAGTGGGTGTGAAGCGGTTAATCAAGAAGGTCGGCCGTCCCGGGTCAACGGTCTACTTCTTAGTTCATCTGGTGCTGATGATCGGCGGCATCACCTTGACCCTGCTCGGCGGCCCGATTTGGGTATCCATCGGGACGTCGTTGATCGCGACCGCAGTCGTTGGTTTCGTAACGTTCATCTATGTTGCGGCGGGAGAAGAGCAACGCGATCGTGCACGCAACCTTGAAAAAGCTGGCGTGGATCGTGTTTATACAGCAAGAGCAGCGCAAATTCGTTCTGAGTATGATTCCAGGCTCTCGTCTGTAAAGAGTAACGTCGATATTATGGGTTTTGGGTTACGTGATTTTGGCCGGGACTACATGGACAAGCTCGCTGAGTTAAGTCATCGAGCCCGAGTGAGGATACTGCTCCTCGACCCTGATAGCCCGATTCCCGGAAAAAAAGACGAGGAGGAAGGGCGGTCGCCTTCGCAGACGGAGAACGATATTAAAGAATTCATTCGTAAGTTCGATCAGTTGTACTCGAACAACTCCCAACTTGAATTGAAAGTATACACCTGTTTGCCGACAGTGAACGTATTCAGAATCGATGAAGAGCTCTTCTGGGGGCCGTATCTGGTCGGGTCCCAAAGCGCGAATACAATGACCGTACGAGTAAATTCCGACGGTCCGATCTTTGCTCAAGTAATGCAGAACTTCGAGAATGTTTGGGAATCATTTTCGAGATCGTACACAGCGCCATGAGCCGCATTGATTCGATTTCCGTAAGTGCCCCGTCGCGCCTACATTTCGGATTGTTTGACGTATCGGGAACAACCTCTAGAACGTTCGGCGGTGCTGGATTAATGATTTCAGAACCCCGAACCGTCGTCACAGTGTCCTTGGCTGAGGTGGGAATGGAGACCAATGCGCCTGCTGCCATTAATGAAGAACTGAACCTCGCAGTCGAGCGTCTCCAGGGAGGCAATGGCTGTCCTTCGCTCTCGATATCAATACAGAGCTCACCTCCAAGCCATTCAGGATTTGGCTCGAAGACAAGTGTTATCTTGTCAGCACTAGCTGGTGCAAACGAGTTGCTGAGCCTCGGCAAGTCGCAGCATGAACTCAAGCTTGCGAGCGCTCGAGGCAGGACAAGTGGGGTCGGAATCCACGGGTTTTTTTCCGGTGGACTGGTTGTAGACGCAGGTCAGTCTGGCCGAAATCCAGTCGTTCCTACTTCGGTATCTACCTCCGCTTCCTACAGCACGCAGACGAATCGGATTGACTTTCCTGACGAGTGGAAAGTTTGCTTGTTTTCAGTGCCGGGCACTAGATATAGCGGAAAGGCTGAAGTTGAGTTATTCAGAAATCGTCCCCGCGTATCGGAAGAAACTACGCTACTGCAAATTTCTGCTTGCCACCATGAAGTAGTACCGGCGATAATCGAAAAGAACTTTGCCGATTTCTTGTTGGGTCATGAGAAGATGACGTCGGCAGGATTCAAGCAATACGAAATTTCTCGCCAATCAAATTCTGTGAAAGAGCTAATTTCTCAGTTGAAGAAGCACAATTTGTGCGTCGGAATGTCAAGCATCGGACCGCTTGTGTACACGATTGTCGACGACTTGGCACTGTTAAAGGATTTGGAATTACGCGCGAAGATCCCAGGTTTCGAGATCGTCAGTGCTGACAACAGGGGATGGGTAATCAATGGCTAGGCCAGAGAGGCGGGCCATATTCGGAAGCGCTGAAAAGCGTCCCGTTTTGGTATTTTTCACTTCGAGTCGATCAAAGTATGCGCAAGCAAAAATGTTGCTTGAATCGTGCGGTTTACGTCTCACCTACCGCAGCCGTGACAGTGAAGAATATGATGAGAGCTACTCAGGATCGAAAGAGGAACTTTTAGAAGGTGGAATTAAGCAAATCGAAAGGAGAGGTGGCGCAAATGGATCGTACTTTTTCATTGAAGATACCACTGTAAGGATCGATGCCCTGAGTGGATCCAAGGACACCCCCGGTCTCGAAACAAAGGAATGGTTCGAGCGTACAAACTTTGAACAACTTGATGCTGAACTCAAAAAGTTTGGCTCTAGATCTGTCACAGTCAAGTCATGCATAGCGCTCTACATACCGACAATAAATCGTATCGAATATTTTTATGGTGAAACGTCCGGCCTAATTGCGGGTAGGCCGTTCGTGGGTGACACACGTGAGATTTATTCATGGCTGACGGGCGACAACTTTAACCGCTGGTTCATTCCGGATGGTGCTACTAAAACTCTGAGTGAGATGGATTACGAAGAGTCCTTGCCGTTCGACTTCAGGGCAAAGAGCCTGGCTAAATTGGTCGACCGTATGGAAGAATATTCAATTGCACTCAATGCCTCGACGGCAATGTACGTCCGGAAGGCGCGCGTCCCAGAAGAGCAGCAGGGGCTGTTTGACTTTGGCGCATCGGTGACCGTGGTCGTGGGCCCAACCTGCGCCGGAAAAACGACCTTCGGCCATTACGCCCAGCATCATTTTGAGGCAGACTTTATTGATGCATCCGATATTGTTCGACTGATGCAGGAAAGAAAAGGTCGCACAATGGAAGATATCTCTTCGTTCTCGCATGACCTACTTTCGACCGAGGGTCCTGATGTGGTTGCGAGATATATTTCTGACACCTACTTAGAATCCTCCATTGACGGTCCGGTAGTAATAACCGGATTTAGGGCAATAGAAGAGCTTGAATATATACGCTCAAGGCATCACAAATTAAGTGTAGTTTCTATTGAGGCTCCGTCCCGTATTCGTTTCGAGCGATACATCCGACGAAACTCTAGACGAGTAATAAACTCTTACACTGAATTTCAACTTCACGACGAAGCGCAGCACCGTCTTGGGTTGCTTCGAGTTGCGTCTGATCTATCAGATAAGAGAATTCTGAATGTTGGCGACGAAGACTCATTCTTTGCTCAAATTTCTACTGCTTTAGGTGGGGCTACGGGACCGACCAAGGGAGTATCCAAAGTAAGCTCAAGGCTCGACCCCGAGAAAAGTCAATTATACAGATGTTTGGCGGTATTACGGAGCTCTGGTAGACCTTTGACAACGCAGGAGCTTGAGCATTCGTTCGATGTGTCCAAATTCGTGCGGTACAACAATGCAAATAAAATTCTAAAAAGATATCCGGAACTTGCTACAAGGCAAGAGAGCATCGGGAGCAATATTCGATATCAGATCACACCCCAAGGTCTCGCATTTCTTGGTGCGGTGGACGGGTTGAATCGTGCTCCGGCGTGATCCAGTTTTACGGTGGGCCGGAGGTAAGCGAACCGTAGCGTATGAGTTAGCTAACATGATGGGATTTAGGTCTGAATGCTCCCACTATTTCGAGCCCTTTCTTGGCGCTGGATCCGTCTTCTCGGCGTTAAATCCCGAATCGGCAACGCTGGGTGATTTGAACTCGGACCTGATCAGGTTTTATCGACACCTGAGGAGCTCGCCGTATCGTCTCCATGATGAGATCTCCAAGATCCCTCGAGTAGACTCCACTCAGAGTTACAACCGTGCTCGCATGGAATTTAACGAAAGCGCAAAAGGGATTTATCGATCTGCGCTCTTCTATGTGTTGAATCGAACCTGCTTCAACGGAATCTGGCGCGTTAACATGAATGGCTTCTTTAATGTTCCATATGGTAATCGCGAGTTTCGTGGAGCTGATATGCAGCAATGGATCTCCGCGTCTCGGCAACTGAAAGGTGTTGAGCTTGTAGACGGCGACTACACCAAATCGGTTAGGTTTGCGCGGCCGGGGGATATTGTCTTTTTCGATCCGCCGTACCTCGCATCAAAGACCGAGATGTTCACACGGTACACCACATCCCCTTTCGGGGTTCGAGAGCACATCGCGCTTAAGTCTGAGGTCGAACGACTTACGGACTTGGAGGTGGCAGTATTCGTGACCTTGCGCGACAACGAAACTGCACGGACCTTGTACCGCGATTTCAAAGTTCGTAACATTAGGGCGTCAGCGGCCTTTGATTTTCTCGCAAATAACAGACCTACATCCGATATTCTGATTACTAATCATTGGTGCGACGCATAAATTGAGAAACTTCCCCGGCGCAGGTCGGCAAATCAGATAGAGAACTCATTCTCACGGTGGTGGATGTTCTCACGCCAAGGGCGTTTCCCGCGGAATGTCGCCGACGTTATCGCTGCCGCATCTTGGTTCAAGATCGAACGTCGTGACGAGGGTGTTCGCGGAGGGCAGTACTTAAGAAGACGACTCCGCTTGAGGGCTCCAACTGAAGAAGCTCGACGGTTGTTCAACAGAATGGCGATGTACTGCGAAGAGCTACATCGTGCCGTGGGTCCGGTCGTACTCTAGGATGATGAAGCCTGAGTTCCGCCGAAAAGTGGACAATGGGTACACGGCCATTGGGCGCGTTCAGTGACTCTTCGTATTGTGGGGTCTGAGCATTCCGATTGTGTAAAGCCTACGGCGAGTGTTGTAGAAGTCTGTCCAGTTGTCAACTGCGGCAACCAATTCAGTCCTGTGCGCGAACGTGTGTCGGTAGTAGTACTCGTGCTTGAAAGTTGACCACAAGCTCTCGGCTCCGGCGTTGTCCCAGCAATTGCCGGTCTCGCCTCATTGAACGGCGCACGCCGTAGCGTTCGCATGCCTGCTTCATGTTCGCAGCGGCGTATGGAGTTCTTGTGTCCGAGTGCATGATGTGCCCGCAAACTCGCCGCCACGTTCGGCGACCGCCATGTCCAGAGCTCCGAGACCGAGCTCGGTGCGCATGTGTTCGGCGACCGCCCACCCGAGGACATTCTTCGAGTGCTCGTCTTTGATGGCGCACAGGTTCATATCGCCCTCGCCCCAGTTCAGGTATGTGATGTCCGAGGTCCACACCGCGTCGAGGCGGCCCAGATCGACTCGGCGCTGGACCAGGTCGTCGGGAACGAGGCGAACGGATCGACGACGGTGTTGCGGACCTTGAACGTGTGTGGGCGGATGCCGACGACACCGAGTGAGCGCATGATCTTGGCGACGGTCTTCTCGGTGATCACATGGCCCTGGTCGTACAGTCCGGCGGTGATGCGCGGTGCTCCGTAGACGCCTTTCGACTGCTAGTGGATCGCGAGGATCTTGATCTCCGGACCAGCCCGTCGTTGCCGGCGCTGATCCAATGCTGTTGTCATGCTGGGTCCATGGTGCTTGTATAAACCGGCGGCCGACACCTCGAGTAGGCGTGCCATCCTGTGAACAGCGGAATTCGCGTACTCCGCGGCCAACAAGTGTACAGCTAAGCTTTGGTTGATTGGCGCGAAGTACGCGGACGCTTTTTTCAAGAACGCGATGTCTTTCTCCTGCTCGGAGACCTGCCGGCGCAACCATGCCAGCTCGGTGCGTTCGGCGGCCGCGAGCGGCTGGTCACCCGATGTTGTGGCGGCCTCGATCCGGCGGCGTTCATCGACGACCCAGCGGCCGAGGAGGGCTTAGTTGATGCCCAGTTCGCGGGCGACCTCAGCGATGGTGCGGCCGGAATCGATCACACCCTACGGGCCGCCTCGACCTTGTACTCGGTCGTGAACGACCTACGTTTGCGGGATATGAGGACATCCTTCCAGCGGAACCCTCGGTCCCGCTATGTCGGTGTCCACCATCCGGGGCGAACCTCAACCAATGATCGTTGCTTGATCGTCGAGGAGCTGACCAAACCCGGTACCAGCTCCGTTGAGGAGCGTGTCGCACGGTTGTGCTGACGCGACGCAACTGTCCGGTGTCTTCCAAGATGGCGATCTGAAGTCCGAAAATCGGACTGGTTGTTTTCGACAGCCTTGTGTACCGTCACTGCACCGCAGCAGTCCGGACGAGCTGTGGCTCGACCTGTCTTCACCTAAGTCCGTACCGGCCTGGATGACGGACTTAGATGCGATGCCGATCGCAGTGCGCTCGGATCGCGGTTGTGGGGACTGTTCCAGGAAGTTTGGCCACACATAGTCCGGCAAGGGGGATAGGCGGATCTATTTGGGGCCGCACCTGAGCAAGTGGGACATCAGCGCGATGGGTTCGTTCTCCGCGGCAAACCAGCGCATGTCCCGGTCCCTGAGCAGCGCGGGCCGGTCATCGTTCGTGAATCGTCAAGGTTCACTACAGTCAGCGCGGGGAACGACACCCCGGCAACCCCACTGCCATCTGAGGCGGAAATCGTCCAATCCGCAGGGCCGGACTTGGCGGCGAGAGGTAGCGAACAACTGAACCTTGGGCCGTTCCGACGTGTCTACGTCTACGCTAACCATGTGCGGTGGATGACATGACTAGTTCCATAGGACCGATCCAGCAATGGTCAGATGTAAGTCGAGGGGTGATGCAGTGAGGGTCGAAGGACCACTGCGGCTCCAGGACATCGGCGAGAAGGAATTTCTCCGCGGAATCCTTCCTACGCTTCCGGTGGCAGATTTCTTCCTCAATGGCTTCGGTCACGATGCTTCTGTCATAGAACTCGGCTCAGAGGGAGACGAGGTACTTGTAACGAAGATTGACCGAGCGGCTCAGCCCGTGGCTACAAGACGTGGTTGGGCGGATTACACATTGTGGGGTTGGCTCGCTACCGCTGCGTGCGCTAGCGACATCCTTGCGGTTGGCGGACGGCCAAAAGCCATGATGTTGTCGTTAATACTTCCAAGAACTTTTGAGGTATCGGCGGCAACCCAGATCATAGCGGGGTGCGTGGACGCTTGCGCAGCTCACGGAATGGCCTTAGTCGGAGGTGATACAAAGGAGGGGCCAAGTCAGGAAGTCGTGGGATCTGCGTTCGGAATTGCCAAACGGGATCTTACTTTTGGAAGAACTGGGGGTGGGCCCGGTGATTACCTCGTCCTCGCTGGAAAGCTCGGCGGTTACCAGGCTGCATACACACGACTATCCCATGACGATTCGACCGGCGAGAACGACGATTTGCTCGCTTACGTGTCGAGACCCACGGCTCGATTGCGGGAGTCGCTGATCATGATCGAAAGCGGGATGGTGGTATCAGCAATTGACTTAAGTGATGGTCTGTACGACGCGGTTTCAGTCTTGAGCGGAGAACATGGAGCGCTCATTGATGAAGTAAGTCTTCCGATGCATGCGTTTGCCCAGGCCGCAATTCAAAGATCCGGTGGGTCCCCTTTGGATTTTGCTTTCGGCGTTGGCGATTGGGGAATGCTGTTTGCGATTCGTGAGTCAAGTTTAGATCTACTCACCGGACAGCTCCGCGGACTTGATGTCGATCTAGCTATTGTAGGAGTGATTCAAGAGAGCGAAGGAATATTTGCCAAAACTATTTCCAACGGAGTGATTCCTTTAGCGCCCATTATCAACGAGCATTTCGCCACACGCATGGAAGACGAGGGAAGGTACTTTAGCCTCCTTGATTCTGGTCGTAAACAAGAGGAAGTCTAGCATTGTGATCTGTAAGGCGAGATCATGAGCGAAGTGGTAAAGCACTGCGCTGCATGCCAGAAAGAAGAGTCGAGTCTCTGCTTCGGCGCATTCGCACGGGCTGGAATATTTAGGGTTCATTGGGAATGTTGGTCTCAATGCAATCTCGGCTGCGGTTTTTGCTACCGGACAAATAGCACTCCTCTGCGTGGGGAATCTGCGGTCCGGCTGGTCAATTTAATCGCTGACGGGGGGGCGCGTGACCTCGTTTTTGCGGGTGGGGATCCATCGCTTCGTCGTGACATCTCAAAGCTTTGTTCGATCGCTCGTGAACGCGGCCTTTATGTCGAGGTGCAAACGAATGCTCAGATTTGGACCGATGAGGTCCAGGCGGCGGCAAAATTGTCAAACTCAATTGCCCTCTCGCTGGATGGATTGAGTGAAACGCATGACCAGATTCGAAAGAAAGTTGGTAACTTTTCGAACGTCGTTAAGGCGATGGATTGGCTGGAAGAAAACGAGATTGAGTACCGTGTGAGGTCTGTTGTAACTTCGTCGAATGTGCGTGAGTTTATGGAGCTAGGGGAGAGGTTTCTGCTTGGGCGGCCACACCTGTCGGAGTGGGGTATCCAGGAGTTAGCGCAAATTGGTCAAGCGACTGCTAGCTGGAATGAGTTTTCCGTAGATGATTCGTGCTTCTTGTCCATAAGCCGCCAGCTGGTAGAACGGTTCGGTGCGCTGATTAAAGTCGTAACGGCGGATGCAAAGCGTGGAGCCTACGCGATGATCCGTTCAGATGGTCAGCTCTACGGAACGCTCGGCGCTTTGGAGGGGATTTACTACCCTGTCGCGGGTGATCTGACCAAAGAGCATTTGGCTGATGCAGTTTGTCGTTTGCCATTCGATACCGCACGCCAACGCGCTCGCTATGGTTCAATGTGAGTCATCTAGTGGGGGTGCCGATGCCATTCACCGGGAAGAGAGTGGGTACAGCGAGTGACCGCTGAAAACGGAGCGATGGCAGATTCTGTAGAGGGCGATGCTGCGGTCGCAAATTTGGAGTGCTCAGTGCCCCGTCTGGGCGTCTATTTCATATTTACGGTTGATATCGCTGCGATTGTGAAAGCGGGTGATCCATGGCCTGCGCTTATGAAAATTCGTACGGACCATGAGTCTCGGCTCGCCGCGGCATCTGGGCTGGTTGGGGCTGGTGGCAATAGTCGCACGTACTCAAGCGACATGCGTTCCTGGATGGAAGAGGCAATACGAAAAAAAGGCAAAGCCATTTGGAATGATAGTTTTCTGATGGAAGATGCGCCCTACGTTCTCGAACCCGCTCCATTCTGGTTGAACGGTCGTCAGGTAGCGAGCGGCAGTGTCTTGTCGACAGAGGGCGATAAAAGTCTATCCTGCTGCCTGCTTCGTTCCACGACATTTCACCTGTACCGAGAACTTGTTCCTGTCTACACGGTCGAATACTTGATCGAGCAACCCGATCGTGAAAGTCGTGGAATGAGTGTCGACTCGATAATTACCACTCTCAATCGGCTAGAATCAATTTCATGGCTAGACGCTAAACGGCAGATGGAAACTTGGCTTAGCGTCGACCGAATTTCTGAGATCTCAAAGGTGCTAGGCGACGACGTAATCGTAGACGTCGCGGGCTTGACTGGCGATGAATTTAAACGTAAGGCTCGAGTGCACAAACTGCTTGTGCTGGGGGATCTGTATCGCGCGGGGGGAGGCGGTGTTGAGTTAACTACTCCAAGCAGGGTGGCGGCTGCCGCAGTGCTTGATCGACCCGAGATCGCAGGAATGCTCAACACTGCAGATTGGTACGAGTTGTACCGCCCTGAATATCTGGAAAATCTGAAGAAAAAGAACATTGGCTATCGCAGTGACGAAGTATTTCTAACTGATCGCAAGGCTTCGCTCATTGCAAACGAGAATTTTTGGAACACAAATAACTCGCTGAATGAATACCGGCTCGATATACTTCTGTCCATCGAGTTCTACATGTCACGGTTGGTGCAGTGTCACTCTTTGCTTCAGTATTTGCAGAAGAATGAGGTGATCCGTGACGTAACAAATATTGATCCCGCGGTAGCTCTGGACGGGGTCGTAGCAGCCGGGAAAAGCGCCGCCAGTCTGAGTGAGTCGCTTGATCCGGCCCGTCTTGTAGACCATGGTTTCACTCGTCTATTTATGTTGCGGTTACGCTCGGAGCTTGGTATCGAGAATATTCTTGACTTTATCGGCGAGCGAATTGATGACGCGACAAAAAGCGTGCAGCTGCGGTCGGCTGTTACGGCTGAAAGCCATACGGCAAGTCGAGCCTTAAAGATTGCTCAGGCGAGCATGTGGCTATCGGGTGCTGTGTTGGCTCTCACCGTTGTATTCGGTCTGTTCGGTGTGTTGGGATCGTAGCCTTTCTGACAGAAGTTGGCAGATTGCATCTTGGGCCAGACGTACGGTTCGGGTGGTTGCTCAACCAGTGAGGCCTGTTGGCCCACGCATAAAGGCAGCTCCACTATGCCGCCCTGTATGCGCGAGGTCAACGAAGAGCAGCACGACCGTGCTTCGCGGCGGTACAGCCTCGATGGCACGCAGTACTGATAAGCCGTTGTCCTTGACTGATGGAGTTGGTGGTGATCCGGGGACCTGAGGCTTCTACGAATCGGAGCGCGTCGATGTTGGGAGTAAGCGTTCACGGCGGTGCCGTGATCTCGTCTCTCATTGAAACAGCCGGTGGAGTGTTCGCTGCCCTTAAGAGCGCCCATGTTACGCGGTTGTATTGTCGCTCGCTCGCGCACAGGGGTGGCAGCCAGCGTCGCGGCCAGAATTGACCCGCCACCGGCCGCTGTGCCTCGAAACCCCCGAGACGCCGAGGCCTTCGAGGCCGATACCTGAACGCTCGCCGGCCTTGGTTTTGTCGGGCGTGCGTGTATCCATCCGGCTCAACTCGGGCCTGTGCGAACGGTTTTCGTGCCGTCGGAGTCGGAAGTTCTCGAGGCAGAGCAACTGTTGGCCGACTTGGAACGCGCCACTTCGGGTGTGGCTGTGGACAGCAAGGGATTCCTGATCGACGAGGCTGTGGCCCGAACCGCACGTCGAGTGGTGGACCGCGGTGCCGCCCGGGAGACGATCAACAACTGACGTCAGCCGAAGGCGATGTGAAGCCCCACGCTCGCGGTGGCCCCACCGGCGCTGAGGATGAAGTTGTGTCGTCCTTCGTTGCGGAAGACCATCTGCATCGGCAGGAACCAGAATCGATTCTCGCCTGTGAAGCCGGCACCGGGGATCTGCAGGCCCCGCTGATTCACGATGTGTTCGCCCGTTGCGTCGAGCACTTCGAGCGTCGCGGGAAAGTCCATGCCTATGTCGTCCGGTCCTGTCTGTAGTAACGCGACCAGACGGCATTCGAGCATGCGGGTGTCGCGAGGGACGGTGCAGGTGTCCCAGACACCGCCGAGAATGTCGAGCATGTCTTCGCTGACTCGCGCGTACTCCGCGAAGAACAGCCCGGTGATGATCATCGGCTTCGGCCACCTCTTTCGCCCAACACTGGCGTCGGGGTTGACAGTCGTATCGACAACCCTAAGCGGCCAGGGAGCCACTTGCTGACGCAGCGGCGCGTCGATGCAGAACCACCGTCAGTGCGATGGCAACCACGATGCCGATCAGGGGTGGTATTCCGAATTCGAGTTCCCCGGACAACCATGCGAGGAATGCGGCAAAGGCGTACACCGCGAGATGACGCCAGTGCACCAGCGGGGGAGTGTGCCCCTCGGGGATGCCCCGACGCCAGCGGCACAGGAAGTCACCGATGAGAACACCGCCCAGCGGGGGAATGAAGGTGCCGAGCAGGCTCAGGTAGTCGACCAGATGGTTGTGCACACCGACGAGCGCGAGCAGGGTCCCGATGACGCAGCCGCCGATGATGAACGGTGCCTTGCGGGGATGCCGAAACATTTCTGCGCCGGCGACGCCGAAGGCATATGCGGTGTCGGCGTTGCTCTTCCACAGGTTGCCGAACAGCAGGATCAAGCCCCAGCCGACGAGTCCCAGGTTGTAGAGAACCAGAACGAAATCGCCCTCACCGAAGGTGATTGCTCCGATCGCTCCGAACAGAATCATCATTCCGTTGCCGAGAAGGAACCCGATGATGCACGCCCACGCCGCTTGCGACCCGGATCGTGCGAATCGAGTCCAATTGGGTGCCTGTGTCCCCGCGGAGACGAAAGTGCCGACGACCGTCGTGATGGCGAGCGTGACCGTCATGGTCGTCGTGGGTGCGATCGACGTCAGACCGGAGAACCCACCGACCTCGTCGAGAGAGCGGGAGACCACCCAACACGCCAAGGCAATAATCAATGGCGTCGACACGACCGAGACCCAGTACATCCCGCGGTATCCGTAGCAGGCGGTGATGCACATGAGGATGCTCGCACCGATCATGACCGCCGCCCGCGCGGCATAGGATTCCCAGCCCAATGCCTGCGAGGTGAGCTCACCGATGGTGCCGATGATGACGCCATACCAACCAATCTGCGTACCACCGAGGAGCAACGACGCGAGCTTGGATCCGCGGGTGCCGAAGCTGTAACGCGCCATGAGCACGGTCGTCAAACCTGTACGTGCACCGGCAAATCCCATCATGGCCACGTACGCGCCCAGAATCGCCGAGCCGGCGACGATCACCAGGATGAGGGTCCAGAAACTGAACGCCGTGCCGAGCGCAGCACCGGCCAGCATTGTCGGCGTGAAGATGGTAAAGCCCAGCAGCACAATGGCCAACGAGAAGAACGGCTTGCGGGCAGTGCGGGGCACGGGCGTGACGGGGTAGTCCAGGTCGACCGGTTCGTCGGCCTTCTGTGCGGTGGACTCGTGATCGGCTCGGTTGCTCATGCCTCCTCGCCGATGTCTTCGAGCCACAGGCCTGGGCGCTCCGCCAACATGCGTTCCATGAGCTGCAGACAGGCGGGGTCGTCGACGACGTCGAGCTGTACTCCATGCTCGCGCAACAGACTCTCCGACATCTCGAACGAGCGGTTC
Source organism: Rhodococcus sp. 05-340-2 (assembly GCF_002258915.1). Taxonomy (NCBI): domain Bacteria; kingdom Bacillati; phylum Actinomycetota; class Actinomycetes; order Mycobacteriales; family Nocardiaceae; genus Rhodococcus; species Rhodococcus sp. 05-340-2. Next base: position 110,570 of record NZ_NOYU01000036.1, read on the forward strand.
TCGCCGATGACGATTCGCGGAATCTCGTACAGCAATGCGGTTCCCGCGCACATGAAGCACGGGGACAGGGTGGTGTAGAGAACGGATTTGCGGTACACCGAAGCCGGTAGTCGCCCCGCTCGCTCGATGCAGTCGGTTTCGCCATGACGAATTGCGCTGTCCATCTGCACGCGTCGGTTCCGTCCCACCGCCAGTACTTCGCCGTCGTGCACGAGTGCCGCGCCGATGGGAACGCCGCCCTCCTCCCAGCCGATCTGTGCCTGTTCGATTGCAAGTCCGAGGAAGTACTCGTCGGTGTGCGCGGGATCGGTCAAGGGGTCCTCCTGAAGCGTCTACGAACGGTGAGGGTGATGCGTGCCATCAGTCGACCAGGCCTCGCACAGATTGCCAAGGGACAACGTGTCACTCGAGCAATAGTCGATCTGGAGCACTGTGTCCCGTCGGCGGAGCATGAACGAATGCTGCCGACTCTGCGAAACGTTCTGGCGCTGCCGTCTTTCGAAGCGGCTGCTGTCGAGGTACTCACGGGCTCACCCGACACCGTGGTCGTCCGCTGGGTGCATTCGTCCGAGGTCTACGAGATGGGCGGCTTGCTGTCGGGCGGAGAACTGTTGTTGACCACCGGACTCGGCCTCCAGGGACGATCGGCCCAGCAGCTGACCGCCTACGTCGACCAACTGGCCGACGCGGGATGTGCGGCTCTCGCAATGGAAGTCGGGCGCTCATTTCTCGTGGCACCGCCGGAATTGGTCGAGGCCGCGCGTCGCCGAGGGGTGGCATTCCTGACGCTGCACACGATCGTGCCCTTCGAGCGGATGGTCGAGGACTTCCACGACCTCGTAATGAGGCGCCGGCTCGGAATGCAGCGCACCGGAGAGCCGGTCTGGCATCAGCTCATGGACCTCGTCGTGGCGGGGCAGGGCATGATTGCCCTACTCGACGCGATCGCACGCCTGGCCGGCTGTGGCGTCGATCTGCTCGACGCGGAGGGCCGCGTCGTCGATCACAACGCTACCGCTGCGCCGCGATCGGCCGATGAAAAAACGTTTCTCGATGTGCGCGGACCCGCGGGCTCGCTCGGTCGGCTCGTGCTGGCCGGACGGACCACCGCACGGCGCTCGGCCATCGGTCACTGCGCGGCCGTGGCGGTAGCTCTGGAACTCGGTCGACATCCCGGCCTCGGTCCCCGGCAGTCCCGTGCACAGGCCGTGATCACCGATCTCGTGGGAGGCACGTCGACCTCACACGGTGACCTGGTCGAGCGCCTCGGCGCAGCCGGTTGGGCACCCACCGAAGGCCACCATGTTCTGGTGGCCGCCGTCGACGTCGATCAACGAACCCCGGCGCGCGAGCTGTTGATTCCGGTTCGAGAGGCGGTCGAGTCCGTCCTCGGGCGGTGTTTGGTCGGGGTGGCTGCGAACCACGTCGTCGTGCTCGCGCAGGGCTGGGTGCAGCCGTCGCCTGCGCGAGTTCGCTCCGCGTTCAACGAGATCGAGGCTCTGCTCCGCGGCGGATCTCATGGTTCAGCATTGCGCACGATCGGTGCGTCGGCTGCGGTTCTCGGGTTGTCTCACATCTCCGATGCGATCGGCCGAGCGCGTGAGGTGGTCCAGATCGCGCGGCGCTTCGGAACTCGCACCGGTGTTCTGTGCGCGCGATGTCGGTGTTCAACGGTTGCTGGGCGCGTGCGTACCGGCCATGATCACGGAGTTCGTCACCGAACAGCTCGGTGACGTGATCGCTTTCGACACCGAGCACTCTGCCGATCTCGTGCGAACCCTCGATGCCTTCGTGGCGAACGGCGGTAGTAAAGCCCAGACCGCGATCGGACTGGGCATCAGGCGACAGTCTCTCTACGCCCGGTTGTCGCGACTCGACACGCTCCTGGGCACCTCGCTCGATGATCCGACGCACCTGGCCGGTCTGGGACTCGCTCTGACGGCGTGGCGTATGCAGACAGGTGTTGACCCGCAGGCCGCATTCGCGCGTACATCGCGCTGCGGAAGCTGACCCCACTCGATCGGAAACGTCGTGGACCCAGTCCTGTGAGGCCCCAACCTGTGTGCCCATCTCACGGCGTGAAGGTGGTGGCCGACGGGGCCAACATGCCGACCACACCGGACGCCGTCCAGATCTTCCGCGACGCCTCAGTGGCGTTCGCACCTGGCAAGGCGGCCAATGCCGGGGGAGTGGCTACCTCCGCTCTCGAGATGCAGCAGAACGCATCTCGTGACTCGTGGAGTTTCGAGTACACCGACGAACGCCTCGCCGCGATCATGCACGGAATCCATCACCGAACCATCGCGACCGCCGAGGAGTACGGCAAGCCGGGCGACTACGTCCACGGCGCGAATATCGCCGGTTTCATCAAAGTCGCCGACGCGATGATCGCTCTCGGCATCGTCTGAAGCACCGCCCTCATCACCGACTGGCCTTTTGTCTTCTTTCGGCTACAGTCGGCTGCACGAGCTCGAACCGAAAGAAGGTGTGTCGCTGTGATCCCCGATGGAGCAGAGGTGCGGTAGCGTTCGCGCTTTCGTCACCTCGTTCGATCCTCGGTCCCTCGACTCCGTCCTGGACCCGATTTCAGCGCCACCACTTTCGACCACCGGCCGTTCTGATCGCGCTCGGTAAAGCCTGTCCGTCGGCTCATCGAGAAACAGCGGTCATCGAATATTCATCTCGAATCGGCGGGCGCAGTTATGCGTCCGTACATCGCGCAACGACGTGCTGCTCGAGAACTCTCACAACCCCAGTCACACAGGAGAAACCGTGACCACTATCGATCACCTGCCGTTCGACACACCCGCACCCCGTGAGCAACAACTGTCGGAGCTACTGGAGAGCCGAGTGATGGCTTTCAACAACGTTCTGGTGCAACGTGCTTCGGGTGACCTGGACAACAACGACGCGTACCACCGCGCTCGCGCCGAGCTGCAGCGCATCGATCGCACGATCGCAGAAGTGAAGAGCCGCATCGCAGAATCGGACGCATCGAAAACCATCGACCGCGATATCGCCGGCCCAGGATCTGCTGTCACCATCATGTTCGATGGTGACGAGAAGGACGTGGACACCTTCGTGCTGGTCGAACACGCGATGGAGAGCAGCGGCCGAACCTGCTCGACCGCTTCACCTTTGGGCGCTGCCTTGGACGGGAGTCGAGTGCGTGACGTACGCACGTACTCGCTCCCCTCCGGTGCCGAAAGCACAGTGACAATCCTGGGCATCACCTGGCCGTGAGGGTGTTGCAGTGGCCTGCTCGTCGAGAAACGACTAGCTGATCAGCGCACGCACCGGCGTCGGCTCCCGGCCCAACAAGGCTGCGGTGACGGCACTCCCGGCCAGAAAGTCCCGGTCGTCGTAGAACTCGAACATTGCCCCGAGTCGATGTTGCTCATCGGCGGACATCGAGTCGCTGTGCAGCCTCATCCATTCATCGATACTCGAGGACCTGGAAGCGACCACACGGCCGGTGGCCACCTCGACCAGACGAACCACGTCTCGGACACTGAGCGCTTCCGGCCCACCGAGCTCGTACGTCGCCCCATGGTGCAGCTCAGGTCCCTCGATGAGGACCCGGGCTGCCACCTCGGCCACATCGTCGAGGCTGACGAGCGAGAACTTACTGTCCAGGCTGTAGGGCACAACAAGATCGGTACTGCTCCCGTCCAAAACCGCCTCGAAGTTCTGCGCATAGGCACACGGTTGCAGGATGGTCCAGTGCATTCCGTGCTCACTGCAGATGGCACGAAGATCGTCCTCGCAGCGGGCCTTGTCCATGTGATGCGGCATCCTCGGGCTGTAGGGCCACGCCACCGAGTGGTAGACGACGTGGTCCACTCCGGCGGACGCCGCCGCGTCCAGCGCCCGCAACACTAGAGCCGGCTCGTCCGGATGCACATTGGGTGCAATGAAATACACCCCACGGCACCCGGTGAAGGCCTCGGCAAGGCCTTCACCGGTCTCCAGGTCCACCGGATAGTCCGGCGCAGAACGGCGTAGCCGCCGCACCAGCGCAATGCCGTCGAGTGCATCTGCGACGGCTCGTCCGGTCTTACCCGTGGCACCGACGATCGCGATGTCGGTGCCACGGGACACATCAAGCTCCATCAGTGAATCTCAGCGATCGATGAAGTCGTACTCGGCGAACTTCGCGCCACCGGAGAGGCGTTCGTAGCCCGGCCCACGATCGAAGAACGGCTCATCGAGGCCGCGTGCATTGCGCATCTCCGCGCGGAGCTTCTCCGATGCATCGACATCCGCGGTCGCTGTGCCGTCGGCAATCACGACGCCGTAGTCCGTGGCCGCGAACTCGCGAGACACTTTGCCCCACAGCACGTCCTGCTCGACGGATTCGATGGGACGCTCGAGCGGATCGCCCCAGCCGCCGCCACCCGTCGTGCGGATACGGATGGTGTCGCCCGCCAGGATCGGCTCGGCATCGGTCAACGCGTCGAACTCACGCTCGTTGGGCTGACCCGGATTCAGCGTTACCGAGAACGATCCGCCGGCCTTGCCGCCCTTGACGCCCCAGCACGCAAGAATCGAACGGTCGGCGATGGACATGAAGTGCGCATCCTTGAGCATCCGGATGTGCTTCTCGTAGCCGAGGCCGCCGCGGTAACGTCCGGCACCGCCGGAATCCTTGGCCAAGCCGAGCTTTTCGACGATGAACGGGAAGCGGCTCTCGGTGAATTCGGTCGGCAGGTTCCGCGAATCGGGCACAACGTGGATGGTGTCCTCACCGTCCGCGTAATGCCGTCCACCGGAGCCACCGCCGAGCACCTCACGCATGAGGTACGAGTTTCCGTCGAAGTCGTCGCCGTACACGCCCGTGTAGCGGATGGTCTCCTGATCGGCAGGCATGTTGCCGTCCACAGCTTTTGCCACGACGCCGGCGAGCACACCGAGCAGACGCAGGATGACGAACGTCCGAGCGTTGGTCGGGGCCGGGAAGATCGGGGTGATGAGCGTGCCCTTTTCGGGGAACTTCATCTCGATCAGCGGGATGACGCCCTCGTTGACGTCGAGCTCGGCCATACGCTCGGGGGAGTCCGCGAGGTTGCGGAGCACCGGCGCAAGCCATTTGGCCAGGAAGTTGCCGTCGGCGTAATCACCGCAGTGGTTGATCGGGCCCTTGGCCTGCGGCCCGGTGCCGGTGAAGTCGAGGATGAGGCGCTCGCCGCGCTCGTCCTCGGGGCCGGTCTTGGTCAACGTGATCCGCTGAACGTGCAACATCGGCTCGTCGACGCCGTCGTGCTCGGCGTAGTCCTCCCAGGTGTATTCACCCTTCGGGATCTTGCTCAGGATCTCGCGACGGTAGATCTCGGTGGTGGCATCCATCATGGAGTCGAAGCACGCCTCGACGGTATCGACGCCGTAGCGCTCGTACAGCTCCGTCATCCGCCGAGCACCCATCAGGCACGCGGAACACTCGGCGTCGAGATCGGCGGCCAACGCGTCGGGCATGCGCGAGTTGCGCGTCATGATCGTCAACGCGGCCTGGTTGGGTACGCCCTGATCCCACAGCTTGATCGGCGGAACCATCAGGCCCTCTTCGTACACGGTGGTGGCACCGGACGGCATGGAGCCGGGGCAGCAGCCGCCGATGTCGTCGTGATGGCCGAAGGCCTGCACGAAAGCAACGACGGACGGCTCGGTGTCGCCGGGCTTCGTTGCGAACACCGGCACGGTGACACAGAGGTCAGGGAGGTGGCCGATGCCACCCTCGGAGAGATAGACGTCGTTGTGGAAGTAGACGTCGCCCGGCTTCATGGTCTCGAGCGGGAAGTCGCGAGCCACCGGATGCACCAGCGCGGAGTAGGAACGCCCCGTCAGCTTGCGCAGATTGCGGTCGTGAATTCCGGCGCGGAAATCGTGGGCGTCACGAATCATCGGTGACCGCGACGTCCGCGAAATGGCCGTCTCTACTTCCATTTCGACGCTTGCGAGGTAGCCGGCCACGATCTCGACGAGAACGGGATCAGGCGCAGGCGCGTCGACCGGAGAGAGCCGGTAGGGCTTGTTGTTCACCATGTCGATGACGGTCATCAGTTCGCTCCGTTCGAGTCGAGAGTGCGGGTGATGCGGACGTTGCCGAACGTGTCGATGCGGGCGGAGAAGCCCGGATCGATCGGCACGGTGGAGCTGAATTCTTCGATGACGGCCGGTCCGGTGATCGTGTCGCCGGCACCGAGATCCGCACGGCTGTATATGGCGGTCTCGTGCCACCCGTCGAAGTACGCCTGACGGGTTCCGGTGCGGGCACTTTCGGCTCCGGTGCCCGCGGCGATCTCCGACAGCACGGGGCGCTTGATGGGGCCGATACCGCTGACCCGCAGGTTGACCCACTCGACGAACTGACTCTGATCGCCGCGGAAGTCGTAGCCGTACAGCTCACGGTGCGCTTCGTGGAAGGCCTCGGCGGCCTGATCGATGCTCGCCTGGGTGATCTCGCCGTCGGCAATCGGTACGCGCACCTCGAAGGCCTGACCGAAGTAGCGCAGGTCGGCCGAGCGTGCGTAGCGACGATCCTCGGGAGCGAAGCCTTCACCGGCGAGTGCCTCGTCGGCACGGGCAGCGAGCACTGCCAGCTCCGACTCCAGGTCCTCCGCGCGCAGTCGGTCGTGCCGACTGACGTGCGTCTGCACGTAGTCGTTGCGCACATCGACGGTGAGCAGACCGAACGCCGAGACGTTGCCCGGATTGAGCGGCACCAGAACATCTTTCAGACCCAGGATGTCCACCAGGCGGCAGGCGAGCAACGAGCCCGAGCCGCCGAACGTGACAAGGGTGAAGTCGCGAACGTCGAGGCCACGCTTGACCGAGATCTGCCGCAGCGCATTCGCCTGGTTCCAGGCCGACACCTCGAGGATGCCGGTGCCGCAGGCTTCGACTTCGAGCGAGAGCTGGTGCGCGAGGTCTTCGATCCCCTTGCGTGCCAGGTCGGTATCGAGCGGAATTTCGCCGCCGAGCAGGTGGGGAGGAATGCGGCCGAGCAGGACGTGGGCATCGGTGATGGTGGGCGCGGAGCCGCCGTTTCCGTAACACATGGGCCCGGGATCGGCACCGGCCGAATGTGGCCCGACGCGCAGCGTGCCCTCGGGTGTCATCCAGGCGATCGATCCTCCGCCCGCGCCGACGGTGACGACGTCGATCATCGGGATCTTTGACGGGTAGTTGCCGACGCGTCCCTCGGTGGTCAGCGCGGGCTCGCCGCGGACCACGACGGTCACGTCGGTGGAGGTGCCGCCGCCGTCGCACGTCAACACCTGTTCGACGCCTGCAGCGCTGGCTACCAGGGCCGCACCCAGCGCGCCAGCGGCCGGCCCGGACAGCACGGTGGTGATGGGCTGGTGCACAACCTCTTTGGCGGACAGGACGCCGCCGTTGGACTTCATCACGTAGAACGGCACGTCGCGTGCATCACCGGATTCGGTGGCGAACTCCCGCAGGCGGTTCGCGATGTTGTTGACGTAGCTGCGAATGTTCGGCTTCACGGCCGCGTCGACCAATGTGGTGATGGCGCGCTCGAATTCGCGGTACTCACGCAGTACCTCGGTGGAGATGGAGACCGTCGCCTCGGGGTATTCCTCGAGCAGGATGTCGCGGACGCGCTGCTCGTGATCGGGGTTGGCATAGGAGTGCACCAGGCACACGCCCAGCGTCTTGACGCCCTCGGCCTTGAAGAATGCTGCTGCCGCGCGCACATCGTCGTCGTTGAGGGGGCGGATCTCGTTGCCATCGAACGAGAGCCGGCCACGAATGGTACGAACGCGGTGCGCGGGCACGATGCGATCGGGCTTGACCCAGAAGTAGGAGTTGCCGTAGCCGTCGGGTACCGACTGCCGCGCGATCTCGAGTACATGCTCGTAGCCCTCGGTGGTGATGAACCCCAGGTTCTCCACCTTGCCTTCGAGCAGCTTGTTGGTAGCGACGGTGGTGCCGTGGCTGACGGCGCTGAGCGAATCGCCGGATACGCCGAGCTGGCGAAGTACCTTGTCGATGCCGGTCAGGAATCCCTCGGCCGGATCACTGGGAGTCGACGGAGTCTTGGTGGTCACCATGGCTCCCGACTCCTCGTCCACTGCCACGACGTCGGTGAATGTGCCACCGGTGTCGATACCGACCCGAATCTTTCGTGGTTCCACGCTTCCTCCTCAGTATGGTTCGTAGGCCACGCGTCCGAAGCTCGGATCTGCGGGTGCCTGACGTGTACTCATATTCGACCCGTTATGCGCGTCACAATCTTTGTCACAAGGTGCCAAACTCCGACCGCGCATTTGAGCTCCGCGCGCCCTGCAGCACCGTCGAATTGGCAGTACTTGCAATGCAAAAGGCCGCCCACCCCTAGGGGCGAGCGGCCTTCTGCCTACAAAGCTGGTTCGAGCTACCGATTACACGACGAGCGGGTGAGCACGCTGCCCAACACAACTCCGGCCAAGGCGATACCCGCGCCCGCCGCGGCGGCGATCAGCGCGCCCTTGACCGACGCCGCAGCAGCTGGAGCGCCTGCAGCGACGGACTGTCCACCTGACGCCGCGACCGGCAGCGCGATGGAGCCACCGGTTGCGCCGGCGGGGGAGGCCTCGGCCGGTGCGGCCGCCTCGGGCACCCCGTTGGCGATGACGCCGTCGAGTCCGTTGAAGAACACCCCGGCCATCTTCTTGGCGACACCGGTGATCATGCGCTGCCCGACGCCGCCGACCATTCCGCCGACCACGGCATCGGCGTCGTAGCTGAGCAGGGTGCCGCCGCTCTCGGTCTGCTCGAGCTTGATGGTGACATCGGCGCGCACGGTGCCCGGCGCGCCTGCTCCGGAGGCGGTCATGACGAACGACTCGGGCCGATTCTGTTGCGAGAGGAGCACTTCACCGTCGTACGTGCCCTTGATCGCTGCGACCCCGGCCGTGATGGAGAGCTTGTAGTGGTCGTCGGTCAACTGCTCGAGCGACTGCACACCGGGAATGGTCGCGGCCAGTACTCGGCCGTCCTGCATGCTGTCGTACACCTCGGCGGGAGGTGCGGCCAGCGTTGCGGTGCCTGCGATTCTCATGAAATCTCCTTGGATGTCTGGGCGACCGCATGGGTCAGCCGCAGCTCGTACAGGTCGGACGGGGATATGGGCATGGAGGTGATCGGGAAGCCTTCGGCGTCCTCGACCGCTGCCGCGATGACGGCAGTGGTGGGAATGACGCCGGCTTCACCGGCACCCTTCATTCCCAACGGGTTGAGGCCGGACGGGGTGACGGTGTGATCCATCTCGATCGTCTCGGGAACTTCGGTGACGAACGGCATGAGGAAGTCCATGAACGAGGCGTTGAGCAACTGTCCGTGCTCGTCGTAGACGATCTTCTCGTACAGAGCGCCGCCGATACCCTGGGCGACGCCGCCGTGGATCTGGCCCTCGACGATCCGAGGGTTGATGACGTTGCCGCAGTCGTGCACCACGGCGTAGCGCTCGACGTGGATTTCGGCTGTCACCGGGTCGGTTTCGACGATTGCCGCGTGAATGCCGGACGCGAACGTCGAGCGCGGGGGAGAGTAGTACCCGGTCGCTTCGAGTCCCGGCTGTTCGCCCTCCGGCACCGGCGGGATCGTCATGTCGGTGTCCATCTTCGCGAAGCCTGTCGCCTGCCTCGACTCCTTGTCGAAGGCGTACCGCAGCGGATTGGACAGCACGGCAACAACTCCGAGCGAGATCGACGTGCCCTCGGCTCCGGGTTCAGTGCCGATCTTGCTCACGTAACCCCCGCGCAGTTCCAGCTCGACGGGATCGAGATCGAGTGCACGCCCGGCGATGATCTTCGCCTTCTCGGCCACCATCTGCGCGGCCACGTGGAATGCCGATCCCGACATGACCGCACCACGAGAGGCGAACGTTCCGACGGCATAACCGAATCGACGCGTGTCGCCGGTGGTGATCTCGATATCGGCAATCGACACACCCAGATCATCGGCGATGATCTGCGCGAACGTCGTCTGATGGCCTTGGCCCTGGGTGGTCAAGCCCGTCGCGCCCTTGATCTTTCCCGAGTTCTCGATCAGGACGTGCGCGCCCTCGTACGGTCCGGGGCCGGTGCCCTCGACGTACGCGCCGACGCCGATGCCGACCGTGCGACCCTGCGCCGCAGCCTGTTTCTTGTACTCGGGGAAGCCGTCCCAGTCGATCAGTGCCTTGAGCTTGTCGATCCCGGCCTGGTAGTCGCCGGTGTCGTAGATCAACGGCCGACCGTCCTGGAACATCAGACCGAAGTCGTAGGGCATCTCGTCGGGCCGGATCAGATTCTTCTCGCGTACCGCCAACCGGTCTTTGCCGAGATACTGGGCGATGGCGTCCATCGACCGCTCCATGGCGAAGACGCCCTGCGGACGGCCGGCACCACGGTAGGGAATGACGATGACGGTGTTGGTGTACAGCGAATAACCGTTGCAGCGGAAAGAGACCGGCTTGTACGGCCCGAGCACCTGCGTCGCCGTGTTGATCAGCACGATGATGCCGTACGGCAGGTACGCACCGTTGTCGTGCCAGACGGTGAAGTCGAACGCCAGCAGCCGTCCTTCGTCGTCGAATCCCAGCGTGGCCTCCTGGACCTGTGCACGTTCGTGGGCGCTCGAGATGAAGTGCTCACGACGGTCTTCGACCCATTTGACCTCGTTGGAGATGCCGGCTCGGCCCAGCTGCCTGGCGGCCCACGTCACCATGACCTCTTCGGGCCAGGGGTGCATGATCTTGACGCCGAACCCGCCACCGACGTCCGGTGCGATGCAGTGAATCTTGTTCATCGCCATGCCGAGTCGCGCTGCGACGGCAGCACGAACCGAGGTGGAGGTCTGCGTCGACGACCAGAAGGTCAGCGTTTCCTCGTCGCTGTCCCACCGGGCATAGACGCCCTTGCCCTCCAGAGGCATTGCGGCGGATCTTTCGATGTCGAGATTCAGCGTGATTCGGTGCGGTGCGGTCGCCAATTCGCGGTCGATGTCGCCGAAGCTGTGCTGCAGATGGGCAGCCACGTTGTCGGGTACATCGTCGTGCACCTGCCGGGCCGCGACGCGTGCGGTGTCGATCCCGACGACCGGATCGAGGATGTCGTAAGTGACGTCGATTGCGGCGCAGGCATCCTCGGCCACGTACCGACTCTGCGCGATGACCATGACGATGGCCTCGCCGACGTGGTTGACCTCGTCCTTGGCGAGAGGAAAGCCGTTGCGCGGAGCGATGATTGCCGGGTGCGGGATCAACAGCGGCAAGCCCTCGGCCATCTCGGGAGAGTCCGCTTCGAGATCCTCGTAGGTGTAGACCGCGTGCACGCCCTGCATGGCGAGAGCAGCGTCGATGTCGATCCCGGTGATCCGCGCATGTGCGTGCGGTGAACGAACGAAGGCCGCGATCAGTGCGCCGTGCCCGAGGTCGTCGAGATACTTGCCCTTACCGCTGAGCAGTCGATTGTCCTCCGACCGCGACAGCGGCTGGCCGAAGAGTGGAGCGGTGTTGGTGGGGGTGTGCGGGGGGACCGTACGCGTGGTGCTCATGCTCGGCCCATCCGTCCGCCGACGGGACTGGTGGTGCCGCGAACTTTGCGATCGAGTGCAGCTCGGCTCGATTCGTCGTCCGGCCCGAGGGGGAATTCGCCCGCTCTCTCACGCTTGATCTCGGCGGCCCGCAGCACCGACGCCTTGATGTTCTGATATCCGGTACACCGGCAGATGTTGCCGGCGATGGCCTCGGTGGCTTCTTCCTGCGTCGGAGAATCGTTCTCCTCGAGGAACGCCGCGATGGTGGTAACGAATCCCGGTGTGCAGAAACCGCATTGAAGGCCGTGGCAGTCCTTGAAAGCCTGCTGCACGGGGTGCAGGGTGCCGTCCGGCTCGACGAGACCCTCCACTGTGGTGACGGTCTGCCCTTCGAGGCTGGCGGCCAGCATCAAGCACGCGCGGACGGGCTTGCCGTCGAGCAGAACGGTGCAGGCACCGCACACGCCGTGTTCGCACCCCACATGGGTGCCTGTCTGGCGAAGATTGTGGCGGATGGCATCGGATGCGATCGTGCGGGCGGGGACGACGATCGTCTGCTTCGTGGCATTGAGCGTGAACGTCACCTGTACGTGTTGTTCACCGGTTTCGGTCATCAGATCGTCAAGCTGTTGTTCGATATCTGTTGTCGTCATTACTGGTTCACTCCGGAATCGACGTGCAGTTCTTGCTGGTGAATGGACATCGAGGACACACCGTCGACTGCGGCGGCCATCACCACCCGTGCGGTCAGGGCTGCGACGAGTTGGGATCGGTAGGCTGCCGTGGCGTGGATGTCCGGCTCGGTCTCCACTCGCTTCCGCGCGTCTTCGGACAGTGCCCGCCACTTCGGATCTCGGGCGTCCGAGATCGATGCACCGGCGATGACATCGGTGTAGTCGACGACCTCGCCGAATTCACCGGCGGACACATAGGTGACGTGGGCGGTACGTACCGCGTCCTCGGACACCGTGACTTTGGCCGCGACCCCGACGAGCGCGTAATCGCCGTGGCGGCGCGCGATTTCGTCGATCGCGGTTCCCACACCGGGCTGGGCTGCGGGAACCGTTGCCGAGACGGCTATCTCGTCCGTTTCGAGCGAGGACTCCAGCGGCCCCAGAAACAGATCTTTCGCGGCGATCTCGCGGCGACCGCGGACGGACTGGACCGTCACCGAACCGTCGAGCAACCGGATCACGGCGGGCATCTCGGCCGACGGATCCGCGTGGACGATGGATCCGACGGTGGTCCCACGGTTCCTGATGGTCGCGTGGGCCACCAACTGAAGCGCTCGCCCGAGCAACGGCTGGGTCCGAGCGGCTTCTCGGTTCGATGCCACGGATTCGTGAGTGGCGAGTGCTGCGAACGTGACTCCCGACTGCGTCGACGCGGTGATGTCGGTGAGCCCGTCGATGCCGGTGATGTCGATCAGATTCCCGGGGGCTGCCAAACGCATCGACAGCATCGGAATCAGTGACTGCCCGCCTGCCAGGACCTTGCCGTCGACGCCTGCGAGGATCTGGCACGCCTCCTCGATCGACCGAGGCCGATGGTATGTAAGTGGCGAAGGTTTCATATCCCGATCCTGCCTGCCCGTATCGATAAGTGTTTCGTCAAGAGGTGACAAACGTCACGCGTCAGTGTGGCAATCGCTCGTTACCGCAACGGCTCGAGGGGTCCCATCTCGGTCGTGCCCCCGCGGGTGGCCGATCGACGGGTGGGCGAGTGTTCGGTGGGCGTCTTCATGTGCGCCGGGGCGATACGGGCGCACAGGTGGTAGAGCCCGATGACGACGATGGTGCCCAGGGAGATACCGCTCAACGAGAACGAGTCGCTGAAGACGAGCGAGGTGTCTCCGATGGCGATGATGAGGCCTGCCGCGACGGGCATCATGTTCAGCGGATTACCGAAGTCCACGCCGTTCTCCCGCCAGATCTTGGCCCCGAGCAGACCGATCATTCCGTACAGCACGACTGTGATGCCGCCGAGGACCCCGCCGGGCGTGGCCGAGATCAGTGCGCCGAACTTCGGGGAGAATCCGAGGATCATCGCAATGATTCCGGCGGCCGTGTACGCGGCCGTCGAATACACCTTGGTTGCAGCCATGACGCCGATGTTCTCGGCGTAGGTCGTCGTGGGCGATCCACCGACCGAGCTGGCCATGACGGTAGCCAGACCGTCGGCTGCCAGTGCGCGTCCCATCATGGGATCGAGGTCGTCTCCGGTCATCTCCGCGACGGCCTTGACGTGGCCGGCGTTCTCGGCGATGAGTGCGATGACGCCGGGCAGTACGAGAACGATGAACGCGAGACTGAACGACGGTGCGTGGATGCCCACGATGCCGTTCGCCTCGTCACTGAACGGAGGCAGGCCGAACCACTGCGAGGATTCGACGCCCGCCCAGTTGACCCGGAAGTGTTCGGTGACCATGCCGGCTGTCGCGTCGTAGGACGTGATGGGGCCCGATACGAGATCGAGGATCCACGAGAGCAGGTACCCGAACACCAGAGACAACAGGATCGCGATGCGGCCCAGGAATCCGCGGAGAGCCACACTCATGACGATGAGCACGAACATCACTGCGAGAGCGACCCATTGATCCTGGGGCCAGTAGGTGCTGGCGACCACGGGTGCCAGATTGAAGCCGATCAACATCACCACTGCGCCGGTGACGACCGGGGGCAGTACCTTGACCACCACACCGCCACCCATGACGTGAATCGCAAGGCCGGCAAGGGCCAGCACCAATCCTGATACCAGGATGGCGCCGGTGACTTCGGCCGATGTGCCACCCTGCGCGCGGATCGCGGCGACCCCGCCGACGAAGACTGCGGAGGTTCCGAGGTAACTGGGAATCCGACCCTTGACCATCAGCAGGAAGAAGATGGTGCAGAAGCCCGACATGAGAATGGCCAGTTGAGGATTGAGTCCCATGATGATGGGGAAGACGAACGTGGCCCCGAACATCGACACGACGTGTTGGCCACCGAGGCTGATGGTGCGGCCCCAGTTCAAACGTTCGTTCGGTGCCACCACCTGACCCGGTGCGACGTTCTTTCCGTCTCCGTGAATCTTCCAGATAGGCATTTCGAGCCTTTCTCCAACATGTCGAACCGAGTGGTTCGTGGGATGGGTAAATCGTTGTGGGACAACGCTACTGCGAGATAGGGCAGTCGCTACGAGCGGATTGTGCCAATGGCGCGGCCGCTCGGACGTCAGATGTGGTGGTCGGTCCCGCGCATTGCCATGATCTTGAGTGCGAGAGAGAGGTCCAGACGCAGATCCGGCCGATCGGTGAAGGGGCCCAACATCTTTTCGAGCTTCACGACTCGATATCTGAGAGTGTTGTAGTGGAAGTGCAGGGAGCGGGCGCTTTCCGCGATATTGATGTTCGTGGCCAGCAACACTTCGAGTGTCCTCCGCATATCCCGCGCTTCGTCGGTCTGTCGGGCGAGATCGTGGAGGGTCTCCCGGGTGAACGATTCGAGCTCGTCGTCGTTCTCCACCAGGCTCAGCAAGCGGAACACACCGAGTTCGTCGAACGTGGTGACGGCCCAGTCCCCGGAAATCTGATGCCCGACCTTCAACGCAGTTCGGGCCTGGCCGTACATCCCGGGAATGTCCTCCACCGCAGTGCAGCAGCGCGAGATGCCCACGCTGAACGGTTGCCTCCCACCACCGCCGTCGCCGTGCACTCGCTCGACGATGTCGTGTACGTCCGACACGGTGTGGGGGCCGCTGCCCATGATGATGACGGTTTCGGTGCCCAGTGCGGCGATCGCGGCGTGCGGGTCTCGCTGCGTCAGTGCTCCCGAGAAGGCCGACATCTGCCGGTCGACGAGTGGTCTACGGCTGGTCGTGGGTTCGTCGTCGTGCGGTTTGGGTTCGATCGCGACCACAACGACGGGTCGGCCGATATCCCACCCGAACCGTCGGGCATGCGCCACCGCGTGGGTGTGCTCACCGCCCCGGCCCAGCAGCAGATCACGGAGGAAGTTCGACCGGTGCTTCTCTTCGACCGCCGACAGTGCGAGATCGCGCGTGACGGCCACCGCGAACACTCCGGCTGCGGTGTCCGCGGCATAGAGGTCCGATTCCGTCAGCTGTCTCCGAGAGGAGAACAGGACGACGCGTCCGTGATCGGTTCCGTTCGCCGAGATGGCACGCACGGCTATCGAATTGTGCTGGAGCGAGCGCAGTCCCAGACCGCCGTCGATGGTGTCCGTCCGCAACCTCCCGGTGGAGTCGAGGGCGCTACTGCTCCGAAGTGCTTGCAGCTCGTCGTTGTTGCCGGCACTGGTGATCTCTCGCCCGTCGGCTGTGGTGATGGTTACGGCGACATCGCATTCGACGGCTGCCGCGGACGCCAAGTCTGCCACCCCGCCACCGGCCAGAGCGATCTCGGTGAGTGTCCGACGCAGACGTTCCGATCGAAACATGGCGCGCGTGTGCATCTTCGCTCTCGCGCGAAGGCCATCGGTGAGCGGGTGATCGGGGTCGAGTTGCTCGCTCGACGTCAGCAGTGGAAGGCCCAGCTCGTCCGCGCTCACCCGAATGCACTGTGGGACAGCGGTCGAGTCGTCGATCTGTACGACGATTCCGGCGATGCCGAGGGAATGTGCTCGGGCCAGGAACGTAGCTGTCGGCTCCTCGAGGTGGTCGAGAGTCTCGCATGTCGTCGACAGCAGGTCGCCCGGCCGCAGCCAGAACCACATGCCGCTGGGATCGTCGATGTGGTTGACCCGTGAGACCGATCGATCGAGTCCTCTGTGACCAGCGAGCAGGGTCGCGTGCTGCAGCACACTCGACGCGAGAAGGCTGTCGACTGTGTGCGCAGCCTCGGTGGTGCTCGTCGGCTGCTCGTCGATCGCTGTCAGCATCGCACGGCCGATCGCGACCGTACTCGATTGTGGTTGTCGGACAGTGCATCACGGTGAATGGGGCCGCTGAGGTCGCGCAGCTCGAGCCCGGTGGTCTGCCGTGCGGTCTTCAGGATTTCGGCGAGGATGGACACGGCCGTCTCTGCGGGAGTTCGTGCACCGAGGTCGAGACCGATGGGGGAGTGGAGCCGTTCGAGCTCGGTCTCGGTCACCCCACGCTCGGCGAGCAGTGCGATGCGGCGGCGGTGAGTGGACCGACTCCCGAGCGCGCCGACATACCCAGCATCACTACGCAATGCGCGCTCGAGAAGCGGAATGTCGAACTTCTCGTCGTGGGTGAGAACCGCGACCACCGTGCGCTCGTCGACCGGCGCCGTTTCGAGAAATGTGTGTGGCCACGAGACCACGACGTCGACGGCATCGGGGAATCGGGCCCGGGTGGCGAACACCGCGCGCGCGTCGACGACGGTGACGGCGTAGCCGGCGAACTTTGCCAGATGGCACAGTGCTGCGGCGAAATCGATGGCACCGAAGACGTACATCCGAGGCGGCGGTCCGAAGAGCTCCACCATGATCGAGCTTTCGTCGGCGTCGGTGATCCGGATGTCGTGTCCCGATTCGCCTCGTTGCAACGCCGCGCGGACGGACCGCCCCAGAGTCGATCCGTCGGCCGCAGCGTCGCCGAGTCCGTCGGCGTCCACGGTGACGTCCGATCCGAGAATCGCGTGCCGTGTCGGAGCCCCGGCCGTCAGGTCGGTGAGAACGGCGACCGGCTCGCCCTCAGTGATCAGTCGCGACACCTCCGCGAGAGACTCGCAGGCGTCGCTGTCGATGAGACGAACGAACACCTCGATGGTGCCGCCACAGGTGAGGCCGACCCCGATGGCGTCGTCGTCCGCAACGCGATAGGTCTCGCTCCTGGCGCAGCCGTCGGCGAGGACCTCGTTGGCAAGTTCGTACAAGGCACCCTCGATGCAACCGCCGGAGACGCTGCCGATCACCTGTCCGCGCGCGGACACTGCCATTGCCGCCCCGGCGGGGCGGGGCGAGGACTGCCAGGTTCGCACCACGGTGGCGAGGGCGAACGGCTCACGCTCGAGCAGCCACGGGGCCAGCTCGTCGAGGATGTCGCGCATGCCGCCGCCTTCCTACTGGATGAGTGATGCCCATCACGTTAGTTGGCGGCGCTGCCTCGACGTGAAACATAACTCGACCAAATCCGAAGCGCGTCATTGTAAGAAGTCGCCGTCGCCGTGCGCGTGGACTAGCCCAGAGCGGCAGCGATGGCGAGCGCCTGATGTTCGTGCCAGGGCCGAGCGATGATCTGAACCCCGATCGGGACACCGCTCTCGGAGTTCCCCACAGGAACGACCACCGACGGCACACCGAGGATGCTGATCGCCCGGCTGCTGGCGAGCGCCTGGGACCACGACAGGGTGGTGCCGTCGACCTCGAAGCCGGTCTGCTCGAGCGGTGGGGCGAGGATCGAGGCAACCGGAAGTATCAGGACGTCCCCCATCTCGGACAGCAACCGGTGCTGGAGTTCGGCGCGTCGCGCCCACAGCGCCTCGACTTCCGTTGCGGACCTGGGTCGGACGGCGGCGAGGATCGCCGAAATGTTCTCACTGAATTCGGCGGGCCCGTATTGCTCGATGTCGGTCTGGGTCTCGCAGGCACGTAACTGTGTGAACAGGTCGTTGCCGGAGCGCAGTGCAGTGCCGTCGTACCGTGCGACCGATCCGACGAACCGGGCGGTACGCAGCGCGGCCGCTTCGGCGGCGGCGCGTATCTCGGCGTCGACCGGAATGGTTCCTTCTCCTGCTGCCCAACGTATGTCGAGGTTGTCGATACGCACCGCTGCGGGGTCGATCCACCGGTACTGAGGTGACGACAGCACGCGCAGTGCCAGGGTGACGTCCTCGAGGGTGCGTGCCATCGGTCCGATGGTCTGAACCGTGCCGTGCATGGTCGCCGTGTTGGTCAGGACCCGATGATCGTGCAGCACACCGGGGTACTGGCCGTCCGGGTCGACCCTGCCCGGTGTCGGCCTGATCGAATACAGACCCGTGCAGTGCGCGGGCCAGCGCACCGAGCCGCCGAAATCGGTGCCCAGTCCCAGGACACTCATGCCCGACGCGATCGCCGCCGACTCGCCTCCGCTGCTGCCTCCGGGCGACAACTTCGTACCCGCCGGAGACAGTGGGTTGACGGTGTAACCGAACATGTCGTTGTGCGTGAGACCGCTGGAACCGAATTCGGGAGTGTTCGTCTTCCCGATGAGGACCGCATCTTCGGCGCGCATTCGAGCGACAGCGGGTGCGTCGATACGAGGAACGTTGTGCGCGAGGGCAAACGAGCCCGCGGTGGTGCGCACACCGGCGGTGGCGATCAAGTCCTTGACCGTGAACGGCACACCGGCAAGCTCGCCGACATGCTCACCACGGGCCACGCGGGCGTCGATGTTGTCGGCGGCAAGGAGAGCCGACTCGTCGGCAACCGTGACGATTGCGTTGAGATCGGCGTTGATTCGACCGATGTGTTCGATGTGTTGCTCGGTCACCTCGCGTGCCGAGAGGTTACCGGACCTCACCGCTGCCGCGAGGGTGCGAGCGTCGGTTCCGATCGAATTGCCCTCGAGCACTTGCTGTCTCCTTGTTGGTCGTCACAGCCCCTTCATTTCCGCCACGCGCAACGCGAGTGCAACATCCAGGCGCAGAATCGGATCGGTGGTGAAAGGGCCGACGATGGACTCCAGCTTGCCGATTCGGTAGCGGAGGGTGTTGTAGTGAAAGTGCAGTACGCGTGCTGTTTCGGCGACATTGCAGTTGGTATCCAACAGCGCTTGCAGCGTCTGGCGCAGATCGACGGCATCGGCGTCGTCGCCCGCGAGCGAGCCCAACACTTCGCTCGCGAACGCCTGCAACTCCGCAGCATCGGTCACCAGGGACAGCAGGCGGTGCACACCCAGCCCGTCGAAATGAGCCACCGAGCCGTTACCGCTCATGCGCCGCCCGACCATGACGGCCTTGCGTGCTTGATCGTAGGCGCGCGGAATGTCGGCGACGGAGTCGATGACTCGGCTGACTCCTGCGCCGAACGAGTTACGGCCACCACCCTTGTCGCCGGCCACGGCCGCGATCAGATCGTCGACCACCTCGTGCTCGGTCCCTGGCTCGGCCGGCATGAGAATGACGACCTCGTTGCTGAATCCGACAACGGGTGCGCGTCGATCCCGACGCCGCACGACTTGTTGCCAGGCTGCAGTGAGCCGCTCCTGCGGCAGCCGTCCGGAGACCGCGGGTTTCACCGAATTGCGTACGGCCGCTTCGGCGATCTCGTCCAGTTGAGCCACGATGACGACCATGCGTCGGTTGACGTCCCAGTCCAGCTGCGCGCAGTACTCGATGATCTGTTCGGGGGATTCTGCCGCGCCGTTGAGAACATCGCGAAGGAAATCGCCTCGAAACTTGGATTCCACCGCCGAGACCGCGAGCTTCTTGATGACCGCCAACGCGACGACCGTGGCCGCCCGTTCGAGAGACTGCATGGTGACGGGTCCTAGGCGTCCGGCCTCGGCCACCGCAACGATGAGGCCGTGGTCGGTACCGCCCGCGATGATCGGTGCGACCGCGATGCGGTGCGTGTCGTCACCTGGCACCGGCTGAAGCCCTTCGTGGAGGCGCTCGGTGAGCAGTCGACCTGAAGGATCGAACAGCGGCATCTCCTCGAGTGCAGCAAGATCGGCATCGGCACCGGCCGTCGCCTGGACTCTGCCGTCGGGAGTGCAGATGAGCACCGACGCCTCGAAGAGAGTGGCCACCTCGTCGGCGATCTGCGGCAGGTCTCCGCCCTCGAGCACGATCGAGGTGAGTGCTCGATGCATTCGGTCGGCGATGTCGAGTGCCCACGCCTGCCGATCGACCAGGTGGGTGAAGACCTCGGAGATGACCTCGTCGAATCCCACATCGCGGCGAATGAGGAAGAGGGGAAGGTCGAGTCGATCCGCCGCCTCGATCATCGCAGCGGGGACTTCCCCGAAATAGCGGCCTTCCTTGACGCCGAGCGCTGCGGCACCGCGATCGGCCAGTCCTTCGACCAGCTCGACGAGCGCGTGTGCATCGAACGGACGTCCTGAATCGCCATGTCGCAGAGGGAAACCCGTCGTCAACAGAAGTTCGTTCTGTTTCACCCAGGGCAGGATGTCGGGAACTTCGATGACGTTGACGCGTCGGACGATCTTCTCGAGGCCACGCTCGCCAGCGACCAGAGTGGATCCGGAGAGGCTGGGCAGTGCGAGCAGTTCCTCGACCGTCAGTGCGTAACCCGCCGACGCTGGAAAGTCTCGTGCTCGTGGACGATCTTCACCGACGATGTCATCCATTGTTCGACCGTACTCTGCCACTCGATTCACAGTGCCAGTGGTTCAGCGAGCGTGGAGAGCAGGGGGGACGACGCGTTCGACCCAGCGCGAGGCCTGCTCGTAGGCGTACGCGAGCTGCAGAACGGAGCGGTCGGCACCGTGCCTGCCGATGATCTGAACACCCATCGGGAGACCGCGATCGTCGAAACCGACCGGTACGGCCGCGATGGGAACACCGGCCATCGTCCACGGCACCACCGTCTCCATCCACCGGTGGTAGGTGTCCATCGAACGCCCCGCGATGGACTGCGGCCAGTGCTGTTCCTTGTCGAACGGGAACACCTGGGCGCTCGGTGCGAGAACGAAGTCATAGGTCTCGAACAGCGTGTTCAGGGCAGCATTCCAGTCGTTGCGCTTCTGCGCTGCCGTGGTGATGTCGAGGGCGCTGAGTCCGACGGCATGCTCCATCTCCCAGACCATTTCGGGCTTCATCAGTGCACGCGTGTCAGGATCCGAATAGAGGTCGGCCATCCCGAGCTGGGCCCACCAACGCCACGTCAGGAACGAATCCCAGATGTGGGCCGGGTCGTACTGGGGCAGAGCTGCATCGACCTCGCAACCGAGCTCGGCGAAGATGGGGAACGAGGATTCGCACAGGTCGAGTACGCCGGGTTCGGTTGCCAGATAACCGTTCCAGTCGCCGACCCAGGCGATCCGGGCTCCCCGAAAGCTGCGTTCGAGGGTGCGCGTGAAGATCTCCGGGTCCTCGTCGATGGCGAGTGGGGCGTTGGCATCCGGGCCTGCCATGGTCGAGAGCAGGTGTGCGACATCGGTGACCGATCGTCCCATCGGGCCGGCCACTGCGCCTTGGGCGATGAAACCGGGCTCGGGGATCCGTCCCCAGGACGGCCGGAAGCCGACCACGTTGTTGAAGGCGGCGGGGTTGCGCAGCGAACCCATGTAGTCGGTGCCGTCGGCGACGGGCAGCATGCGCAGCGCGAGTGCCGCCGCCGCACCTCCGCTGCTACCGCCTGCGGTGCGCGAGGTGTCGTACGGGGACACCGTGGTGCCGTACACGGGGTTGTACGTCTGGGATCCGTAGCCGAACTCCGGTGTGTTCGTCTTGCCGATGATGATGGCTCCGGCGGCTCTGATTCGAGCGACGAAAAGGTCGTCCGCCTCGGCGATCCGATCCGCGAAAATGGCCGATCCCGAGGTGAACGGCAGGCCCTTCACCGCTGAAAGATCCTTCACCGCATGGGGAAAGCCGTGCATCCAGCCGAGGTACTGCCCCTGCGCCAGCTGGTCGTCACGCTGTTGCGCCTCGGCGATCAACTCGTCACGGTCACGAAGGGCCACGATGG
This sequence comes from Rhodococcus sp. 05-340-2, assembly GCF_002258915.1. NCBI lineage: Bacteria > Bacillati > Actinomycetota > Actinomycetes > Mycobacteriales > Nocardiaceae > Rhodococcus > Rhodococcus sp. 05-340-2. The sequence goes on from NZ_NOYU01000036.1 coordinate 132,688, forward strand.
CGTTGACGGTGGGATTGTGGATCTCGATGTGGTCCAGATACGCCGTCATGGTCTCGACGCAGGACACCTCCCGACGCTTGATCTTTCCGCTGAGTTCGAGTGCATCGAACATCAGAAGTTCGGTAGCGGGTCCGGCGGTGGTTGCCATGGGGGTGTTCCTTACTCGAAATCCACAGATGCGAGAGGGGCGGCCGCCGCGCGGAACCGGTGTCGACCGATTCCGCGCGGCGGTGATTCGGGTTGTGGTGCGCAGTTATCCGAGGTCGACGATGGCAGCGACGGGTCCGCCACCCTCGGGGCCCTGGTGTGCGGCCGAGACCGACACGAACACTGCTGGGTCGCCGGTCACCGCAGCGGTGACTCCGCCGACGCATGCCTTGATCTGGCGGTGCCAGTGCACATCCGAGTCGTCGAGCATGGCGTTGCGACGGCCGCGAACCGTACCGTCCTGGCTCGCTTCACATTTGAGGAACACGTTGACGAGCTTGCCGTCGAGATCCTTGGTGTGCGGGCGCTCGGGGAGTTCGAGGCCGGCGTCCTTGATCGCGTTCCAGATGCCGTCCTGATCCAGCGCGTCGTTCATGACACTGTGACCGATGCGGTAGCGGCCGCCGATGCCGCGGGTGTTGCCGACGACGACGATCTGCGCGCGGTCCAGCTCGACGCCCGACGAGCACGACGCGACGGACGAGTACAGCTCACGGCTGTGCATGACGTCCTCATCGGTCGGCATGTCGATCTCACCGAGAGCGACGGCGATGCCGAGCGCGGTGCCGCCGTTGGACAGGTCCATCGACTCGTGGGTCTGTTCGGTCCAGACCGTCTTGCCGCGGCTCTTGGCGTCGCGAATGGTGTGGATCGTCAGCAGCGGGGTCTTGGTCTGTACGTAGTGGACGTCCGCGGGATCGGTGATCCCAGCGTTGGCCATCGCGTCCTTGACCGCTGCGGCCACCTTGGTGATCATCGCGGTGCGGCCGATGTCCTCGGGCATCAGCTGCTCGCTCATCGCAACGCCGACGGTCAGGCGGGGCTCTTCGGTCTGCACTGCCTTGTCCGACGGAACGGTCGCGAAAATCGTTGCGTGCGGGCTGATGACGCCGTCGGTTCCGCCGGACCACACGATCGGTACCTCGCCGACGTCGTGGGCGCTGCGAGTTCCTTTCGCGGACAACACCTCACGGAAGGCGCGGTCGGCGATGATGCGGGTGTAGTCGTTGACGCCACCGTTGCCCTCGGTCTTGCCGATGACCGCGATGACTCGGTCGGCGTCGAGCAACCCGTCGTCGATGAGCTTTGCGAGCTCGCTGGCATCGGACACGTTGTGGAGTGGTACCTTGCGGACCTCGATTGCATCGGGCACTGAAATCTCCTTCATCGGGGATTGGGGTATTGCGGAGTCGGCAGGCGTTTGCGCTGCGGTGCGCTCACTGGAAGAAACGCTATCGAGCGTGCTGGCCGGCATGCACTGGCAAGCTTTGCCCAATCAGGGCACTTTTTTGGTCATTCGACATCCCCAGGTAGCGGTAGCGCTGCAGACGAGTGGTCACCAAGTCGGCGGGCTCGGCCGCGAGGAGCACGGCGAGCTCGTGTTCGAGCACCGTGCCGAGACGGGACAGAAACTCTGCCGGTTCGTCGGAGGCATCCGGGCGTTCGGCCACGATCCGATCGATGACGCCGTTGCGGAGCAGGTCGATACTGCGCACGCCCTGCTCCTCGGCCATCTCCGCGGCACGGTCGGTGGTGTGGAACTTGATCGCCGACGCACCTTCCGGTGGCAGCGGCGAGAGCCAGCCGTGCTGCGCGCACAACACCCGATCGGCCGGGAGCAGCGCGAGGGCACCGCCGCCTGCGCCCTGGCCCAACAGCAGGCAGATCGTGGGTGCCTTCAGTGTCGTGAGTTCAACCAGGCACCGGGCTATCTCACCCGCCAGGCCACCCTCCTCGGCCTCTTTGCTCAACGCGGCACCCGCAGTGTCGATGACGGTGACGAGGGGCAGTTGCAGTTCCTCGGCCAGCCGCATGCCGCGGCGTGCTTCGCGCAACCCTGCCGGACCCAACGGCTGATCGGCGAAGGTGCGGTCCTGACCGAGTACGACGCACGCCGACGCACCGAACTTGGCCAACGCGAGAAACAGTCCCGGCTCGATTTCACCGGCTCCGGTGCCTTGCAGCGGTGTCACCGTGTTCGCTGCCGATCGCACGAGTCGGCGTACTCCTGGACGTTCCGGCCGTCGCGAGCGTCGGATGGATTCCCAGGCCGGGACGTCGTCGAGGTGTTCCAACGGAATGTTCGGAACAGGGGGTGGTGGCTCGTGCGGCGCGCACAGCACGGCGAGAGCCGCGATCGCCACCTCACGCAACTTCTCGGGCGGCACAACGGCGTCGACAAGGCCTCTGGCCGCGAGGTTTTCAGCGGTCTGCACGCCCGCGGGGAATTTTGCTCCGTAGAGAGCCTCGTACACGCGCGGCCCGAGGAACCCGAGCAGTGCGCCCGGTTCGGCTGCGGTCACGTGGCCGAGCGAGCCCCACGAGGCCAGCGCTCCACCGGTGGTGGGGTGACGAAGATAGACGGCGTAGGCGAGGCCCGCCGACTTGTGCGCCGCGATCGCCGCCGAGATCTTCACCATCTGCAGGAACGCGACGGTGCCCTCCTGCATGCGTGTTCCACCCGAGGTGGGCACGGCCAGCAGCGGGAGCTTCTGCGCAGTGGCCTTCTCGACGGCCTGCACCAATCGTTCCGCGGCTGCGGTTCCGATGGACCCGGCGAGAAAACCGAACTCGCACATGACGAGTGCCACGCGTCGGCCTGCCAGTGTCGCTTCACCGGTGAGGACAGACTCGTCGCAGCCGGTCGTTTCTCGCGCCGCCGCGAGCTCGTCGAGGTAACTCTGTTGTGGAGGCCCGTGCACTCCGATCGGGGGCAGCGGCTCGCCGTCCCAGCGAACGAAACTGCCGTCGTCGACGACCATTTCGATCAATTCGAGAGCGCCGAGGCGGGCCGGTTTGTCCGTCCGAGTCACGATGTCGACTTCAGCCATGTGCGGATCGAGTCGCCATGCTGATCCAGAGTGGGGGAGCCGCGTGCGATTCGCGCATACCGGCACCCTCGCAGTCGCTGTCGAAACGAAGTGCGGGGCCGGGCAACGTGATGGTGCCGAGAGCCGAGTGGTCGACGTCGATCAGCAGCCCCTGCGACCGGGTCTGTTCCCAGATGTAGACCTCGGCGAGATCGCGGACACGCCCTGCAGGAATGCCCAATTCACCGAGTAACCCGAGCAGTTTGTCGGTGGGCCAGTCCGCGAAGGCGCTCTCCACTGCAGCGATCACGGCGTCACGATCGGCGACGCGTTGTGGATTGGTGGCCCACTCCGGGCGGTCCAGCCCGAACTCGGGGGCGAAGCGCTGCCACAGGCCTTCACTGCCGACGGCGATCTGCACCAACCCTTCTGCCGAGTGGAAGAGGCCGTACGGACAGATCGAGGGATGATGCCCACCTGTGGGGCGGGGCACCTCACCGGCAACGGTGTAACGGGTGCCTTGGAACGCGTGGACGCCCACGATAGAAGCCAGCAGGCTGGTCCGCACGACTCGTCCACGGCCGGTGGTGTTGCGTTCGTGCAGCGCTGCGACCACGCCGTAGGCACCGTTCATTCCTGCGAGCAGATCCCCGATGGGAACGCCGACCCGCGTCGGTTCGTCTCGGGAGGGCCCGGTCAGCGACATCAATCCTGCTTCGCCCTGGGCGATTTGGTCGTAGCCGGGTCGAGCGCCTTCGGGACCGTCGTGCCCGAACCCGGTGATCGACAGAATGACCAGCCGCGGATTCAGTTGGTGCAACGCCTCCATGCCGAATCCGAGGCGGTCGAGGACACCGGGGCGGAAGTTCTCGACCAGGACGTCAGCGCGGCCGATCAGCTCGGTCAGTGTTGACCGATCGTCGGGAGCCTTCAGATCCAGCGCGATGGATTCTTTGTTGCGGTTGCAGGAGAGGAAGTACGTGGAATGCCGGTCTCCGTCGCTGTCGGGTACGAAGGGCGGCCCCCAGCTTCGGGTGTCGTCACCGCCGGCCGGTGTCTCGACCTTGATCACTCGTGCACCGAGATCACCCAGCATCATGGCGGCTTGGGGTCCGGCGAGTGCGCGGGAAAGGTCGACGACGAGGCAGTCCGACAGTGGGCCGACGGTCATCGGACTGCCCTGCACGTGTCGATGAGCTGTGGGTCGGCGGAGAGCCCGAAGGGAATGCAGCGAGGCGTCATGGATCCGAGTCAACGTGCCCGTCGCTACCGAGTCGTTGGCAAATGTTGCCGACGCTGATGTGTCGGTTTCGGACCTCGGTGAGCGCCTGTCCATCGATGATGCAGCAGGTGGACGAACTGTCGATCGACGGCCCATAATCACCGACCATGGACACACAGGTAGTCGACCATCCCTTGACCGCAGCACTTTTGACGACCATGCGCGATGTGCACAGCGACAACGCCACCTTCAGATCTGCGCTGCGACAGCTGACTCACACGTTGGTCTACGAAGCGTTGCGTGATGCGTCGGTGGTGGAGTTCGGTGTCGAGACTCCGGTTGCCCACACCACCGGGGTTCGGCTCGCACACCCGCCTCTGCTCGTGCCGGTGTTGCGCGCCGGACTCGGCATGGTGGAACAGGCGAGCTCACTGATTCCGCAATCGGGCGTCGGCTTCATCGGAATGGCACGGGACGAGACGACCCTCGAACCCGTGCCGTATCTGGAGTCGTTACCCGCCGACCTGTCCCGTACCCCGGTCTTCGTTCTCGATCCGATGGTGGCAACCGGTGGATCGATGGTTCGGACGATCGATCTGCTGGTGGCGCGCGGAGCAACCGACGTGGTGGTCGTGTGTGTGGTCGTGACCCCCGAAGGCATTGCTGCTCTGGAGAAGTCAGGTCATCCCGTCAGAGTCGTCACCGCTGCCATCGACGACGAGCTCAACGATCGGGGCATCGTCGTGCCCGGTCTGGGTGACGCGGGGGACCGTCAGTTCGGTCCTCGCTGAACGGTCTTCGTCACCGACCGCCGTATTTCGAGGTGATACGACTTTCCAACCACTGCAGGGCAATGGTGGGCGGCAATGCCATCACCAGGATCAACACAACCGTGCCCATGATGTTTTCCATCCGCACCAGGCTGACGTTGCGCAGAAGTTCGTATCCAATACCACTGGATGACGAGAACATCTCGGCGAGAAGCAGTCCCAGGAACGCCAAGCCAAAGGTCATGCGCATACCCGTCGCCAATGCTGGGAGTACCGCGGGGATGACGATCTGGCGGATCAACCTGGGCCAGCTCACCTGCAGTGACGCCGCCATCTTCAGGTGGATTCTCTGGACAGATGCCGTCGCCTCGACCGCGACGAGGAACATCGGGATGAAGGCGGCGTAGAAGGAGAATCCGAATCGGCTCAGTGCGCCGATACCGAGGAACGACAGGAAGATCGGGTACAGCACGATCTTCGGGATGCTGTTGATCGAGTAGACGATCGGGGCGACGGTTCGGGTCCAGAACGGACTCAGTCCCAGCGTCAGCCCGAGGAGGGAACCCACGACGGTGCTGGCCAGGAACGCGAGCACGAGAATGCGTAGGGAGTCGCCGACGTTGGCGCGGAAGTCTGCCTTGCCCAGGTCTTCGACGAGCGAGGCCATGGCCTCGGCGGGCGTCGGGAAGATGAGACTGTCGACGAGAACGGCTGCTACCCACCAGATCAGCACCGCGAGGACGGCCACGACCAGAGGCGGGAGGAACCGTCGGGCGTTGTCGCGGCCTACGGACGAGGCGACGCTCGGGGGAGCGGTGGGTGTGGTGGCTACTCTGTCCAAGGTGCTGCTCATCAGCGGCGCCTCCAATCGAATCGGTTGAGCGCGAGCGAGATCAGCGAGGTCGAGAGCAGAGCGATCAGCGCCACGATGAGGATCCCGGCGTACATGTCGGCGATGTCGAACCCGTCGTAGGCAATGGAGATGAAGTGGCCCAGGCCTTGAGTCGACAGGATGAACTCACTGGCGAGCACCGAGATGACGGCATATGAGAGCCCCAGCTTGAGTCCGGTCACGATGCTCGGCAACGCATACGGAAGCAGCACTGATCGGAAGTACTGCCACCTGGTGAGCATCAGTGTGGTGCCGAGCTTGGTGACGATCGGCGACACCGAGTTGAAGCCGGTGCGCGCGTTCAACGCCACCACACCGAAGGCGAAGATGGTGGACAGGATGGCGATCGGAGCCACGCCGGCACCGAACAGCACCACCATGATGGGGTAGAGCGCGAACGTCGGTACGGCGTAGTAGACGTTCAGATACGGCTGAAATGCTCTGTCCCACAGCTCGTATCGCCATAGGACGTAGGCGGCGGCAACGCCGAGTGCGGAGCTGAGCACGAATGCCAGGACGATGATGCCGAGCGTTCGGCCCAGCTCGTCGACCAGGAACTCCGGGTCGGTCAACAGGCCCAGCGCCGTCGAGACCATGTCGGTCACCGGAACGATGTCCAACGGGGAGGCGAAGAATCGTGCCGAGATGTCGATGGCCACCAGTGCCGCGGCGAGGATCAGCACCGTCCATCCCCATGCGGGTAGACCGAGTTGGGTGGAGGGGGCAGGGCGGATGTATCCGGGGACCACGGAGGCGCGCGTGCTCTCACGCGTGGGCGCACTCATGGTTCGATGCTCATCGTCTTCTTGGCCTCGTCCCGCAGCCGCGACCAGATACGTTCGTGCAGAGCGACAGCGTCAGGGCTGGCCAGTACGTCCTCGGATCGCGGTCGCGGGAGGTCGATGTCCACCTCGTCGATGAATCTGCCGGGCCGCGCACTCATCACCAGCACGCGATCGGAGAGCAGTACCGCTTCCTGGATGCTGTGGGTGATGAACAGGACTCCGCACGTGAGCTTTTCGACGATCTTGAGTAGCTCGTAGGACATGACCAGTCGCGTCTGCTCGTCGAGTGCACCGAACGGCTCGTCCGCGAGAATGAGGTCGGGCTCCATGGACAGGCACCGCGCGATGGCCACACGCTGGCGCATACCGCCCGACAACTGGGTGGGGTAGTGGTCGCCGAACTTGCTCAGCCCCACAGTGTTCAGCAACTCGTCGGCGCGGGACCGACGTTCTTTCTTCCCGACGCCCCGGACTTCGAGAGCGAACGCGACGTTGTCGCGGACTGTGCGCCAGGGCAGCGTCGCCGATTCCTGGAAGATCACTGCCGTCTTGGATCGAGGACCGGTGAGCGGTTGGCCGTCGACGTGCACGGTGCCGCCGTCGTGATCCTGTAGGCCGGCGAACACTTCGAGCAGAGTGGACTTACCGCAGCCACTGGGTCCGACGACAGAGACGAATTCGCCTCGACCGATGGACAAGTCGATCTCGTGGAGGGCGGTCACATCACCGAAGCGCCGCGACACCGACGAGGCGACGGCGATGGCAGAGGTGGTGTCGGGGCGGGGTCGAGTCGCTGCTTGGGTCACGTCGATACCTTCTGGTGGTGGGAAAATGCTGTCAGGAGTCGCAGTCGCCGGGGACATCGTTCTCGACTCCCTCGGCGAGGAACTCCGGGTCGAACAGGGTGCAGAAATTGGGTACGCGATCGCTGCCCGACGCCTCCACCCCGTCCTGGGCGGATTCGACGGATGCAGTGTCGAAGCCGCCACCCCACGTACCGACCGAGGACGCGCGTTCGACCACTGCGGTGGCCGACTCCACGTCGAATCCCGTGTACTCCGCGTAGATCTCCGCGGCGGCAACAGGATCGGCTTCGATCGACGCGACCGCCTCGGTGTAGCCGGCGTTGATGGCGCGCACGACACCCGGATTGCTGGCGGCGTAGTCCTTGGTCGTGGTGATCGTCGATTGCAGGAACCGCGACATGTAGTCGGGGCTGCTGACGATCAGCTTGAAGTCCTCGGGTCGCTGTTCGGCGACGATCGAAGGAACGAGAGCGATATCGACATTGCCGGCTTCGAGAAGTGCGAAGCCCTCGCCGATGCCACCGGAGGCAACCCGCTCGATCCGACTCGGATCGACGCCGGCAATCGAGGGAAGCAACCGCGTCAGCGCATCGGACGCCGAGTTGGGTCGGGTATACGCCCACCGGCGCACGTCCTCGATGGAGTTGATGTTGGGATTCGAGGCGAGCGCGTAGAAGTTCATCGGGTAAGGACCCTGCGTGCCGCCGCCGACGATGCGCAGTTCGGAACCGGCCGCGTCCGCCTGCACGATCGACGGGTAGCTGACCTCACCGATGGGGATGTTGCCGTCGAGCAGCGTGCGCATGGTTGCGCTGCCGCCCTTGCCCGGCACGATGTTCTCCACGATCACACCGTGCTTCTCGAACAGTCCCTGCTTCTGCGCGACAAGCCAAGGGATGCTGTAGATTTCGGCCGCTGCCGAGACGGTGACATCGATCGTGACCGGATTGGCGGGGTCCGCGTCGGGGCCGGGATTCGATCCGCACGCCACCAGCGCGCTGGACAGCGCCACAGCTGTCATGATCGAGGTGATTCGGCGTAAATGCATCTGCGTCCTCGGTTGATGATCGGCGTGACGGTGCCGAAGTGGGAGTGTCTGCTGTCGCATGCCCACCCGTAGTGAGACGTACATAACAGCTTGTAACTACCTAAACATAAGATGTTTAGGGCGTCAAGGTGAGGTCAATAGCGACAAAATCCGCATGGAGGCTGGAATGTCTTGGCTAAAGATCTGATGTATGCGGCGGTATTGCCCGATGCCAGTTGCTGACCGACTGATAGCGCTCGCCGACGCCGAACAACGCACCCTCGCGGTGCGCCGCAGCGGTCAGTTGCGCTCCCACCGGCATTCCCGAGGACGGGTGGAATCCGACCGGCAGAGCCAGCGTCGGACCGTCGTGCAACGACCACGGATACGTGAATTGTCCCATCCGGCGCGAGAGCGCGACCACGTCGTCACCCCCGTCCCTCGGGGGAACGTCGACGGGCATGGCCGGGGTCAACACCACGTCGACCATCTCGAACGTGGTGGTCATGGCCTTGCGGAATCGATCGCGGCCGGCGAGTGCTCGGGCGCGGTCGGCCTCGGAGATGCTCAGACCCAACGCTATTCGCTCATGGGTAGCTGGCTGGAAGCGCGAAGGCTCGGTATCGAGCCGATCCCGATGACAGCGAGCGAGGTCGCTGTAGACGATGGTGTAGACGATGTCCTGGGCATCGGCTGCGTGCGCGAGTTCGACGGGGACGATCTCGTACCCGAGTTCGGCGAACGTGCGCGTCGCGGCCGCGACGGTCTGCGCAACGCCGGGATCCACGTCTGCGGTCAGGAACACACTGGGGACACCGATGCGCGTCACCTCCGAGTGCTCGGATGGGCCGGCGGACAGGACGTCGAACAGGTCTTTCACTTCTACGACCGACCGTGCCATCGGGCCGACGGTGTCGAACTGCTCGCTCACCGGGAACACACCGTCGTTGCTGATCGATCCCCAGCTCGGGCGAAGGCCGGTGATTCCGCACGCGGCGGCGGGGAGCCGAACCGACCCGCCGGTGTCGGTGCCCAGGGAGGCGTCGACCAACCCGGCGGCGACGGCAATCCCCGAACCACCACTCGATCCGCCGGGCACCCGAGCAGGATTCCACGGGTTGTACGACGGGCCTGCAGCCGAGTTCTGCGAGGTGACGCCGACGGCGAACTCGGCCATGTTCAGTTTCGCGACCACCGACCCGCCTGCGCGTCGCAGGCGAGTGACGACCTCGGCGTCCGACGCGGCGACGTTGCCCTCGAAGAACTCCGATGCGCAGGTGGTCTCGACGCCGGCCACGTCGATGTTGTCCTTGACGCCGATGCGCAGGCCGGACAGGGGCCCCGGGGTGTCGTTCCGGTCGTCTATCCACCGGACGACACCGCCGAAGGTCCCGTCCTCGATCAGGCCGCGCTCCGGGCGCGCAGCTCGGCCGTCGCGTCCTCGTCGACCGTCCACGAATCGGTGTTCACGACCACACCGTAGTCGCGTCGAGCATCGTCCTCGGTGAGGTACTCGTCCCAGACGTCGCTGAGCACCTGGAACGGGTCACGCTCGAATGGGTTTCCGAATCCACCGCCCGAGGGCAGTTTGATCTCGAGCGTCTCACCGGAGCGAATCGTCTCCTGAGTGACCTTGGAGTACAACACTTCCTCACGGTCGGTCCCGGCGTTCCTGGTGAAGGAGCCGGACACACCGTTGTGTCCACCGAGAGCTCCGGCCGGCGGATCCGATCGGTTGTCGGCCTCGGAACCGAGGAACGTATCGGTCTCCATCAGCCACTTCCGGACACTGCCGATACCGCCACGCCACTTCCCCGGTGCGGGAGCCTCGTCACGCAGCTCGTACCGCAACGCGCGCATAGCGTGGTTGAGTTCGAGCTCCTCGATCGGGTTGTTGCGCGTGTTGGCCATCAGCGCGTCGACAGCGTCCATCCCGTCCTTGCAGTTGCGGCCGCCGTACGAGCCCTCGTTGATTTCGATGTAGACCCAGTACGATTCGCCGTCCGGCGCGATACCGGAGTAGGCGATGGCGCACAGCGCGGCGGACGATCCCGCGATCGCATGATCCGGAAGTACCGGGGCCAGAGCCAGATTGATGGAGTCGAACACGCGGTTCACCTGCGAGAACCGCGCGAAGCACGATGCAGGGAAGTCCGGGTTGAAAATCGTGCCCTCGGGGGCATAGGCCTTCACGGGCCGGAAGCACCCGTCGTTCTGAGGAACGAATTCCTCGGTCAGATCCTCGTCGAGCAGGATCGTACGAATGGCCGAGACAGCCACCGGCAGCACCGAACCCTCGAACGGGACGTTGAACGCGGTGGGCACCTGGCTGTTGGAGCCGGTGAGGTCGATGAGAATGTCCTCGCCCTCGACCTGCACCCGCACGGCCACCTTGAGTGGTTCGTCGCGGTTCTTGCCGTCGTCGTCGAGATATCCGATGGGCGCGGTATAGCTGCCGTCGGGAATCTCGCGAATCTTTTTGCGCAGCATGGATTCGGAGTAGTCCATCCAGCGTTCGCCCGCGCTCATGACGGTGTCGAGGCCGTACTTCTCGAGCAGCTCGGTGAATCGCTTTTCCCCGATCCGCGAGCACGCGATCAAGGCTTCGAGGTCGCCGCGGTTCTGCTCCGGTGTACGGACGTTGTCGAGAATGTGTTGAATCAGGTAGTCGTTGCGGACTCCGGCCTCGTAGATCTTCATCGAGTCCATCAGCTTGCCCTCGGCCCAGACGTCGACGACGTCCATGCACAGGCCGGGGAAGTTGCCGCCCACGTCGGACACGTGACCGGTACACCCGGCGAACCCGATGTGCTCGCCCTGCCAGAAGATCGGGATGATCACGCCGTAATCGGGGGAATGGGCCGCTCCGTGGTACGGATGGTTGTGCAGCACCACGTCTCCGGGCTTGTACGTTCCGGCGAGGCGACGGTTGACCCCCTTGATGTAGGCGGGAATCGAACCACAGTGCATCGGAGTCGAATCCGATTCGCACAGTTCGCGTCCGTTGATGTCGAAGATGCCCGCGCCGAGGTCCTCCGACTCTCGGATGAGCGAGGAGTACGCCATGCGGTAGAGGACCTGGGCCATCTCCTTGGCCATCGACTGCAGGGCACCGCCGATGACACGCAGCGTGATGGGATCGACCTCGACGTCGTTCCAGGTTCGAGTGGATTCGCCCGCCAGTGACACTCCGGTGGTGGGCATCAGAGCCTTGCTCATGCGGGGTTCCTCTCGATGATGATGTGGCCGACGGCGTCGACGGTGGCGTGCTGGTTCATGCCGATGATCGTGGTGGAATCGAACTGCTCGACGATCGCAGGACCATCGATCTCGTTGTTCGCCAACAACAACGACCGTTCGTAGACCGGGGTGTCCACCCATTGCGGCGCGGACGTCTCGTCCTGCCAGAACAGCGCCTGCGTGGTCGTCTTGATCGCGGCCGAGGAGTCGGCGGTGCCCACGGCGATGTCGGCGATCTGTACGTGCGGAACCGCACCCACGCCGGTGACACGGACGTTGATCAGCTGTACGGGCTTGTCGTCGAACCGCTGTGAGTAGGTGCGTCCGTGCACGTCGTGGAATGCCTCGGCGACGGTCTTGACCCACACGTCGTCGATGTCGCCGTCCGGCGCGGCGACGCGCAATTCGTAGCCCTGGCCGACGTAACGGCAGTCGACGCTGCGTTCGAGCGAAATGTTCTCGGCCGCAACACCGTCCTTCTCGAGCTGCGCGACGGCGAGCGCGGACAGGCGCTCGATCTGCTCCTGCAGCAGTTCGATGTTCGGGTCGGCGGACGAGGTCCACACCGTCGTCGGCTCCTCGTAGCGGATGTCGGTGGTGAGCAGGCCGACGGCGGAGGTGATGCCGGGGTGACCGGGCACGATGACGCGCGGAATACCGAGCTGGTCGGCGATCTGCCAGGCGAACAGCGGACCGGCACCACCTTCGGCGATCAATGAGAAGTCGCGTGGGTCATAGCCTTTGCGCACCGAGTGCAGGCTGATCGCCTCGGTCATGGAATGGGCGAGGATCTTGAAGATGCCCATCGCGGCGTCGTCGAGCGGGGTGTCGAGATTGTCGGCGATGTGCGTCTGAATCGCCTCGCGCGCCAGCTCGGGCTTGACCTCCATGGTTCCGGACAGGAAGCTCTTCTCGCGCAGCCATCCCATCATCACCATGGCGTCGGTGGAGGTCGGTTCGGTACCGCCGTGGCCATAACACGCCGGACCGGGAACGGCACCCGCACTGCGTGGTCCGACGCGGAACATGCCACCGTCGTCGACCACCGCGATGGATCCGCCGCCGGCACCGATGGTGTCGACCTCGGCCATCGGCACCATCGCGTGGTAATCGCCGATCCGGGTGTCGAGCAGATGCTTCATGCGCAGCGCGCCGTCCGGTGCCACGCCGACGTCCGCGGAGGTGCCACCGACATCGAGAGTGATGACACTGGGGTATCCGGACGCCTTACCGATGGCGCAGCCACCGAGCAGCCCGGCGACCACACCGCTGGTCAGGAGCGAGACCGGGATTTCGCTCGCGCTGCGCGAGGTGACGAGCCCGCCCGCGGAGGTCATGAGATGCACGTCCTCGCCGACCTGTGCTGCCTTGGCCTTGCCGGCGAGATTCTCGATGTACTTCGAGGTCTTCGGCCCGATGAATGCATTGAGTGCAGCGGTCGAAAAGCGTTCGTACTCGCGGTATTGCGGCGCGACCTCGCTGGAGAGGGAGATGAAGACGCCGGGGAACTCCTCCTCGATGATGGCTCTGACGCGTTGCTCGTGCGTCGGATTGCGGTACGCGTGGAGGAATGCGACGGCGATGGCCTGCACGCCTCGCTCACGCAGCAGTCGAACCTGTTCGCGCACCGCATCTTCGTCGAGCGGGGTCAGAATGTTTCCCGCGGCATCGATGCGTTCGGGGACCACCCGACGGTTGCGTCGCGGCACGAGCTGCCACTTCTGCCACGGAAGATCCTGGTAGTTCGAGTAATTGAGCGGACGCTTCTTGCGCGCGATGTGCAGCAGGTCGCGGAACCCCTCGGTGGTGATCATGCCGACGTCGCAGCCGTTGTGCTCGAGCACGATGTTGGTGGCCACAGTGGTGCCGTGGAAGAACATGTCGATTTCCGACGGATCGATCCCGGCACGTTCGGCGAGGACCTTGATTCCGTCCATCGTGCCGATCGAGGGATCGTGGTTGGTGGACGGGGTCTTGTGTACGACGACCGTGCCGTCGTCGTCCCACAGGACGAGGTCGGTGAACGTGCCGCCGACGTCGACTCCAATGCGTTTCATGCTGCGTCCGTTCTGTCGGTGCCCGAGTGGAGCGGGAAGGCGTGCTCCGCCTGTCCTACGAAGTCGTGGGGTCACCGCTGAGGTGACATGAGTCATAGTGCTGATGATCAACCGGAAAAGCAATACCTCTGATGTATCGCGTCTGCTTTGTCCAAATATCCAGTCTCGTCCGCGTCGGTGTCCGAGTTTTCCTACGAAAGAGCGGATGTATCAAGGGTTGCGATCCCTGCATCTCCGAGCATCGGCCAGGCTAAGCTCGAGCCGACCAGTACCCGTCGTCGACAACCAGGGGGCAGAAGTGGCTCAATCGGCTTCGCTCAAGGCCACCGCCAAGAGTGTCCCCGCGTATGCGGTCCTCGCCGGCCATCTGCGCAGCCGCATTCTGTCCGGTGAGCTGCAGCCAGGGGAGCGGCTCCCCGGAGAGGCCGAGCTCACCGCCGAATTCGGCGTCGGGCGCAGCACCATTCGTGAGGCACTCCGATCCCTGGCCAGCCAGAATCTGATCGAGACGACCAGGGGAGTGACCGGGGGAAGCTTCGTCGCCGTCCCCAGCGTCGGACATATCAGCGAGCACCTGGAAACTGGCGTCGCCCTGATGGCCGCCGCGGAGACCGTCACCGTCGACCAGTTGATGGAAGTCCGCAACCTGATGGAGGTGCCGGCCGCCGGTATCGCTGCATTCCGCCGCACCGACGAGCATCTTGAACAACTCAACGCGACGATCTTCGACCCCAACGATGTGCAGGGACCCGAAACCTTCGCCAAGAACCAGGAATTCCACCTTGTCTTGCTCCGTGCCGCCCACAATCCGCTGCTCGAGCTCATCACCGCACCCGTCTTCCGTGTCCTGTCCGGCCGGTTCGGTCGCGATCACGCGCCGGAGGGCTTCTGGCAATGCGTCGACAGTGACCACCGCGGACTGCTCGATGTGGTGGCCGCCGGTGATTCGATGGCCGCAATGGATCTGATGCGTAAGCATCTCGACCACCTCGGCGACTCGTACCGGCAGATGGATCGACTCCGTAACCCGTAAACATCTGCTCTTTATCGAGCCGGTCTGCCTGAAGCCCGTCGATTGTCGGTTTCGCCGAACCCTTGACGCCGTAAACATCTGATGTTTATGGTCTAGGTAAGGCACTCGCCAAACCGACACGAGGAGACACGGTGGCAATCCATCCGGCCGTTCTGGGGCGCTTCTTCGACGACTACGCCGTGGGGGACGTCTACCAACATCCCTTCGGGCGGACGATCTCGGAGACCGACAACACGTGGATCACGCTGCTGTCGCTCAACACCAACCAGAACCACTTCAATGCGCACCTGGCGTCGCAGAACCCCATCACCGAGGGGCGCGTCATCGTCAACTCCGGCTTCACAGTCTCTGTGGTGCTGGGGCTTTCGGTGATCGACATGAGTCAGAACGCGATCTCCAACCTCGCCTTCACCGACATCAAGATGTCGCACCCGGTGTACGCAGGTGACACGCTGTACGCCGAAAGCATCTGCACGGGACTGCGTAAGTCAGAGTCGCGCCCCTACGCCGGCATCGTCTCGATGATCACCCGCGGCCTCAATCAGGATGGCGTCGAGGTCATTTCGTGGAAGCGCTCGGTCATGGTCGCCACCCGTGACAGTGGCATCGGGCAGAACTACTTCCCCGAAGCACAGAACGGCCCGCTCGAACTCCCCGCCGACCTTGAACTACAGACGAAAGATTCCGACGCATGAGGCCACTCGAAGACGTCCGCATCATCTCCCTCGAGCAGTACGGCGCAGGCCCGTTCGGCAGCCTGCATCTGGCCGACCTCGGCGCGGATGTCATCAAGATCGAGGACCCCAGCGTCGGCGGCGACGTCGGACGCTACGTCCCGCCCTACAACGAGGGCGAGGACTCGCTGTTCTTCGAGAGCTTCAACCGCAACAAGCGCAGTCTCTCCCTTGATCTTTCGACCCCGAGTGGTCGAGCCGTGTTCGAGGACCTCGTCCGCACCAGCGACGCCGTCTACTCCAACCTCCGCGGTGACGTGCCGGAGAAGATCGGCATCACCTACGACCAGCTCAAGCACCTCAATCCCGCGATCGTGTGCTGCAGCCTCACCGGCTTCGGCATGACCGGCCCTCGCGCGAAAGAGCCTGGCTACGACTACATTCTGCAAGGCCTCGCCGGCTGGATGAGCGTCACCGGCGACCCGGACGGCCCGCCGACGAAATCCGGTCTGTCGCTGGTCGATTACTCCGGTGGCTTCGTCGCCGCTATTTCGCTGCTGTCGGGATTGCACGCCGCCCGACGCGACGGCATCGGCGGTGACTGCGACGTCTCGCTGTACGACACGGCGATGTCTCTGCTCACGTATCCCGCGACCTGGCATCTCAACGCCGGCTTCGAGCCGATCCGCACGAAGAACTCCGCTCACCCCTCCCTGGTTCCGTTCCAGGCTTTCGAGGCAACGGACGGCTGGCTCATCGTCGGCTGTGCGAAGGAGAAGTTCTGGGACCGACTCGTCGTCGCCATCGATCGCCCGGACCTCGGTGCCGATCCACGATTCAGCAACTTCTCCTTGCGTGGCAAGCACCAGGACGTGCTGCTGCCGATCCTGGAAGAGGTGTTCGCCACCAACACCGTCGAGCACTGGCTCTCGAAGCTTGGGCCTGCCGGAGTCCCAACCGGGCCGATCAACGACGTCGAGCATGCGCTGACCGAACCCCACACGATCGCCCGCAATCTTGTGGTCGAGACCGAGCACCCGGTATACAACACGGTGCGTCAGGTCGCGTCCCCGGTGAACTTCGGTTCCGAGGCCAAGCAGTACCGCCGAGCGCCGCAGCGCAACGAGCACTTCGACGACATCGTGCGCGATCAATTGGGCTACGACGACGAACGCGTCGCGAAACTCAAGGCCGAGGGTGCGTTCGGAACGGCCAAGGACGAGGTGCGGGCGTGACCTCGACGATCTTGGCGCAGTGGGCATCGAGTGTCACCGTCGCCGATCTGTCCGAGGACGTCCGGCACGCGGCCGCGCGTCACCTACTCGATGGCGTCGGCAATACCGTTGCGGCCCAACGCCTCGGCTACGGCCGACCGGGCTGGACAGTGGCCGACGCCCTCGGCGGCCCACCGGAGGCGCGGCCTCTCACCGGCACCCGCGGCCTGTCCGCACCGGCGGCCGCCTTCGCGACCGGAGTAATGCTGCACTCTCTGGATTTCGACGACACACATGCGGGCGCACTGGTACACGCGACGGCCGTATCTCTTCCCGCGGCATTCGCCGTCGGGCAGCAGGTATCGGCCTCTGGTGCGGACGTGCTGACCGCCGCCGCTCTGGGCCTCGAAACTGCCTGCCGTCTCGGCGAAGTGAGTCCCCACGGATTCCACGCTAGGGGAGTCCACGCGACGGCAGCGGTGGGTCCACTCACCGCCGCACTCGTTGCGGGCCACCTCTCGAAGTTCGACACCGAGACGATGGTCAACGCTCTGGGGATCGCCGGATCGTCCAGCTCGGGGCTGCTCGAGTTTCTCGATACCGACGCCGACACCAAGGCTCTGCACCCCGGATCGGCGAGCATGAACGGTGTGCTGGCCGCTCGGCTCGCGGCCGCCGGAGCCACCGGTCCGTCGTCGGTTCTCGAAGGTCGACGCGGAATCTACGCCGCGCTGACCGATCGGCCGACGAACTTCGCGGCACTGACGGACGGACTCGGCACGCGGTGGGAAGCCACCCGAATCGGCATCAAGCCGTACCCCAGTTGCCAGCTGATGCACGTCACGCTCGACGCAGTGTCGAAGGCGCTCGGGGACAATGCGGTTCAAGCGCGCGACGTGGCCGACATCGAGGTGTTCGTTCACCCAGATTCGAGTCCGTTCGTCTGTGGTCCGAACACCGGGGTCGCGTCACCGCGCAGCACTTACGACGGCAAGTTCGATCTGCCCTGGAGCGTGGCCGCTCTGCTGCACGACGGCGCGATCACCGTCTCGACCTACACCGACGAATCCATCGCACGTCAGGACGTCCTCGTCACCGCCCGCAAGGTACGGGTGACGAACCTGCCGTCCGAGGTTCCCGCGGCGGCCGCGTCGGGCAGGGCGGTTCTCACCCTCACCGACGGACGAGTGCTCGACGCCTCCGTCGGCGGCAGCCAAGGCTCGGCCGGGTTCCCGTTGAGCGACGACCGTCTGCTGGAGAAGTTTCTCGCCAACTGCGGCAACGACTCTCGTGCAGGGGAACTCGCCGACCGCATCCTCGGACTGGTCGACGAAATCGACCTGACCGCCATTCTCGATCTGGCCGCAGCCATCGCGCCGGCACCTTGACACTTCGATCGACGACACCCCAATCGACAGGACATCATCATGGACTTCACGTACGACGAACAGCAGATGGCATTCCGGAAAGCATTGCGCACCTTCGTCGACAAGGAAATCATCCCGGTAGCCAACGAGTGGGAGAAGACGGGCCGATACCCCACCGAGATCGTCGAACACATGAAGGCCATGGGCCTGTTCGGGATCACGACGCCGGAGGAGTACGGCGGACTCGACCTCGACAAGGTCTCGTTCACCCTGGTGTACGAGGAGCTCGCCCGCGGATGGATGGGCGTCGCCGGAATTCTCGGCAGCCACAATCTTTCGTGCTGGATGATCGGCAAGCACGGCACCGAGGAGCAGAAGAAGACACTGCTCCCCAAGCTCGCGTCCGGTGAATGGCGTACGGGAGTCGGTCTGACCGAGCCCGGTGCCGGCACCGACCTGCAGGGCATCAAGACCACCGCCAAGCGCGACGGCGACCACTACGTCGTCAACGGGGCGAAGACGTGGATCACCAACGCTCGGCATGCGAATGTGCTTCCAGTACTGGTCAAGACCGACAGCACGACGACGCCGGCACACAAGGGCATGTCGCTGCTGTTGATCGACACCGCGACCGACGGTTTCGAGGTGCAGCGCGACATGGGCAAGCTCGGCTACAAGGGCACCGAATCGTGTGAGATCACCTTCACCGATGTGCGCGTTCCCGTCGATGCGCTGCTCGGTGGAGTCGAAGGACGTGGTCTGCAGCAGGCACTGTCCGGTCTCGAGATCGGCCGCCTGAACATTGCCGGCCGCAGTGTCGGCATCGCGCAGGCTGCCTACGACGCTGCGCTCGAATACGCGAAGCAGCGCACCGCATTCGGTCAGCCCATCGCCGAGTTCCAGGCCATCCAGCTCAAAATCGCAGACATCGCGACCCAGCTGCAGGCTGCGCGGCTGATGACGTACTGGGCTGCATCTCAGGCGGATTCGGGCAAGCGCGTGGACATGGAGGCCGGCATGGCGAAGTACTTCGCCTCCGAAGCCGCCATCACCGCCAGCCTCGAAGCCATGCGTATCCACGGTGGCTACGGCTACTCCACCGAATTCGTCGTCGAGCGCCTCTACCGCGACGCCCCGCTCATGGCCATCGGTGAGGGCACCAACGACATCATGCGGACTGTCATCGCCAAGTCTCTCGTCGCGGGCACGGGCGTCATCGGATGAGGACGGCTCTGACCTACCTCTACGTTCCCGGGGACGTCCCGGGGCGCTTCGACAAAGCACTCGCGTCGGGTACCGACGCGGTGGTGTTGGATCTCGAGGACGCCGTCACTGCGGCGAACAAGGATCACGCCCGCGCGACGGTAGCCGAGTGGGTCGCGTCCTGCGATCCGGGTGACGTGCAGATCTGGGTGCGGGTGAACCCAGGGCCGTTGCAGGAGGACGATGTTCGCGCGGTGTTGCACCCGAACCTGACCGGCATCTGGCTGCCCAAGGTGTCGTCGGCTCGCGAGGTGGAGCAGGCCGATGCTCTACTGAGTGGCACCGGCGCGGTGGTCTCGCCCCTGATCGAGACGGCCGCCGGAGTGTTTGCCGCTCTCGAGATTGCCCGTGCCCCTCGGGTCAAGTTTTTGCAGATCGGGGAGGTGGACCTGGCCGCCGATCTGGGCGTCGACGGCTCGGCGGAGTCATTGTCGTTCGTGCGTGCTCAGGTGGTCGCAGCCAGCGTGGCGGCGGGTATCGATCCACCGCCTGCGGCGGTGTCGCGAAACTTCCGCGACGCCGAGGCCTTCGAGGCCGATACTCGAACGCTGGCCGGTCTCGGTTTTGTCGGTCGTGCGTGTATCCATCCCGCTCAACTCGGTCCTGTGCGAACGGTATTCGTGCCATCTGAGTTGGAAGTGCGCGAAGCCGAGGAACTGTTGGCAGATCTGGAGCGTGCCGAGTCGGGTGTGGCCGTGGACAGCAAGGGATTCCTGATCGACGAGGCGGTAGCCCGAACCGCTCGCCGAGTTGTGGAGCGGGGTGCTGCGCGGGAGCCGATCAGTACCTGACATCAGCCGAAGGCAATGCGAAGTCCGACGCTCGCTGTGGCCCCACCGGCGCTGAGGATGAAGTTGTGCCGTCCTTCGTCGCGGAACACCATCTGCATCGGCAGGAACCAGAATCGATTCTCGCCGGTGAAGCCGGCACCGGGGATCTGCAGGCCACGCTGATTGACGATGTGTTCGCCGTTCGCGTCGAGCACTTCGAGAGTCGCGGGAAAGTCCTTACCGATGTCATCGGGGCCCGTCTGCAACAGTGCGACCAACCGGCATTCGAGCATGCGGGTCTCGCGAGGGACCGTGCAGGAATCCCAGACGCCGCCGAGGATGTCGAGCATGTCGTTGGAGGCTCGCGCATACTCGGCGAAGAACAATCCGGTGATGATCATCGGTTGAGGTCATGCGTTCCGTAGTAGCGAAGTGACTTCATGGCGTCCAGGACGGTCGGTCGCAAGGGTGCCGGCACCTCGTATGTCCCGTCGCAGACCAGCCACCCGTCGGCGATGAATTGGTCCAGTAGGCCGCGGAGTATCAATGCAATGATGTGTTCGTACAGATCTCCGGAGTGGGCCGAACCGACATCCGGGAGCCGCTTCCGTGGAGTGCTCGTCATCGCGGCGAGAACTATCTGTCCGGCGACGACATCGGGGACTTGCGACTGGCGGCGCGGGTCCTCGCTGAGGAAGTACCGGCGGATGACGTGCGAGAGAGCCGTCCGGTGGGCGGCCAGCGAGCCGGGAAGTGAGTGGGCGAACTCGTCGGCCCAGGGGCCGCGTATCGCCGTGGTGGATGTCAACTCGATCAATCCGGCCGCCGTCGCCGCATCCCACAATGTCATCAAGTCGCGGATGTCGCGCATGGATCGTGAATTCCGCGCTCGCGCGTCCAGATCCACCCCGACGGCCTTCGCCAGCTCGCTGACCGACCCGGGTCGTGGAACACCCGTGCCGGTGATAGGTCGCGACGTACCGAGCCAGTCGAGGAGCGAACGAAGCTGCGCTATCGGCTTCGATGCGGTCAGCGCTGCGAACTCGTCCACGGCGGTCGGTGGTGTGAGCTCGATATCGTGGGGCGTCAGTTGTTCGACCGGGGACTCGACTGCCGGCTCGATGTCGTCGACAAATTCCGTGTTGGTGGTGCGGGATCCCCGGCGCCCGAACAGTGGAATCACGCGAGCGAGGTTGCTGTCTGTTCGGTCGGAGGGCACGAACACAGCATAGGAAAGATGTGGGCCCGACGACGGAACGAGCCGAACCGCAGGTGGTCTTCTGGACACGTTCATGCTGGCCGCGACGGACGGCAACGATGGATACGACGAGCGCGATACCGCAGCCCTCGACGTCCTCCGGGAGCTCGGCCCGAGGCCTGCACCGGAGCGGTCATGACAATCCAGTGCGCGACCTCGGTGCACGGGGTGCGTGCAGTGGCTGCCGCTTTCGGCCGATGGTGCGTGTCGTACCTCTCGGCTATGGTCGGGAGAGGTTCATGAGTGGCAGTTGTCGGTACCTGGCCGGCTGTCCGGCAACCCCGTCTCCATCGACAGGGTGCCCCAGGGGAAGAACCGGCGCGTCCCGCAATCGCAGGCGCGCAAGTCGATGGAGGGTTGCACCTCCAGAATGAGGTGAACAATGCCCGGTAGTGACGAACTCGAAGCAGCACAGGCGAAGTGGGAACCCATTCCGCACGATCGGAGTCGTACCTGGTGCCAGACGCTCCTGAGTTACCCGCCGATCTGGTACGGCGTGTTTCCGATGCTCGAGACTCGGAGGTTGGTACTCGAAGGCGGGTACGCAAATGCCGAAGCGTGGATCGACCTCGCGAAACGTGCTGAAGCAGTGGGCTTCACGCCTCGGACGTGGCTGATCTTTCGGCAGAGTCTCGAACCCGCGTACCTGAAGGATCGATTCCCGTCCCATCCCGAGAACATGCCCAAGCGGCGCGGGAACGGTGGTGTCGAGACGGTGGTGGTCGACCCCGAGGACTTTTCCGAGTGGCCATGGCTGTTCGAGGCGGGGTATCGCGCGGGAGAGGCGACCTTGCAGGCGCTCTCTCGCTGAAGCCATCCACCAGGCCCTCGACGGGGTCGGCTTGTCAGTGGAACCGCGGAGATCGCTGTTGCGTCTGATAGTGGATTCGCTTCTACATCGACAACCCGGAGGTCCGAGTCCCACTTGGAACCGACGCAGCAGCAAAGAGTCTGACGAGCTTCGGTGTACAGCGCGCGTGACCGAACTGTCCGAGATCATACACGAGTTCCGGTACGCCGGATCCGGAAATCGTTGCGTACGAGATGATCGGAACCCTTATGCCGAGAACCGATCGGGATCCATGGCTGAGCTCTACGGCCCCGCGGGGTTGCTGTCCGCCTGGCCGGTCAGCCGCCGTCATTGTGGCGTTGTCAACGCTAATCCAGTTGCGGCACAGGCGTTCCGGATCGAGTCCGCAAAGTAAGATCACAGCCCAGCGCATTCGCGATGGCGATCGCACCATCGAGTTGGATCGAGTCTTTGCCGCCTTCGAGAGCTTGGACCGTCGATCGACCCACGCCGGCAAGCAATGCCAACTCAGCCTGAGTGAGGCGTAGCTGAAGCCGACGTGCGACGAAGGCGGCGGCCACCTCACTCGGATATCTCCGACTCCGTCGTCGCGGATCGGCCTTATTCGCTCCTTATGCTTGCAACTACATGCATAGGCGAGAGTACGCCCCTCTGTTGTAGGACTGAGCCCTGTTATGCCCGTGAACGAAGGCATAACGGCGTATCCGAATGTCGAATCGCCCGTGTCGGTGGTCAGTTCATTGCAATACTGAATCGACATTGCCTGTACCGGGGACGGGTCCATGCAGTCTCGACCAGCTCGGAGTTGGCAACTCCACGAGAACCTTCATTGCAATCACCGCAGTGGCGCTGGTCTGCGTCGGCTGCTCGAGCAGCCCCAACGACACACCGAGCGAAGCTGTTCCTGTGACGAGCAGTTCGAGCGTTACGGTGTCGGCGTCGCCTACCTCGAACGTGGACAAGCCGGCGGCACCTGAGCCGCCGCCTGTTCCTTTGCCTCAACCAATCACCTACGAGTGCGGCGACTTTGATCTGTATCAGTCCGGCACCGCCCTGTATTCAGACGGCACGACAGGGTACGAAGCCGAATGCGATACGTACGTCGCGCCGGCACCGCCTGAATTGAGATATTGCGATTACGGCAACACCGCGGTCTTGACCGATGGGTCGTACGTGGTGAACGACCCGAGATGCGCGGCGACCGCGCCGCTACCCGATGCAGGGTATCCGTACTACGAATCCGAGGATCGAAACGGTGATGGCGTCGTGAATGGCTACGAGCGGTGCGGAGTGTTGTGCGGAGAAGCACCGACCAGCGGGGATATCCAAACCCAGTACGGCTGCGAGCAGGGCTATATCACTGGTCCACAGTGCGAATAGATCGACCCGTATTCGGCATTTGCCGTATTGCCATTGAGCCGTGCGGCATAGTGACCACCACTGTCCGTTGGCGTCGAAGGTGGAACCTCCGTGGGGAATGCAGTCAAGACCGGACGCGACGAGTGGGTCGTCGTCGATGTCGAGACCTCGGGTCTGAAGGCATCCCGTGATCGGGTGCTCAGCGTCGCCGCTATGACGGTCGACGAGGACGGACGCGTCGGACGCGAACTGTCGACACTGGTCAACCCGGGCTGCGATCCCGGCCCGGTGCACATCCACAAACTGACGCCCGAACGGCTTGCCGGTGCACCGACGTTCGACATGATCGCCCCGCAGCTCATGGATCTGCTCGACGGTCGAACTTTGGTCGCGCACAACGCAAGTTTCGACCACGGCTTCCTGAAGCTCGAATCGATGCGTGCGGGCATCGAGATGCCGACGAAGCAACGGTTGTGCACCGTGGCACTGTCGAGGCGACTGCAACTCGACACTCCTAACCACAAGCTAGCCACCCTGGCTGCGCACTGGAAAGTGCTGCAGTCCAATGCGCACGACGCATACGACGATGCCCGCGTGCTGGCGCAGGTGTTCACTCACAGTGCTCGATTGGCCAGGTCGCTCGAACTTCCCCTTCCCGTCGTCACGTGCACCGAGCGCCTGACGCTGTATCCGGACACCGTGCCTCGAACGCATTGCAGGTGGGAGAACCCCGGTCCTCTTGCTGGGGACGGCGGTCTGATTCAGGGCATGCGGGTCGTGATCAGCGGCGACACGCGCATTCCGCGGCTGCGTCTGGCCGCTCAGGTCACCGAAGCTGGCTTGGACGTGATGAACTCCGTCAGCCGATTCACCAGTGTGGTGGTGTGCTCGGATCCCACGACCGAAAGCAGAAAGGTCGAGCGAGCTCGGGCCCATGGACTTCGGATAATCTCAGAGTCCGAACTGCTCGACCTACTACGGGATGTGCAACCAGGAACGCCCAAAGGTACTCGGCCGCAGGTCCAGCCGAAGCCAAACGTGCAGCAGCCCGATCCAGTCGGCAAGCCCTGGCAGACAAGAAGGGTCTTGGTCATGGGTGGTTCGCATGCCGATTCTGTGCTGATGCGTTCCCGCCTGATCCAACTCGGTGCGACACCGGCTGTGAATCTCAGCGCTGGCGTGACCGACATCCTGATCCTGGACGGCGGCGATGGAGACCCCCGGATGCCGAAAGTGAAAGAACGGGATCTCACGTTGCTGACACCGGCGACGATAGACCGTGAGCTGAAGATCGAGGTGCCTGCTCCGCTTCCGGCGCGGCGGTCCCGAATCGCCCCGCTGGTGCCACGTGGTGGTGTTGTCGATCTGGATCCAAGCCTCACCATGCTGACTTTGAACAGTTCGTGGCGGGCCGACGAGTCCGATCAGGTCGGTGTCGACGTCGTCGCATTCCTGGTCAACGACGACGAGTTGGTCTCCAGTGACGAGGATTTCGTGTTCTACAACGCTCCGGCCACCTCGGACGGTGCGGTCTCGATGTCGATCGACGGTGACAGTGAGCAGGGCGTCCGGATCGATCTGGCACTCGTTCCCGAGGAATGCGCGCGCATAGTCATCGCCGCAGTCATAGACGGCGACAAGACGTTCGGCGACGTCGGTGCAGTCTCGGTATCGCTCGATGGAGTCGATTCGACGGTCGCCACAGCGGTGCTCGATGCGGCCACAACGGAACAATCGATGCTGTTGGCCGAGATCTACCGCCGAGGGAGTGGATGGCGCTTCCGACCCATCGGCCAGGGCTACGACGACGGATTGGCTGAACTGGCCGTCAGATACGGCGTGGAAGTCGACGAGTAGCCAAGAACAGGATCCTGTCACTGGTGACTCGACTGCTGTGAGCATGAAGGCATCCAGAATTTTCCGGACTTGCCTACCCACAGTCGGTGACGTGTCCGCACCACAGACCGGCGCGTCGATCACGAGGCTCTCATCCTGCCACCCGTGACGCGCGACGACTGACGAACAGAAGTACCACCGCACCGACGGCGAGAACCGCTCCGATGGCAGGCAGGACCGAGACGCTGCTGCCACCGGACAACGCTATCGATCCGATCCAAGCACCCGCCGCGTTCGCGAGTTGGAACCCGGCGATGTTGACGGTGGCCGCGAGGTGGGGTGCCTCACTGGCCGCGCCGATCAATTTCGAGGCCAGTGGCGGGATGATCGAGAAGCCCGCCGCACCGAGAACGAACATCCACGCGAAGGCGAACCACGCTGTGCCACCGAAGAGGAACAGGACGACGAGCGCGCCCGCGAGTGCCATCAACGCTGTGTAGAGCGTCGTGTCCAGCGCCTTGTCCGCGAAGTAGCCGCCGAGCTGGTTGCCGACGACAGAGCCGACGCCGAAGACGAACAGCACGATGGTGACGGTGGACGCGGAAATTCCGGCGTGATCGGTGAGGTACGGCGAGATGTAGGTGAACACCACGAACAGGGCGGCCTGGCTCAGCGCGGTGAGGCCGATGGCCCACAACACCGGACCTCGGGTGAACACACTCAGTTCCGAAGTGACACTGCCGGTCTGATGTGACGGTGCTGCGCGTCGGGTCGAGGCGATCAGAGCGGCGGTGACGAACAGTTGGAAGAGCGCGACGATGGCGAACGACCAGCGCCAGCCGAGCTGCGAGCCGATCAGCGTCCCCAGCGGAACGCCGAGGACGGTCGCAAGGTTGAGGCCGAGCGTCACGCGCGCGATCACTCGGCCCTGAAAATCCGGCTCCACCAACGACGTTGCCAACACCAGGCACAGCGCGAAGAACGTGGCGTGGGGGAGCGCAGTGATGACGCGGAATATCACCAGGGTCGCAAAATTTGGGGCCAATGCGGTTCCGATGTTGCCGACGATGAACAAGGCCATCATTGCGGCGATGAGCGGTGTTCGCGGAACCCGGGTGGTGGCGATGGTGAGCAGCGGACCGCCGATGACGACCGTGACGGCATAGATCGTGATCAGCAGGCCCGCAGTCGAATTCCCGACGCCGACATCGGAGGAAATGTCCGGAAGGACTCCGGCGACGAGGTATTCGACGGTTCCCACCCCGAACACTGCGAGCAGCATCCAGACGATGGCGACGTTCGCGTTGACCGCGGGCGATGCATTGCGTGTCTCGGTGACCATTGTCTACCCCTTCGTTCTATGGAGAACCGAACCTTCCGTCGAAGGCTAGGCGATTCGTTTAATGATCGCTACAGGAGTACGATGAATCACAGTTTCGAGAACGGATCGAGATGTGGAGGGCTGATGGCCGGAGTGCGAGGACAGGGGCGCAAGTTCGATGTCGACTCGGCGTTGGATCAGGCGATGTTCGCCTTCTGGGAACACGGCTACGAGGGCACCTCGGTCTCGATGCTCACCAGTGCGATGGGCATCAATCCGCCCAGTCTCTACAGTGCATTCGGCGGCAAGGAAGGGCTGTTCTTCGCCACGATCGAGCGCTATCTCGCTACTCGAGGCGACTTCATGGAGCGTGCGTTCGCCGAGGAGCCCGACGCGGCCAAGTTGATCTCGAGGCTGCTGTACGACGCGGCCTTGCACTACACAGACGAGTCCTGTCCGGGCGGCTGTCTGATCATCAGCTCGGCCGTCGGTGTCACCGACGCCAATCGAAGCATCGCAGATCGATTGCGCGACATGCGCAATGCCAACGTGTCCCTGCTGGCGGATCGTATTTCCGAGAACGTCGCCGCCGGCATCCTGCCTCCGTCATGGGAGCCGGTCGACGTCGCGGAATTCATCGGCGTGATCATTCAGGGCATGTCCCAGCGCGCCCGGGACGGCGCAACGCGGCGTCAACTCGAACGAGTCGCGGACATGACCACGGCTTCATTGGGCTCGGTGCACTCGATCGCCCGCTCATAGCCGGTAACGCGACTCGGTTCTCGTGCGACTTCACAGGGGAAGGGATCGAGTCGGTGGCCTGACGACGGCCGGCGACGACTGTGCCACCTACGAAAGGCCCTCCGATGACCCACTCCAGCCGACGCATCGCTGTTCTGACCGGACTCCTGGCGCTACCGCTCGCAGCCGGAGCCACGATAGGAGTCGGGACAGCCAGTGCCGACGAATGGCACTACGGCCCCGTCTATCGCGCGGAGCAATCCGGCGAAGGCGCACAGTACTTCTGCAACAAGGCGTTGTCGCTCGAGCAGGCGTCGCAGTCGTACATCCTGGTGCCCTGCACCAACGTTGCGGACACCGATGTCTGGTATCGAATCGTGGTGAACCCCTACAACTGGGGCTGGAGCGGATAGCGGAACCGTCAGGCCACGACCGTTGCGAACTGTTCGAGGAAGTAGTCGACGTCCGCCGCCTCGATGGTCAACGGCGGTCTGATCTTCAACGTGTTTCCGTACAGGCCGGTGGCCGAGATCAGCACCCCGCGTTTCTTCATGGCGTTGACCACACGCAGTGCCTCGGATGGATCCGGTTGACCTGCGGGGCCGATGAATTCGACTCCGACGAACAAACCTGCACCCCGGACGTCCCCGATGGAATCGACGCGATCAGCGACCGTGCGCAGGCCTGCCAGCAGGCGCTCACCCATGGCGGCCGAGTTGGCCACCAAAGCCTCGTCACGGATGACGTCGAGCACCGCTTGCGCCGCAGCGACGGTCACCGGATTGCCACCGAAGGTGTTGAAATAGCGCAGGTCTCGTCCGAACTGCTCGGCCAGTGAACTCTGCATGACCAGTCCGGCAATGGGCATGCCGTTGCCCATCGGTTTGCCCATCGTCACGATGTCGGGCAGCAACCCGTGCCGCTCGAAGCCCCACATCGATGCGCCCAGCCGGCCGAATCCCGGCTGCACCTCGTCGGCGATCAACACTCCACCCGCGGCGTGAACGACATCTGCCGCGGGCTTCAGGAACGGTGTCGGCTCCGGCAAGATCCCATCGGAGGCGAAGATCGAGTCGATCATCAGAGCCGCGATACCGATCCCGCGCGCGGCCAGGTCGTCGATCTGCGTCTGCACCTGTTCGGCGAACCACGTTGCCAGATCGCCCTCGACCCGGTACGCATCCGGTGCCGGAACCGTCCGCAACCACGGAGCGTCGCGAACGGACGCCGGACCCATCGACGGCGAACATGCCGCCACATCCACAGTCCCGCCGTGATAAGCGCTTTCGGTGACGATGATGCCCTGGCGGCCGGTCGCGTGCCGCGCGATCCGGAGAGCCAGGTCGTTGGCCTCGGACCCGGTGCAGGTGAACATCGCGGTGTCCAACCTGTCGGGGAAGGTGCCGACCAGGTCCTCGGCGTATCCGATCACCGCATCGTGCAAGTATCGCGTGTGCGTGTTGATCAACGACATCTGCCGAGTGACGGCCTCGACCACCCTGGGATGGCAATGCCCCACGCTGGCAACGTTGTTGTACATGTCCAGGTACCGCGTGCCATCGGCGTCGTAGACGTACACACCCTCGCCTCGTACCAACTCGAGCGGGGTCTCGTACATCAGGTGATAGGCGGGCCCGAGTACCCGCGTTCGACGCTCGACCAGATCGAGCGTGCGGGTGCTGAGCCCCACGGCCGAGGATGCATCGAAACCGTTGACGCTCAGGGCTCCGACGCGATCGAGTGTGGTCACCTCACAACCCCTGCAGCCAGAACGCCCAACGCGGATCCGCCATCTTCATCCGTGCGCGGGCGAGCTTCCAGGTTCCGTACTTGTGGTAGTCGAAATCCCATGCGGTGCTGAGCTTGTGGTTCATGCAGCCCCACAGCCCCCATTTGACGTCGGCGAGTGCGCTGCATACCTGCACCCGGGAGATCATCGACCACTCGGCTTTGCCGTAGAACTCCTCGATCAATTCCATCGTCTGCTGCTCGCCGTAGAACATCTCGGTGATCATCACGGCCAGCTCGTACGCGCGGTCGTTGTTCGACGCGAACTCGTAGTCCACCAACTTCATCGGCAGGCCGTCGCCGATCAGGATGTTGCCCGGCATCGGGTCGTTGTGACACGCAACCAGATCCAGACCGGACGCCAGCATCGCATTCTTCGCCTGGCCGTATTCCGCGAGGATCACCTCGGCGTCGCGCGGCAACCGCACGCCGAGTTCGGCAACCTGATCGAGGTGTTCGTCGATCATGTCGAAAACAGTCTTCGTGATGCTGAGCTTGCTTCCCGAGTGCAGCACGCGATACAGATCGATCATGCCGAGGGGAATCTCGGGTCGCTTGAGGTCACCGTTGGTGCACGCACGATAGCCTTCGAGGAACTCGATCACCTCCACGCCGGTCACCGGATCGAACAGCACCACCTCGGGTCCGATGTCCAAAGCGCCTGCGCGACGGGCAGCTTCGTTGGCCAGCGACCGGTCGATGAACGAATCCGTTCCGGCACCGGGGAGTTTCATGAAGTAGCGCTTGGGCTTCCCTTCGACGGTGATGCGCCAATTGCTGTTCATCAACCCTCCGGGTACCGGGGCATAGGTGATGTTCAGTCCCTCCCACTCCGCAACGGCGGCGAGGGCTTTCTCCACCTGCCGTTCGGGTTCGGTGTGGGCGGATCCCAGTGCGATCTCGTTCATGGCCACCTCAGATATTCCGTACTCGGTCGTCGAAATGCGGGTCGCGCAGTCCAGCGCGCGCCCTCAGGAACTGCCAGTCGGAGAACTTCGAATACTCGTGGGTACCCGGCCTCATCGCGTCGGCATACGAGCCGATGAGGGCCCACCGCACGCAGTCGGCGATGCCGTAGATGCGGGCTCGATCGAACAGCGCACTGTCGAACGACCCCCACATCATCTCGAACACCTCACGTGCGTCGGTGTCGAACGGGCGGATCTCTGCGAGCAACGCACCGATGTCCTGCAGCGGATCCATCAGCGCCGCAACGTCCCAGTCGACGAGCCGCATTCCGCCGTCCTCGAGCATCAGGACGTTGGAGACATTGCCGTCGCCGTGGCAGGGAACCGCGTCGACGCCGGCACTGTCGATCCGCGCTTCGGCGGGCCCGAGAGTGCGCAGCATCCAGTCGAAGTCGGCCGGCAATGCGCCGCCGACCCGCTCGACCAAGCCCCGCACACGCGCCAGATCCTCGAACACCGATGCACGTCTGGTGACTCCGCTGAGCCGGTGAACGGAACCCCGCAGCGCCACGAGCTTCTCGACGTTCGCATCCTCGTCGAACAGATCGAGCGTTGCAGTCGAACACCGTCCGGTGAAGTCCTCCATCACCAAGACGCCGGACGCTGCGTCGGAGAAGAAGACAGTGGGGCCGATGCCCGCGTCACCGGCCGCGGTCGCAGCCGAGAACGTTGCTGCGATATCGATGTAGTCGCGGGCATGCGGTTCCATCACCTTCACGTACGCGGCCGAGCCCGCACCGGAGTCCGCAATCTCGGCCCGCGCCGAATAACGCTCGGAGTCAGCGCCCCACCAGCTGGGGCTCGCCATGGTGGTTCCGGGTTCCAGCGTCAATTCGCCCGAGGCCCAGATACCCAACTCGCTCAATGTCTGTCGCACGGTCATCCCAGTGCTCCGATCGTGTCAGCGGCCACAGTCGTCGGCCAGTTCATCTCGATCTCACGTGCACCCTCGAGCCACTTCGTCAGCCGTAGCACCGCCTGATCTGCGAACCGCGGTCCGACCACCTGGATCCCGACGGGCATGTGTGCGCTGAAGCCGAAGCAGAGTGCGGAGGCAGGCTGTGCGGTCTGGTTGAACCACGCGGTGAAACTGCAGTGGCCCAACGGTTGCGCCGGGTCGAGCCCGACCTCTTCGGCTCCGAAGCCCACTCTGGGAATGACCGGGGAGATGACGAAGTCGAACTCGGCCGTCTGCGCCCGAATCATCTCCTGCGATCGCATGACCGCATCGGTGTCGCGCGAGAACTGAGCCGCCGAATACTCTGCCGCCGCCGAGGCCCAGTCGGCGACCGCGGGCAGTACCTGCGATCGACGATCCTCGGGAATGGCCTCCCACTCCGTGCGCGCGCGAACCTGGAACAGGCGATCCAACGCCGGGTACGGATCTGCGCCGAAGATCGGCGGCATCTCGGTGACCACGGCACCCGCTGCCCTGAGTTGCGTTGCTGCAGAACGCACCACGGCCTGTACGTCGTCGGAAACGGTGGGACCGTAGCCCATGTCGAGCATGACGCCGATGCGAAGTCCGGCAGGAGACAGGCTTGCGCGTATGTCGGTGGTGTCCTCGTAGGGCAGGCTCCACGTGTCTCGCGGATCGGGCCTGGAGATGACGCGGTAGAGATCGATGAGATCGTCGACGGTGCGGGCCATCGGACCGGCCGATCGCATGGTCGACGGAGCGGTGTGCGGTATGCGGCCCTGCGTCGGCTTCAACGCAACGAGCCCGCAGTGTCCCGCAGGCAACCGCACCGACCCGGCGATATCGGAACCGACAGAGCCGAAACCGATGCCCGACGCCAACGACGCCCCCGCGCCGGCACTGGACCCGCCGGTGTTACGGGACAGGTCCCAGGGATTGCGGGTGATTCCGTACAGCGAGCTGACGCCCGCTGCCATCATCCCCATGTCGGGCATGGTCGTCTTCCCGACGATGACTGCACCGGCTTCCTTCAGCCGGGCAGCCGGTGGTGCGTCGACGGTCGACATCGGCAGGTCTGCATTCGCGGCGACGCCGTGTCGCCACGGCATCCCGATCGCATGGACGCTGTCCTTGATGGTCACCGGAATGCCATCCATGTCGCCTCGCGCACGGCCGGAATCGAGGCGGTCGGTGGCGGCCTGAGCTGCCGCACGGGCACCGGATTCGTCCACGTACGCAATCGCATTGATCACGGGGTCGATGGCCTCGAGATGCTCCAGCGTGGCATCGAGCAACTGCACGGGAGTGAGCTCACCGGTGCCGAATGCCGCACGTATCTCGTCGACGGTTTTTGTCAACAGGGGATTCATCGCGTGCCTTTCATGCTGATACCGCGGTTGCCACCGGTATCACTGGAACCACGGGAGTGCCGACGAGCCAGCCGCCGTCCACGGCCACGATCTCTCCGCAGATGTGGTCCGAGAGCGACGAGGCCAGGAACAACACGGTGTCGGCAATGTGCTGCGGATCTGCCCATTTGCCGTTGGGGGTCTGCGCCTCCAGAGCACCGCGGATGGACGCGTCGTAGATCGCGGTCATGTCGGTCTCGACGAAGCCGGGCGCAACGCCGTTGACGTTGATTCCCATCGGTGCGTAGTCGATGCCGACCTGCCGAGTGAAGTTGACCATCGCTCCCTTTGCTGCGCAGTACCCGGCAAATCCTGGATTGGCCCGCAGTCCGCTGATCGACGCGACGTTGACGACCTTGCCGCCCCGCCCGGCGTCGACCATGTGCCGTACCGCCGCTCGGGTGCAGAAGAACGTTCCGTCCACGTTCACTGCGAAAAGTGACCGCCACGCATCGTCGGTCGTGTCGAGGACCGTTCCGGCACTGAGCACTCCGGCGTTGTTGACGAGGATGTCGATGCCTGATCGGCCCGCGACGTCTGCGAAGACCGCGTCGACCTGCCGGGAATCGGAGATGTCCAGCAGGACGGACTCGGCGGTGCCTCCCGCAGCGCAGATCAGATTCGATGTCGATGCGCCGTCTGTGCGGAGTGCGTCGCTGCGGTCGGCGATCACCACGTGCGCGCCAGCCGCCGCCAAAGTAGTCGCGACTGCTCGTCCGATGCCGCGGGACCCGCCGGTGACCAGTGCAGTCTTGCCGCTCAAATCGATCATCTGGCTCTGCTTTCTATGCTCGAGTGCGGCTGGTGCCGGCGAGTTCGGAAGATCGGCCGACTCCTATATCGCCGCGCACCATGCGCGCGACCGTCTCGGCCAGCATCTTCACGCCGTCTAGCAGGTCGCTGTCGTGGGTCAGTTCTCTCTCGCTGTGCGAGATGCCGTCGACACTGGGGACGAACAGCATCACCGTCGGAACGATGTCCTTGAGATTCACCGAGTCGTGGCCGGCCATGGTGAGCATCCGTCGACACGACAATCCGAGGGACCCAGCGGCTTCCTCGGCGAGTTCGACGCCCTCGGTCTGGTAACTCGTGGACGGCCGCAGCGCCGAGGTGTCGATGCTGACCCGCACCTCCCCGTCGGTGTTGACGGAATCGATTGCTGCAAGCAGCTTGTCGTGGGCCTGGTCGAGGACCTCGGGATCGGACGACCGGATGTCGATGGCCATTGTGACCTTCGACGGCACGACGATGGGGGAGTTGGGTTCGACATCGAACTCGCCGACCGAGGCCAGCAGCGCCTCCTGGGGGAACTGCGTGGTGAGATCGCGGGCAGCGAGCACGATGCGCGATGCGCCGACCAACGCGTCGTGACGCAGAGCCATATGAGTTGCGCCGGTGTGCGACTGCTCGCCGTGCACGGTGATCGAGTACTTCCGTGCGGCCCAGTTGGCGGTGACGATGCCGATCGTAGTGCCGGTGTTCTCGAGGATGGGACCTTGTTCGATGTGGATCTCGGCGTACGAGGCGGCCTCGGGCGCGTCGTCGTTGCCGTGAAATCCGATATCGGACAGGGCATCCCGCACGCTGACGCCACTGCGGTCGGTGACCTTCAGGATGTCGTCGGCATCGAACTTGCCGATGAAGACCCCGCTTCCCATCAGGCTGGGCGAGAAACGGGAACCTTCCTCGTTGAACCAGTTCACCACCGCAAGATTGAATTGCGGAGTCACCGAACCACGTTCGATACATTCGGCTACCTCGTGAGCGGCGTGTGCCGCGGCGAGGACACCGTAGGCCCCGTCGTACTTTCCGGCCGTCGGCTGACTGTCGAGATGCGATCCGACGAGGACGTACGGTGCACCGGGAACGAATTCGACGGTGCCGTACATGTTTCCCACCGCGTCGACGGTGGTGGTGAAGCCGTGCCGGCCGAACCAGTCGGCGAGGAACCGCCTGGTTCGACCGTCGTCAGCGGTTGCTGCCTCTCGGTGCACACCACCGGCGGCGGTGGCGCCGAACTGCGACATCGCGGCGAAGTCGTCGAGGAAAGGCACTAGATCTTCTCCGGGGCGGGGTTGGCGGCCAGTTCTTCGATCTGGTTCTCGAAGGACAGGTCGACCGGTGCGGTGCGAGTAGGACGCTTGCCGACCTCGAACATCTCGTCGACGCGGGCCTTCTCCTCGGCCGTGGTTCCGGTGGCCTTGGAGACGATGAGGAAGACGGCCAGGTTGACGGCCATACCCACGACGCCACCGGTGAGGCTGCCGAGTCCGGCGATGTCGTCCGGGTAGATCGCGGTGAGGACGAGTGCGACGGTGAATCCGGAGATCATGCCTGCGACTGCGCCCTTACCGTTACCGCCTCGCCAGAACACACCGAGGAACAGCGGGATGGCAAGCTGCACAACGCCTTGATACGAGATCTGTGCGAGCAGTTGCAGGCGGGTCATGTTGAACGTGGCGTAGGCGACGATTGCTGCCGCTGCCATGAACGCGAGCATGCTCGTCTTGGCCACCTTGGTCAGCTGACTGTCGGTGAGCTTGCGCTTGTCGGAGTTGACGATGTCGTTGGCGATCTGCAGTCCGCAGACCTGCACGCTGCCGTCGATGTGGCCCATGGATGCGGCGAACACCATGGTGGCCGCGAGGCCGAGAAGCCACGTTCCGCCGTAGCTCTCGGCGATGGTGAACCAGCCGGTCTGGGGTGAATCGGCTACGGCGGGCATGACCGTGGCTGCGATGCCGACGAGCATGAGCAGGGAGTAGAAGACTCCGGAGATCAGGACGGTGCGGATGGTGCCGGACTTGACGGCCCGGACACTCGATGCGGTGTAGATCCGTTGGAAGCTCGTCGGCCAGCACAGCGATCCGACGACTCCGGTGAAGATGAGGGCGAAGAGGTAGAACGGGCCGTACGAGTCGCCGTCTCCGGGAACACGGAGGTACTCGTCGGCGACATCGCCGAGTGTGGCGAAGCTGATCGGGCCGCCGGCGACACCGGAGAGCAGAATCAGGCACAGTGCCGCAGAGAAGACGTAGGCGACCAGACCTTGGAACATGTCGGTCATGATCAGGCCGCGCATGCCCATCTTGACGGTCCAGTACTGGCGGATGACGATGACGGCCAGGCCGACGAACAGGCAGGTGGTGACGGACCATGCTCCGGCACTGGCGATCTGGAA
This sequence comes from Rhodococcus sp. 05-340-2, assembly GCF_002258915.1. NCBI lineage: Bacteria > Bacillati > Actinomycetota > Actinomycetes > Mycobacteriales > Nocardiaceae > Rhodococcus > Rhodococcus sp. 05-340-2. The sequence goes on from NZ_NOYU01000036.1 coordinate 168,416, forward strand.
CACCTCACCGAGTGCCTGCATGCCGAGCACGACCCACGGGAAGAGCGAGACGATGCCGATGACGCTGGCGACGATCTTGGTGCCGCGCGAGTTGAAGCGCAGGCCGAGCAGATCGGGCTGCGATCGCAGGTTGTACTTCGCTCCCCAGCGCCAGGCGCGGGTGGCCATGAAGTACATCATGGCGACACCGAGGCTGGAGTACGCGAGGCCGTACAGTCCGAATACGCCTGCGCCGCTGGCAAGTCCGAAGAATGCGATGAACACCGAGCCCGGCCACCACGAGTTGACGTAGCTCATCGCGACGTACCAGGGGCCGTAGCTGCGGCCACCGACCGAGTACTCGTCGAAGGTGGGGGAGGTCTTCTGTTGGGTGGTGTACAGGATGAAGATGACGACGGCGTAGAAGACGCCGAGCATTCCCAGCATGATCAACATGTCATTCTCCAGTCAGCGGTGCGGTAGCGGGGAGGAGATCCTCGTCGAGTTCGCCGCGGATGTCCTCGACGATGTAGAGACCCCAGAGAGTCAGCCCGAGAACGACTCCGTCGATCAGCCAGTACATGATGGCGAACGGAATGCCGAGGATCTCGTAGCGAATGCCACTGCCCCACATGTACAGCGGCGGGAACAGTGCGAAGAGCAGGGCGAGAGCGTAGATGCTGCCGAAGAACGTCATGATGTTCTTTCGGCTCAGGCCGCGAATGTACTCTTTCATGTGCGTCATCCTTGGTTGACTATTTTGAGAACCGAGTCGTGCAATGCGCCGTTGGTCGCAATGCCGTTGCCGCTGTTGTAGTCTCGCGCTCCATCGAGCGAGGTGAAGGTGCCGCCGGCTTCTTCGATGATCACCGGCATGGGGGCGAGGTCGTAGATCTGCGTGGTGTAATCGACCACTGCGTCGGCCTGGCCGCTCGCGACCATCATGTAGCCGTATGCATCGCCCCAGGTGCGCAACACTGCGCCCGCGGCATGCAGGTCGACGATGGTGTCCGAGTGCCAGTCTTCGAGCCAGGTTGCCATCACGTAGGCCCCGTCGAGATCGGTCCTGTCCGAAACATGGACCCGTTCACCGTTTTTCCAGCATCCCTTGCCGCGTTCGGCATGCATCAGGATGTCGGCGCTGGGTAGATTGATGACGCCGAAGACGACATCGTCGTCTTCCTCGAGCGCAATCAGGTTGGCATACAGCGGAACTCCGTGCACGAACGACTTGGTGCCGTCGATCGGGTCGACGATCCAGCGGTAGTCGGACGTGCCGCTGCTTTCGCCGAATTCCTCCCCGAGGAAGCCGTCGGAGGGGAAGTGCTCGGCCACGGCGGCCCGAATGTGGGTTTCGATGTCTCGATCCGCTTGCGTAACAGGGGAACCGTCCTGCTTCTGCTCGACGGTGAGGGCTGAGGTGTCGAACCAGCGACGAGCGATCTCGCCCGCCGAGCGGGCGAGCTCCACGCCGAGAGCGGCGCGTGCCGACCTGGAATCCTCCACGGTGTTGCACCCTTCGGTAGATGTTGCGTTCTCGGGTAGATGCAACGATGGGCGTAGACCATTTCTGGTTTTCTCGTCGATACGTGAACGTCGTGTAACGCGTGACCTGGTTGCGGGTCATAGGACACCCGCCGTGTTAATCGTGCGTTAATGCCCAGGTCGAGGGGTGTTGCGCGAGCCTCATTGAAGATTGAATGGGCTTCTGCAGTCGTGACGAAGGAAATCGAGGTGTTTCGGTGCTGTTGATGGAGCAGACACACGCGGCGCTTCTTCGGTTGGTGGCCGAGCTCGAATCGCGGTCCGTTGCCCGGTTGCCTCCCGAACGCGAACTGGCCGAGCGACTCGGCACGTCGCGGACGACGCTGCGCAAAGCGCTGGATCTCCTCGAACGCGACGATGTCATCCGACGGACGAAGGGGAGAGCCGGCGGTGCGTTCCTGACCTCGGTGACACCGGGTTCGTCGTCGCCGGAAAGCGCGCAGTCCCTCTGTCAGAGCCGGCGACTGCTGCGAAGCCTCAACACCGTCAAGGGCGTCCCGCAGATGCTGCACGAACAGGGATTTCGAGACGGCACCAAGGTCATCTCGGCGCGCATCGCCGAGCCGAGCCGAGAGGCGGCGCAGGTGCTGGGTGACGGACCGGTGGTATCGCTGCTGCGGCTGCGCTTCGCCGACGGCGACACGCTGTCGCTGGAGCAGATGTACCTCAGCGACAGCATCTGCGGCCGAGTTCTGGAGACCCCGTTGGACTCGGTGTACGAGGCTCTGCGTACCCGGCTCGGCGTATCGGTCTGTATGGCAGACGAATCCATCGAATTGGCGACGATCAGTGCGCCCGCGGGCTCGCTGCTCCGGCAACCCGAGGGAACGCCCATCCTGAAGCTCGAACGCATCGGATACGACCAGTCCGAACGGCCCGTCGAGTATTCGGTGGACCTGTTCCGAGCCGACCGAACGCGATTGAGTGTGCGCACCTCGTCGCTGGTGAGTGCGTCGGTCACCGAGGCGTCGACGTAAAGAGCAGGCCCGGAGACCGTGGTCCCCGGGCCTGGACACGGATGGCTACTCGGTGCAGCAGTGCCCAGTGGATTTCGGCGTCTCGGGTGCCAGATCCAGCATCGGATTGCCGTCGAAGAACCCCGTGGGCTTGAGGTGCAGGCTCACATGGCTGACCGGCATGACCGGCCAATCCTCGGGGCGCACCACATGGTGTGCGGCGATCGTGGGCCAGATGACCAGGTCGGCGTTCTCGAGGGAACGGTCACCGCTCGTGTACTTCACCAGCCCGTCGGGTCCCGGATTCTGGGCCACGTACTCACCGGCCGCATAGCGCTCCCGTTCTGCGTACGGCGTCGCCCACAGGTGCTTGGTGGCGAACCCGCCTCGGCGAGCCTGCTGCGAACCCGGCTGTGCCAGAGGCAAAGCGACCGCACCGGACGGCTCGATCTTGTACCCGATGTGCCCACCGAGCTTGTTCTTCTTGTCCGCGTTGGCAATCAACCAGGAACGAGCCCGGAGTGGATCGGCGACGCGCTGCGCCTCCGACTCGGTGACGAGGTGGCGCTTGGTCTGACGCCACGCGTTCCCGTGCGGGTTCTCGGGGCCTGTGGGCACTGCCTCGGCTTCGAGTTCGTACAAGTTGTTGCGTTCGCCGTCGACCTTCATGTCCAAACGAACACTGAAGAAGTGCTGGTGATGAGGCCCGTAGAGACCGGGTGCCACGAGGGTCCCGAACTCGGGGACCTGGCCCGGCTCGATGGCACCGGTGGAGATGATGCCGGTCAGTTTGATCTCGAACTCGATGGACCCGTCGAGATACAGATGCCAATAGAAGCCGTAGTCGTAGTTGCCCACGGTGGCGAAAAACGAGACCACGAGACGACGGTTGCGTCGGACCTGGCCCACGTTGTCGCGAAAGTCGGTGTGCTTCCAACCGATGCTGTAGTCCTCCTCGTGCATGCAGATCGCATTCGGAAGTTCGATCGGCTGACCGTCCTGATCGTTGACGTACGCGCCGAAGTAGTGAATCTCCCCGAGGCAATCACAGCCCAGCTGAAGCGAATTGGCGAGAACACCCAAACCGTACTCGCCCTCGTCGAACACGTTCTTGTTCCACTGACTGTCACCGGGATCGCCGTACGGCACGTACATTTCCGACAGCGACGCCCGATGGATGATCGGCCGCAGAGTTCCGCGATCGACGTAACCGACGTCGTGCAGCACCAACCCCTCACGGGGTGTGAAGCCGACGCGCAAGCGCCAGTTGGCCCACTCGACGTAGTGGCCGTCCACCGTGAACGACGGACCGTCGGGTTGAGTGATGTCGATCTTCTTCATCGGTGCGCGTTGGTGGGAGAACTCCGGGACATTCCCGGGGCGTTCGTAGAATCCGGGTAGGTAGTTGCCGGGAGTCTGTGGGATGGGAACCACTCCGGTGTCTGCGACGTCGACCACCTCCATCGTGTCCATATCGACTGTGACGACCAGATTCTCGACGGGTCGCGCATATCCGTTCTCCTGCGCTTCGCTGCGTACGAACGTCAGGGGCCGGGCGAGGCGTCGACCACCGGGGTTGTCCCCATCCATGGTGTGGCCGCTGGCCCACTTGTCTACCATCGCCAGCGAGAAGTCGGTGACACCACGCTTGACCATCGCTTCCTGCCACCGTTGATCGGCCTTGATGACGTCCTCGCAGCGAAGGAACTCTTCCAATGTGATGGGTGGCTGGGCGTCGTCGATCTCGGTGTAACTGATCAGGGCGTCGTGGGTGAGCGAGACAACGGCCTCGAACGTGGCATGGGCGTCACGGTCACGCAGGACGATGAAGGCACGCCGGTCCGTATCCGATTGCTGCAGTTCAGTTTTCGTCGGTTCCTGTAGCTCGACGTAGACGAAGCGGGCAGCGGGGGTCAGGTTCTGCTCGCGACTCACGATGGCCGAGGCCCTCGAAATCTCCTGCGGGGTCAGCGGTTCGAGGGGGTGAACTACAACGGGCGCAAAGGTGTCGGTCATCGAGGCTCCTGCAGTCGGTGATGGAGAAGTTCCGGCGGAATGGCGCGCGTGCGAACGAAAACCACGACGGCGGCGAGCGTGAGTTCGACCGCCGCGAGAATCGAGGCCGCCGAGGCACCGCTGACAGCGTCGGTCACGACAGGCTGATGGTGTCCTGCCGGACCGGAGGCATGCGCAAGCAGCATGACGGCACTCGATGCCGCCATCACTACCCACGCGCGATTGTTCGTCGACCGCCACAGATCGGCGGCGCACACAACGCACACCACCGCCATAGCGGTCACCAACATGCCCGACGCGCCGCCGACGCCCATTCTCAGATGCAGAACGGCCGATATCACCGCGAGTGCCGATGCACAACGGTTGATCAACACAGTTCGCCACTTCCTGCCGTCGCTGTCCGTTACGACGCTAGGGGTAGACCATTACTGGTATTCGCAGGTCGCGTGAGGAACGTGTAACTCACCGAACGGATCAGACCAGCTCGATGACCTCCAAAGCACCGTCGGCATGCGAACTCCGCAGTCGCTTCTTGTCGTATTTGCCGACACTGGTTTTCGGGACCTCGTCGATGAAGGTCCACCGCTCCGGCAGTTGCCAATGCGCCACGCGGGTGTCGAGGAATTCTTTCAGTTCCTCGGCCGTCACCGACGCACCCTCGCGAACGACGACAGCCACCAAGGGGCGCTCGTCCCACTTCGGATCGGGCACACCGATCACCGCGGCCTCCCGCACGGCCGGATGTCCCATCACCTGATTCTCGAGTTCCACCGAGGAGATCCATTCGCCACCGGACTTGATGATGTCCTTGGAGCGATCGGTCAGTCGCAGGTAGCCGCCCTCGGAGATCGTTCCCACGTCACCGGTGCGCAGCCAGCCGTCGTCGAACTTGTCGTCGGCATCGGCGCGGTAGTAGCTGCCGGTGATCCACGGGCCACGCACTTCGAGTTCACCGACGGTCGCACCGTCCCACGGCAACACTGTCCCGGCGTCGTCGACGAGTCGCGCCCGGACTCCGGCGACGAATCGTCCTTGCGTGCAACGCAAATCGAACTCGTCCTCCGGGGACAGGCCGGCATCGGGCTTGCCGGACGTGCCGAGAGGCGAGGTCTCGGTCATGCCCCACGCCTGCGAGATGTGCACCCCGTACTTCTCGTGGAACGCCCGCATCAAACTCGGTGGACACGCGGCTCCGCCGACCACAACGTCACGCAGACTCGACAGATCGGCCGGGTGCTCGTCCAGGTGAGCGAGCAGGGCCTGCCAGATGGTCGGAACGGCCGCCGCGGCCGTCGGACGCCGTGTCGACATCATCTCCGCCAACGGAGCCGGCTGCAGAAACCTGTCGGGCATGATCAGCGACGCACCGACCATCAGCGCTGCATAGGGCAATCCCCACGACATCGCGTGGAACATCGGCACGATGGCCAAGACCTTGTCGGACTGCGCAATTGCCATCGCATCTGTCATGCAGGCCTGCATCGAATGCAGGTAGATGGAGCGATGTGAATACACGACCCCCTTGGGGTCGCCGGTGGTGCCAGAGGTGTAACACATTGCGGCAGCTGATCGTTCGTCGAGCTCGGGCCAGTCGAACTCCTCTGGCTTGCCTGCGAGCAGGTCCTCGTAACCCAGCACCTCGATACCGTTGGGTGCAGTGACCTGCGCCGGGTCGACGCCGACGACGACGAGATGCCGCACGGTCTCGAATGTCGGCAGCAGGGGTGTCAGCAGGGGGAGCAGACTCGCGTCGGCGATGATCACCTGGTCCTCGGCGTGATTGACGATGTAGGTGAGCTGCTCGGGGAAGAGTCGAATGTTCAGCGTGTGCAGCACCGCGCCCATCGCAGGAATCGCCATGTAGGCCTCCATGTGCGGGGCGTTGTTCCACATGAACGTTCCGACGCGCTGATCGTCGTCGATGCCGATCGACCGCAGACCGTGTGCCAGTTGCGCTGCCCGCCTGCCCAATTCCCCGAAGGTCACTGTGGTCGGACCGGTGTCCGACCAGGTGGTGATCTCGGCTGAGGAGTGAATGGACGTCCCGAATCGAACCAGCTGGCCGATGGACAGTGGGGTGTCCTGCATGGTGCTCTTCATCGATCTCGCTCCTGAAGTCTCGGCATGCACGTCGTTGTGCTGCGCGTCACACCATGCACGATACGGACTTACTCGGACGCGTGGTCTCGGGTACCTCGGATTCGGCCGTCGACCTCGCGAACCATGTCCTGATAGATCTGCGACGCGGGATCGACGACCGCGAAGTGGCCCCCTGGTCCTTCGACCGAGACGACCGAATCCGAGCCCGCCGACGCGGCGGTGTAGTACGCCCGACTGATCTCGAGCAGGTTGGGATCGTCCGATACCGCGCACACCACCAGCTGCGGAACGCCGAGCGGAAGCCTCGAGATCGGCGACGATGCCTCGTACGTCTCCTGCGCACCGGCGAATCGCGCACCGATCGCATTCGACACCGCACCCTCGCCGAGCCAGCGCTCATCGCCGACCCGCAGATCGAGCACGCCGGCCAGGCCGACCGCGAGGGCAGGAACGACCGGTGTTCCAACGGAATCGGCCGCGGCTCGCAGTGCGAGTTGACCGCCCGCCGAATGGCCGAACAGAACTACCCGGGACAGATCCAGATCGCCGGGTGCCGTCTCCAACGCTGCGATCGCGGACGCGACATCGCCGGTCATCACATCCCACCCGTGTTCGTCGGGGCGACGATATTCGACGTTCCACGTGGCGTAGCCCCGCGCGGTCAGATCGACGGCCATCGCGTCCATCAGGTCGAATTCCCACCGCGACCGCCAATATCCACCGTGGATCAGCACGGCAACGGGAAACGGACCGTCGCCCTCGGGTAACCGCTGCTCGACGCGTTGCTCGGGGTGATCCCCGTACGACAGGATCGTTCCGGGGTAAAAGCGGTGGAAGTACACGCTGTCGATCGCGAATCGCAGACCGTCGAGTCCGCGGCCGCGAATGTGAGTACGGATGCCCGGTGATCTGTCCGGTGTGCACTGGCCCAGATCGACCCGAACGACACCTCCGTACGACGCCGTGTCGATCGGGATCCCGTCACCGGGAACGACGATCGCCTCGTCGGAACCGGTTGCGGTGTCGACGATTCCGCCCGTCAATCCTCGGGCCGACAGCGCCCTGGCGACCAATTCCTGCGCCGTCGCGAGGTCGGCGAACACGCCGGGAGCGGCAACGATGTCGAGGTGCGTCGAGGGGTGCGTCATGGGTTCACGCTACCCAGAACGGCGTCGACCGAGCCCGAGACGGGGTGTCCGGGCTCGGTCGAAGGACGATGTCAGTTGTCGACGGCCTCGTTCAGTTCGCGCAGACGGGGGAGTGCACGGTTGGTGAGCAGGTCCTCGCGGGTCTCGGCGGAGACGGCCATGCTGTCCTTCCACAGTGAGCGGCCTGCCATCGCGCCGCGCGCGCCGTTGGCGACCGCGATGCGTACCTGCTCGATGAACGTCTCGTGGTCGACGCCCGCCGACAGCACTGCCCACGGAACACCCTGTGCCGCTTCGGTAACGGCGGCACATGCCTCGGCGGAACCGGGGTAGGGGAGCTTGAGCACCTTGGCGCCGCATTCGACCGAGATGCGGGTGGAGTCGGCGATGATCTTGCCGAAGCCGGCCTTGTAGTCCTCGTCCGACTCGCCCTCGAGCTTGTAGGTCAGGATTTCGACGATGAGCAGCAGTCCCTCGGCGGAGCATGCCTTCACGAGGTCGCGGATCTCCTCGGCGACACGGGAATCGACGCCCTGCTGTTCGGGGCGCATGTAGAACAGCATCTTGGCGACATCGCCGCCCAGATCGCGGACGACGCGCGGGGTGACGCCGTCGACGAAGCGGGTGTAGCGCAAGCCGTCGGTCTCCTCGAAGCCCGAGGCATCCATGCCGACCACCAACGCGGTGTTGCGCGAGAGCACGCCCTCGTCGACGATCTTCGGCAGTGCGACCTCCGGGTCCAGCAGGATTGCCGGCGCGTGATTGCCGAGGTAGCGAACCAGATCGGCCTTGGCGTCGGCGAGCTGCTCGACAGTGATCGAGCCGGGTCCGTCGGTGGCATCCGTCATGACTGCCTTCATGCCGTTGCGCTGATCTCCGGCGACGATGAGCATGTTGCCGTCGGCGGTGGAGATGGCAGCCATTCCGCGACGTTCGAGGGTGGTGAGTTCGTTCATTGTTTTCTCCTGGTGGTGGTGATTGGGACCGTGAGCAAGTGAGACAACGTTGTCTCACTGCAGAAATGTGGGCTCAGATTTCTATGAGCGTCAGTAGGCGCGCAGCGAACAGTGCTGCGCCGTAGGCGGTGTCCTGGGCGCGAGTCGAGACCGAGACTTCGGGGAGCACCTGCGACCGGGCATCCCGAACGCTGGCCATGCCCGCCCAGCCGCCCGTGAGCAGCGTGGTCCGAGCGGGGGCAACCTCGGCGTCGAGGGCAGCGATGAGGCGGGCGATCTCGTCGTTTCCGTGCAACAGGATCGAACGGAACAGCTCCGCCGCGTTCACCCCGTCCGTACGGACGGTGATGGACAGCATGCCGTCGTCGTTGCGGGCCCCGGCGATCTCTATCCCGCCGTCGGTGGACGGTCCGCCTGCAGGCAATGCGCACACTCGCTGATCGAGCAGGTCACGCCCGGCGCGGTCGGTGATGTCGCACAACTGCAACGCCCGTCGCATCAACAGTCCGGTCTTGACCCCGGCAACGAGTACGTGTTGGCCCGGAACCACATGCCGCACCGAATTGATCAGATGATCGGCCAGACGGCTTCGAGCCGCGGGAGTCAGGGGAGCATCGAGCACTCGCAGAAGAACCTCGGCGGTGCCCATCGACACGTGATACCGGTCGTTGGGGATTGCCCCACCCGATACGGCGGAGACGAGGTGGTCGTGACCGGCCACGGTCAACCGTGCCCCCACGATGGCGTCGGGAAGGGCGGGTCCGGTTGCGGCCCCCAGATCGGTACCGGCGTCGACGAGAGGCGGGAGGAACTCGGCCCCGACGCCCAAGTGCGTCAACATCTCCGTCCACGGCTCGCCGGTGTCCTGATCGAGCAGTCCCGTCCTGGAACTCAACGAGTAGTCGGCCACCGCACGACCGCCGAGGGACAGTACAACGAACTCGGGCAGATTGAACCATCGCAGTCCGGCCAGGTTCAGTCCGTTGTCGCGGAGGTGCGCGATTTTGACGACCGAGACCTGCACGCCGACGGGGAGCCCGGTCGTGCCGGCGAACCGGTCACGGAGATCCTGGGGCAGTGAGTCGACCTGCTGCTGCCCTCGAGGATCGAACCACGCGAATGCCGGGGCTCGGACAACGTTGTCTTCATCGAGAAGAAAGCCCGTCTCACCCATTCCGGACACGGCGATCGCATCGATGCGCGACGCGGGATCGCCGGTCACCTCCGGCAGTCGACGCGCGACGGCGTCGAGCAGATTCGCGATGGTCGCGAGCAGGTCCTCGGCCTCGAGGTCGGTGGTTCCGCCCGGGCCGTGATGCCACGGCGTCGGACTCTGCTCGATGAGCAGTTCGGTTCCGGCCTCGTCGATCACGAGCACCTTGATGCCGGTGCTACCGAGGTCGAGTCCCGCAACGAGTCTGGGATTCACGGGGATGTTCTCATTTCTGTGCAGGTAACGGGAGTGCATGTGAGAGTCGTTCGACCAGGGTGGTCGGCGCAATCTGTTGCTCGACTTCGAGATAGGGATCGTCGAAGCGCTGCACCAGGCGATCGAACGCGAGGGTGCCGATCCGGTATGGATCCTGGTCGATGCAGGTCACCGAGGGGCTGACAGCATCGGCGAGCGAGAAGTTGCCGAACGAGACCATGGCAACGTCGGTGCGATCGATCTCGTGCAGCACCGATACCACGGCCGTCGCATGCCGCGCGTTGGCGACGAAGAAGGCAGTCGGCGGATTGCGCAGAGCCAGAAGCTTCTTCACCACCGGCCGTACCGAGTCCGCGGCATGGGACACCGGGGGAGCGAGAGCGGCCTCGGGCTTCTGGCCGAGGTTCGCGAGAACATCGAAGTACGCCTCACGGCGCAACTGTGCGGTCTGCAGTCGATCGTCGAACCCGAGCAACGCAATTCGGGTGTGGCCGCCCTCGACCAGTTTCTCGACGGCCTGTTTGGCAGCACCGTAATCGTCGACGATGACCGAATCGAATCCCGCGATCGAGCGGTCGATGGTCACCGTGGGAAGTGTTCGGCGACGCGGCACGAGGAAATCGCTGTGGTCGCCGACCGGCGCCAGGATGATGCCGCGGACGTGTTGACCGGCCAGCAACGCCAGCTGATCACGTTCGCGCTGGGCGTCGAACCCGGTGCTGCCGACGATGACAGCCAGTCCGTGTTCGAGAGCGCGATCCTCGACGGCACTGACCAAGGATGCGAAGAACACGTCGTCGATGGAATCGACGATGATCCCGATGGTGTTGCCGGATCCCGATTTCAGCGAGCGTGCAGCGGAATTGGGGACGTAGTTGAGCGTCTGCACCGCGGCCTCGACGCGTTCGCGCAGCTCGGGCAAGACCGTGTCCACGCCGTTGACGACACGGGAGACGGTCTTGAAGCTGACGCCTGCCAATGCGGCTACGTCTTTGATGCTTGCGCGCTCGGTCACGTGAACTCTCGATCGGAGGAATTGTGTTCGCTGTAGCAAAGGTGCGAGACAACGTTGTCTTGTATGATTCACGTCATGCCTCATGTCTGTCAAGACGTTTCAGGGATCGATCGGGATCAACTGCCGGTTCTCGTCGTCGCGGGTGCTGCAGGAAGTGGAAAGACCACCCTCGGACGCGAGCTGGCGCGCCGCTTCGGCACGGCATTGCTCGACCTCGACACACTCACCAATCCACTACTCGACGAACTGGATTCGCTGTTGGACGGCCCACACTGGAACAGTGCGGGGCCGCATGCAGAACGCATTCGTGCCGGCCGGTATGCAGTACTGCTCGCTGCGGCGAGGGACCTCGTGGAGATCGGTCAGCGCCCCGTTCTGGTCGCGCCTTTCACCCGCGAATTGACCGCGGGCACGGAATGGGAACGACTGGTCTCGCAGGTGGCTCCCGCAGCAACGATGGTCGTCCACGTCGACGGCTCGCCGGAGTTGCTGGCGCGTCGACGGGCGGCCCGCGGGGCAGAGCGCGACGCCCATCGGCCGACGGATTCCCTGGTGGAGAAGCCGCGTGTTCCGCATCTGCGGATCGATGCCGAATTGTCGACACCACTGCAGGTCGATCTGGTTGCGCATGCGCTCCAGGATCAGTCGCAGCGGTGATCGCTTCCAGGCGTGCAGGATTGCCGTTCGATCAGCTCGACCCCGAGGATGTTGCGGCGCTTGTAGCGCTTGCTCGGATTCTCGATCCGCCCCAGTAGTCGCTCGATGGCCAAACGGCCGAGCCGAGCGGGATTCTGATCGATCACCGTCACCGGGGGCATCACTGCATCGGCCAGCGGGAAGTCGCCGAATCCGACGAACGCCAGATGCAGCAATTCCATCTGCTGCAGAACCGGCACACATGCCATGGCCACGCGGGCATTGGACAGAAACAGCGCAGTCGGTGGATCGTCGAGCGCGGTCAGCGCGGTCAGGGCGCTGCGGGCATCGTCGCGGCCCATGACGCCGAGCGCAACGAGAGAAGCGTCGAACTCGATTCCTCGGGCTTGCAACGACTCTCGATACCCCTCGAGTCGATTCCGGCTGGTGGGAATATTGGCACTGTCGCCGATGACCGCGATCCGAGTGTGTCCCAGTCGAAGCAGATGATCGGTGGCCAACACCGCCCCGCCGTGATCGTCGTCGACGAAACTGTCGGCCTTGAGGCCGTCGGGTCCGCGATCGACGAAGACCGTCGGCGTCTTGTCGATCCAGCGCTCCAGATAGCCGTGATCGGAACCCGTCGGCGCAATGATCAAGCCGCTCAACTGTCTACGCAGCAACGACTCGACCAGAGCCTGTTCCTGGTCACCGTCGTGCCCCAGACTCGTGACCAGCACGGCCATGTCGTCTTCGCGGGCACGTTCCTCGATGGCGCGGGCGATGGAGGAGAAGAACGGATCGTCGATATCGGGTACGGCCACACCGATTGCCGCCGCTTGACCGTTGCGAAACGACGTCGCCATCGTGTTCGGAACGTAGTTCAGTGACTCGAGGGCATCGGAGACGCGAGCGCGCGTGTCGGGGTCGACGTGCGGATCGTTGTTGTACACCCGTGAGACGGTCTTGGCGCTGACTCCGGCCAGTGCCGCGACATCCTGCATGGTGGTCATGATCTACCCCCGTCTGCTCGTCGTCCGCTCGTCATCGACTCGTGTAGCCGCCGTCCACCGGCAGTGACACCCCGGTCACCATGGAAGCATCATCGCTCAACAGGAAGGCAATCGGCGCGGCAATCTCGTCCTCGGTGGCCCAGCGACCCAGTGGCATCTGTGCCAGGAACGGCTCCTCGATCTCCGGACGGCCCCAGTAGAACGCGGACATCTCCGTCATCACGACGGTCGGATTGACTCCATTGACCCGGATTCCGTGGCGACCGAGTTCGAGGGCCGAAACCCGAGTGATGTTGTCCAGGGCTGCTTTCGAGGAGCCGTACGAGATGTGACCCGTCAGGGCGACGAGACTGGCCTGGCTCGACACGTTCACGATTGCCCCCGCACCGGCGGCGATCATCGCGGGGACGGTGTATTTGATGACGAGGAGAGCGCCGCGCGCGTTGATGGCGATGACCTTGTCGAAGATGGAGATGTCGGTGTCCTGTGGCGTGGCGATCTCGCCGCCGAAGCCGGCGCAGTTCACCACTCCGTAGAGCTCGAGCCCCTCGACGGCCTCGCGCACGCTGTCCTCGGAGGTCAGGTCGAACGCCAGAGGTTGCGCGCCGGTCTCGTCGGCGAGCTTGTCCAGTGCGTCCACCGACTGACCGGCTGCGACGACGTCGGCACCGTCGGCCACCAGCCTTCTCACCGTGGCCGAGCCGATACCGCCGCTGGCACCGGTCACCAAGATCTTCCGGCCGTCGAACTTCGCCATGTGCGTCAACCTTCACTGTTTCCGAATCGGTCATGTCATCGATGTCATACGCCGCAGGTGCGTGCTGGATGTCATCGGTGTCATGGACGGTACCTCAGCGCCGTTCCATCGGGTCGAAAATCGTCTAGATCGCAAATATTGCCAGTTCAGAGACGGTACCGCTCGGTCCGATAGCGGGGTGACGGTGCGGCTCCATCCGTGTGCAGGAGTTGTGTCATGTCACCGGTGACATGAATTTTCACGAAACACGTGACAATGCGGGTTGCGTGGGTCACACTCGTTTACACAACGAGCCCCGCAGGGAGCTCGACCTGCCTCGCAGACCACGATCACCGACCGTGCTGCACGGGCACCGGTGGGGTATCCATCCCGCATCCGACGGTTTTCGATTCGACCAAGGAGTATCCATGGCCAGCGTTGCACCTGTTGCGACACCGATCCTCGAGGCGAGGGGATTGTCGAGGAGCTTCGGAAACGTGCGCGCCCTCGACGACGCCGATTTCGACATCTACCCCGGCGAGGTCGTCGCCCTCATCGGCGACAACGGCGCAGGCAAGTCGACGTTGGTCAAGGCGCTCTCGGGCAGTCTCGCGGTCGACACCGGCGAGATCCTGTTCGACGGCACCGCGGTCGATCTCGACAGTCCCACCGTGGCAGCCGAACTGGGTATCGAGACGGTGTTCCAGGATCTCGCTCTCGCGCCGCACCTGAACGCGCAGCAGAACATGTTTCTCGGACGCGAACTGCCGGCCAAAGGATTGCTCGGCCATCTCGGTTTCCTCGACGTCTCCACGATGCGCAAGCAGTCGCAGGACGCGTTGAACGAACTCGGAGCAACCGTGCGCAGCCTCACCGTTCCCGTCGGAGCCATGTCGGGTGGCCAGCAGCAGGCCATTGCGATCGCTCGCGCGGTCGCCTGGGCCAAAGGCGTTGTGTTCCTGGACGAACCGACCGCGGCGCTCGGCGTGGTGCAGACCCGAAACGTTCTCGACACCATTCGCCGCGTGGCGGACAGGGGAGTGGCAGTGGTGTTCATCAGTCACTCGATGCCGCACGTGATCGAGGTCGCCGACCGCGTTCAGGTACTGCGGATGGGCAAACGCGTCGCCACTCTCGACGCCAAGAACACGACCATGGAAGAACTCGTCGGCGCGATGACCGGCGCAACCACCGGAGCCACACGATGACCAACCAGACCATCAGCCCCTCCCTCGAGCCGATGCCGCCCGGCGACACACCGTCTCGGCACTCCTTCGATCTCGTCGAAGCGCTCGGTAAGTTGGCCCGGGTTCAGGTGTTCCAGATCGTGCTCGTGTTGGCTGCGATCTGCCTCGTGTTCTCGATCATGGCTCCCGGCAGCTTCCCCGAGTGGGGCAACATCCGCCAGATCATCCAGAACGTATCCATCCTGGCCGTTCTCGGGATCGGCATGACGTTCGTCATCGTCACCAGTGGCATCGATCTCTCGGTCGGCTCCGTTCTCGTTTTCTCCGGAGTCGTCTCGGCCAAGACCATGGCCGCGATCGGCGGCGACGGATGGGGAGTTGCCGCTGTCGGAATCGTGGTGGCACTGGGGTGTGGACTCTGCTGGGGATTGCTCAACGGTTTCCTGATCGGTAAGGCCAACGTGCCTCCGCTGATCGTGACTCTCGGGACCCTGGGCGGAGCTCTCGGGCTCTCGCAGGTCATCACCGGGGGCGTCGACATCCGCGACGTACCACCGGTTCTGGTCGATACCATCGGTTACGGAAACTTCCCGGCCACCACCATTCCCCTGATTTCGAGCATCGCGTTGGTGCTCGTGGTTATCTTCGGAATCGTGCTGCATCGCACCAAGTTCGGCCTCTACACCTTTGCCGTCGGCTCCAAGGAGCAGTCTGCTCGACGCGTCGGCATCAAGGTGGACATGCACCTGGTCAAGGTCTACGCACTCTCCGGCACCCTCGCCGGACTGGCGGGCATCCTGTCTCTGTCGCAGTACGGCACCACCGCCATCGCCGGACAGTCGCAGACCAACCTCAATGTCATTGCGGCAGTGGTCATCGGTGGAACGAGCCTCTTCGGCGGCATCGGAACCATGTTCGGCACCGTCGTCGGACTGTTCATCCCTGCCGTGCTGCAGAACGGCTTCGTCATCGTCGGAGTCCAGCCGTTCTGGCAGCAGGTCGCCGTCGGTGCTGTCCTCATCGCAGCGGTCTACTTCGATCAGCGTCGACGCGACGCAGCGAGCCGAGGTCAATCGCCCAGCTCCCTCAAGAAACTCTGGTCCCGAAGTCCCTAACCTCGGCCGGTCTCGAAACTCCCTCTATCGCACACCCCTTACAAGAAAGTCGACCATGATCACATCACGCACCGCCGTCGTTGCACTGAGTGTCGCTTCGGTCTCCGCCATGTTCCTGGCGGGTTGTTCGTCCGACTCCGGAAGCGGTGGCGGCAGCGGCAACATCGCCTTCATCCAGGGCGTCAGTGGCGACGAGTTCTACATCAGCATGCAGTGCGGAATCGAAGCTGCGGCGAAGGATGCAGGCGTCACCGTCGACACCCAGGGCCCGGTCAAGTTCGATCCCACTCTGCAGAAGCCGATTGTGGATTCGGTTGTCGCATCGCGGCCGTCGGCGATCCTCATCGCGCCCACCGACGTGGCCGCCATGCAGGCACCCCTCGAGGCGGCTTCCAGAGCAGGTATCAAGGTCGTCCTCGTCGACACCACCCTGGAAGATCCGTCCATCGCGGTCTCCTCGATCTCGTCCGACAACAAGGGCGGCGGGGCAGAAGCGTTCAACGCGATCGAGCGGCTCAACCCGGCCGGCGGCAAGGTGCTCGTCATCTCCACCGATCCCGGGATCTCCACTGCCGACGCCCGAGTGGAGGGCTTCGAGGAAGCCGTCGATGCCAACCCTGCCTTCGACTACCTCGGCGTGCAGTACAGCCACAACGACCCGGCCGAAGCTGCTCGTCTGGTCTCGGCCGCCCTCGCCAAAGACCCCGACATCACCGGCATCTTCGCGGCGAACACGTTCGCAGCCGAGGGCACCGCAACCGGAGTTCGGCAGGCGGGCAAGCAGGATCAGGTCAAGATCATCGGCTTCGACGCAGGCCCCGCACAGGTGAAGCAGCTTCGTGAGGGAACAGTGCAGGCTCTGATCGCGCAGCAGCCCGACACCATCGGCACCGACGGCGTCGCGCAGGCCATGGCCGCCATCAACGACCAGCCGGTCACCGCCGAGATCTCGACCGGCTTCCATGTCATCACCGCCGACAACATCGACGGCGAGGGCGCGCAGTACGTCTACAAGTCGTCCTGCTGATTCCTGACGTGTAACCCCTTCAGCTGCGGTGGTGCTCCTGGTGGCAGAACATGCCCGGGAGCGCCACCGCTCACCACGTTCGTCCGACCCCGAGGACCTGTCATGACCGAGCTTCGCCGCGCGACGTTGGAACACCTGCCCGCGACCGTCGCGAAGCCGGAGTACGACTTGGACGAACTGCACTGCGGTGTGGTGCATTTCGGAGTCGGCGCTTTTCATCGCGCACATCAGGCGGTGTACTTCGATCGGCTGCTCGCGGCCGGACATCTCGACTGGGCACTGTGCGGAGTGGGAGTGTTGTCGGGAGACAGGAAGATCGGCGACGTCCTCGACTCCCAGGATCATCTGTACACCCTGGTCACGGTGGATCCCGACGGTCGACGCGACGCTCGGGTGATCGGATCGGTCGCGGATTTCGTCTTCGCACCGGACGATCCGCAGGGCGTGATCGATGTGCTCAGCTCACCCGCCACGATGATCGTGTCACTGACGATCACCGAGGCGGGCTACGGCATCGACGACGTCACCGGTGCATTCGAGCCCACCGATCCCGCGGTACTCGACGACCTCCGGGACCTCTCGATACCGTCGAGTGTCTTCGGCTTTCTGACCGTTGCGCTCGCCACCCGCCGGTACCACGGAATTCCGCCGTTCACCGTGATGTCGTGCGACAACATCGTCCACAACGGGTCGGTGACCCGAACGGCATTGACCTCCTTCGCCCGTCGGCACGACGCCGACCTGGCGGACTGGATCGACGCAACGGTGGCATTTCCCAACTCGATGGTCGACCGCATCACCCCTGCTACGACGGCCGCCGTCATCGAGGACGTGCGCAGCGACTTCGGAATCGACGATGGCTGGCCGGTGCGGTCGGAATCGTTCTCGCAGTGGGTGGTCGAAGACACCTTCTCGTTCGGGCGACCTCCCTTCGGCGAGGTCGGAGTGCAACTCGTCGCCGACGTCGCGCCGTACGAACACATGAAACTGCGGCTGCTCAACGGATCTCACCAAGCACTGAGCTATCTCGGTATCCTCGCCGGATACAGCCACGTGCACGAGGTGATGGCCAGCCCCGACCTGTACGAGTTCGTCGCGTCGTACATGCGGGCCGAGGCTGCCCCGACGCTCGCCCCGGTCGACGGAATCGACATCGACACCTATATCGAGCAACTGCTGCACCGTTTTTCGAGCCTCGCCGTGCGAGACACGCTCGAACGTCAGATCGTCGACGCGTCCGCGCGCATTCCGAAGTTCGTGCTGCCGGTGATCCGCGACCGGCTCGCACAGGACCGATCGGTCGACCACGGAGCGCTGGTGCTCGCCGCGTGGTGCGGAGTGCACGAGCGCGGGGACATTCCGATGGTCGACGCGAATGCCGAACACCTGCAGCGATTGTCGTGGGAGGACCACGATAATCCCGGCGCATTCCTGGCGAATCCTGCTGTCTTCGGCGATCTGTCGACAAGTCCGCGGCTGCGCGGGGCGTACCAACGGGCCAAGCGCTCGCTTCAGGACAGCGGTGCCCGCGGAGCAGTTCGGCGCGTGCTGGAACAGTCGGTCGGAGTGGGTCAGCCCTTGTAGTACACCACCTGGTGGCTCGTGGCCAGCAACGTCCCGGCTTCGGTCCACAGTTCGGCCGTCTGATCGAAGTAACCCTGATGGAAGCGGCGGGCTCGTGCTGTGCCGAGGATGTACCCGTCGGAGTGTTGCTCGAGATCGTCGGGCGTCGCGAAGTAGTGGGTCGTCAGCGAGATGGTGCCGGCCGGCACGTAGCGACCGAGGCGCTGAAAGATTCTGGGGTAGAACACATCGCTGAGCGAGGTCAGCGCAGCGAAGTCCACCGGGCGCGGGGGCGTGTCGCGGATCCACAGCGTCTCGGTCGAGTCCGGTGATTCCTGGTCGTTCAGAGCGCCTGCAACGAACCGCATCTCGTAGTTCTGCGCCCAGGCGATCGCGTCGGGAAAGCTGCCTCGGGGCGTCTCGGCGGGGGAGGGGACGGCCGGTGCCACGGCCTCGGTGTTGTCCCACGTCTCACGCCTGGTTCCGAACACCGCTGTGGCCGTGGTGGCGACGGCACCGCCCTGGACGAGTTCGAGGTACCAGTGCTGATTGCTGCGGTTGGTGCGCACGGCGCGCGCCGAGATCTCGAAGTCGCCCTCGGCCACCGGGCCGGCGAAGTTGACCGTCAGCGAGACCGGCGATCCGAGGCATTCCGGATGCCGTTCGATGGCTCGGATGAACGTCGCAGCAGTGATGCCGCCGAACGGGCCGACCATGTTGTTGTACGGCGCTGATGTCCTGCCTCGATACGTGCCGTCGCCGACGGTCTCGAGCGCGACTGCTGTGTCGAACGGATGCATTGTTCTCCCGTAGGTCTCGATCGGCGTTCGTGCCGATTCAAACTATCCGGCCCACTCGGGTGGTACACAGGGTGGCTCCCTCAAGGAATGATTCGCTGTCGACGCAAGTCGGCGACTATCTCGGCGAACATTGCCTCGGTGTCGACGAAAAGGTGAAAACCCAGTCGACGCGCCTTGGAACCGTCCGCTATGACGTCGTAGTCCCACGCGAACACGAAATCGCCGAAGGCCCAGGACGATACGTCGGAATACGGGATTTTCCGCAGCCCGTTCTCGGCGACGATCGAATCCCACAGCGGTTCCTTGTCTGCCATGACGTCGGCCAAGGACATCGGTAGGGGACTTGCGGTGTCGAGGTCGAAAAGACCCGCGATGCGCGGCCACATGTCGCTCCAGCGAAACAGATCGCCGTTGGTGATGTTGAACGCCTGGTTGGCGCAGCTCGGCGTGGTGGCCGCCCAGACTGTCGCCTCGGCGAGCAACGATGCATCCGTCATCTCGAGCAGTGCGTCGAAGGCACCGGGCTTGCCCGGAAACCGCATGGGGACGCCCAGTTTCTTGCACATGGTGGCGTACACGGCGATGACGGTGGCCAGATTCATCGGGTTCCCCAGTGCGACACCGCACACCACCGACGGCCGGATCGCCGACCACGTCCACCGCTTACCGAGTTGCCGCGTCTCGAGAAACTGCTGTTGATCGACGTTGAACTCGGGCGGCATGTGGGGCGGATCGGATTCTCGCGCTGGGGTTTTGAAGGGGCCCAGGTGCGCGCCGTACACCTTGTAGCCCTGCATCAGGCTCACGTGCTCGAGGTCCGGTGAGCTCTCCTCGATGGCCGTGACCACGTTGACGAGCATCGCGAGATTGGGGGCGACGAGTTCGGCCCAGCTCGGTCTCTCCTGGTAAGCGGCGTAGAAGATGTGTGTGACGTCCGTCAGGTGCGAGAGCTGGCGTCGAGTCTCGTCGGCGTCGAGCAGATCCACCGCGATGTGCCGGACGCGTCCGGCGTCGGTACCACCGCGGCGTGACAGCCCGACGATGTCCCACTCACCGGATCGTTGCAGGTGGGCGATCAAGTTGCTGCCGATCGCTCCGTTGGCTCCCACTACTACTGCGACGCGTGTCATGACCTACTCCTATCTGGATATCGCGATATTGCGATGCCATCAGTAGACCACATATCGTGATATCGCGATATCGGAGTAGGCTTGGAGGGTGGCTGACGAACTGGACCCCGGAGAGCTCGCGGCAGTGTTCGGTGCGCTGGGTAACCCCGCGAGATTGGCGATCATGCGGTGGCTCAAGGACCCGAGCGACTTTCCGCCGCAGCTCGAACCGGCCGAGGATGTGGGAGTGTGTCTCAAGCACATTCAGTCGAGGGCGGGTGTCTCCCAATCCACGGCCTCGCAGTACATGGCGGTACTTCAACGTGCCCACCTGGTGACGAGTACAAAAATCGGGCCCTGGGTTCACTACAAACGCAACGACGAATTCCTCGACCGATTGGCAGAGACGATCAGGACCGAATTGTGAAGTTGTCGATGGCCTGATCGATCGAGCTGCTGTCCTGGTGCACCGCTCGTGCTCGGTCCCGCAGGGCGCGCCGGTCGGTTGCACGTGCGATTGCGCTCAGGTCGATGCGCTGCAACAGCTTCTTCGTCACCGGTCGTTTGCTGTCCCAGAATGCCAGTGCAGCAATGAGATCGGTGGCCTCCTGGCCGGTCAACAGTGCCTGGGCGACGGCGCATGCCGCTGGGTCCTCGAACGGCAGGAGATAGGTGGCGTCGTCGAACACCGCAGGTCTGCCGTCGTAGGGGCCGACCATCCTGAACTGCGGAACCTTGTGGAATCCGGAGATCGCGATCTTGTAAGGCGCAAACGTGTACGGCCCGACTCCGAAGATGCAGAACCGGGCGCGACTTCGGTAGATCGACGACTTTCGGCCATCGAGAGCGCCCGCGTTGTCGGTCAGGTACTTCCACAGCTTCGGCGCGCTGTCCGCCAACTGCGCGGTGTCGTCGCCGGTATGCGACTGCGGAACGATCATCCAGCGCGACACCACCTTCAGCCTGTCACGGTAGACGTCGGTGCATTTGAACAGCGGGAACAAGTAGTCGACTTCGATGTCGACGCTGGTTCCCAGTTTGGTTCGTGGGCCGTCGTTCTCGGCCAGTTCCATGACAGCAGACGCGTCGTGCTTGATGCCCTGACGCCACATCAGTGGACTGATGCCATCGAACTGTTTGCTTCGCTCGTATGCGTCGACGTCCGCGACCAGTTGTCCGTCGACCACTCCGATTCTGGTGCTGGGACGCAGTGAATCCATACTCGGATACATCTGCGCGGTGTGGTCGGTTGGACCGGTTCCGAGTTCGACCACGAACCAACAGGCATCAACTCCGGCGTCGAACCACTTCTTGGCGTCGATGGGTCGCAGAGTCGGACCGGTGATCGGGAGGCCGTGCCGAGCGCAGTGCAACAGGATGTTTCGTGCTACCTGGGTCTTGCAGATCATCGCAACGGTGACCGGGTGATCTGCGAACTCGGCCAGCAACTTGATCCAGATGAACTCCGCGATATCGAAATTGGAGCTTCCGGTGATCGCATCGATTCCGCGGGCGTTGTCGGTGTTCGCACGAGCCGGTCGGTTGCTGGAGCCCAGAACCGAGAGCTGAGCGTTGGTCACCCACGGTGGGTTGCCGATCACGAGAGTCGGGCCCGGCTCGGATGTCCATGCGATGTCGCGTGCCAGGTCGAAATCGAAGATCGAGGCAGTGATCACTCTGCCGAATACCGATGCGGCCACGGCGTACTCGGGTTGCACCTCGATCCCGACACGCTCTGCGTCGGGGTGACTCTTGGCCAGTACCGACAGGAAGTTCCCGACACCGCAGGTGGGTTCGAGGACGCGAGTCCACTGTCGTCGAGGCAGGGTGTTCACCAACGCACGTGCCAACTCGATCGGGGTCTGGAAGTCCCCGAACTCGTTGTTGGGCATCGATGCCTCCGGCAGTGGTGCGGACAAGTGCCTTCCGTGGCGCGGGAGCGGAGCGACCCGGAGCCACGGCCCCACACCACTGCCGGAGGCACTAATGTGGACTTCGATGAAGCTTTCGCGTGCGGCCCTACTGCTGTCAACTCTGGTGTTCATCGGTGCTCTGATCTGGGTCGCCGTCACTGCGAGGGATCAAGTGCCCGCGCACTTCGACGCGTCCGGTCAGGTCGATCGCATGGACTCGAAACAGTCCTTCCTGCTCACGATGGGCGGCATCGGATTCGCGATGATCGGATTGTTCGCGAGCATCGGTCGGTGGTTCCCCAAAGTTCCGGCGTCCATGGTGAATCTGCCGAGTCGGACGATGCACGAGTACTGGACTGCCCCCGAGAATCGACCTGAGCTGAACCGGAAGATGGCCGAGGACTTCGGGTGGATCGGCGCGGCAACGGCATTGCTCTTCGCCTGCATCACCGGCGTTGCGGGCGCAACGACAGGCGACTCGGTCAGCATCTGGGTTCTCGCCGTCCCGACGGCTCTGTACCTGCTGGCCATTCTGGGATACGTGGTGTTCGTCGTCAAAGGTGGTCGGTACCGCATTCCGAAGGACTGACTCAGGGGAGTGGTTGCAGCATCGCCAGTTTCGAGCCCGACTGCACCAGATAGCCGCCATCGGCGGCATTTCCGCTCGTGACACGCAGTCGGCCCATGCTCAGTGCGCAGTGAGTCCGTCGAGGAGTAGTTCACCGACGAAAGTCGCGTTGTCCTGCGGGCTGTTCTGTCGACGGGTGAAACAGCGCATCAGCAGCGTGTTGGTGATCCCTGCCGCGAGATCGACTGGACTGGAGCTCTTTCGGAAGATGCCGGTGTCCTGCCCTCGTGCGATGACCGGTGCGATGATCGACGGCAGGTTGAGCTTCTCCTTGATGGAGATCAGTCCCTCCGGCTCGCCGTAGGTGTCGTGTGCGACAGCGACGAGGAGGGCGTCCATGAATTCGAGCTCGTCCGCGGCGAGTTGCGCGCACCGCAACATGTGATTCTGCAGAATCGTGAGCTCGTCGAGGCCGAGCAGGTGGTCGTCGGCCACCGACTCACGAAGGCGATCGACCCGGCTCTGCAGTGCTGCAACGATGACGGACGGCTTGGTAGGAAACAGTGTCTTGCACGCGGTTCTCGGCACTCCGGCGATGTCGGCGACGTCGTCCATCCGCGTCATGAAGTAGCCACGCTTTCCGAACTCGTCGCGCGCAGCGGTGACGATCGCAGCACGCGGATCGCGAGGAAGTGGCCGTTCTTCCACCGCTGCGCCGATTTCTCCCACGACATCATCGAGGTGCTGATGATGACCCGACGTGTCGACGACGGCCCCGATGAAGGCGAGGACCGCGTCGGACATCACATCGGCCGATACGGAAGCGGCGTCCACCTGACTGCGGATGCGAAAGCCGTCGACGACGGCATTGACCGTCACAGCGAACGATCGAGCCGTGAAGGGACGGCGAAAGGCTCCACCGTCGGGATCGAACAGTGCCTCGAATGCGTCCAGTACGGCGTCGTCTCGAACGCGGTAGCTCCCGGCGAGTGCTGCGGAAGCAGCTCCGCGGAAAACATGATCGAGAAGAGTGGCGGTGGTGCTCTTCCGGTCGACGATTGCCGGAAAGTAGTGCGCGACGAGCGCTGACACCGCCGTTCGAATCGATGCGCCACTGTTCGTCATCTGGTTGCGAACGGTGCCGTGAACGTCGGTGGGTAGAGGAGTTCGGGACAGATGCTCGACGACCGTGGCGAGGAAGTCGGACTTGGTGTCGAACTTGCGGAAGAACGTCGCTGTTGACGAGTCGGCCTCGTGGACGACGTCCTCGATACGTAATCCGCGTTCGAGAATCCTCTGTGGATGCGCGATCAACAATGCGACACCCGCTTCGACGAAGAGGGCAGCGGTCGCGTCGAGCTCGGTCATAGGAGCGGACTTTACCGAGGTGGGGCCGACCGTGAGGGTGCAGGTGACAGCATTCACTCTCGGGTGAGAGCAACCTCGGTCATTCCTCGGAGTGACGCAGCGGAGTGAGTGCGGTGTCATTGGCCGTGTTCGCGCCACCGGGACAGCGGCGGTGCCCGAAATCAAGGATCTCCATGACAGTGCTCGATATCCGCGTCGGAGACGCACCCGACCCACGACTCAGCGCTCGTGAAATCGAGGTACTCACCGCCTGGCTCATCTCTGATTCCAAAGCGGAGGCATCGCGCTCGCTCTATCTCTCGATGGGAACCGTCAACACACACCTGACTCGCATCCGAGCGAAGTACACGGCAGTGGGACGAACGGCACCGACCAAAGCGACGTTGCTGGTGCGTGCACTGCAGGACGGGTTCATCGACATCGACGATCTGTGAGCAGCTACCGCACCTCGACGCGACTGGACCGCACCTTCCTGACCACGAACCAGCTGATCAGCGCGACGACGATGCCGATGACGACATATTGGAACACCGAGGCGTAGTTCTCCACGTAGTGCCAGTTCTCTCCGAGGAAGTAGCCGGCGAGCACGAAGATGGAGTTCCAGATCAGGCTGCCGAGGGTGGTGTACAGGGTGAATTGCAGAACCGGCATCCGGGATACACCGGCCGGGATCGAGATGCCCGATCGGACCATCGGAATCATGCGGCCGAAGAACACGGCAGACCGGCCGTGGCGAGTGAACCAGTCCTCGGCCTTCGTCAGATCCTCCGTCCCGACGAACGGCATCTTCTCGACGATGGCATACATCCGATCGCGGCCGAGCTTGACGCCGAGCCAGTACAGGACGAGTGCCCCGATCACCGAACCTGCCGTCGTCCAGAACAACGCACTCAGCAATGTCATGCCGCCTTGGGAGGCGGTGAACCCGGCGAGAGGCAGAATGATCTCGCTGGGAAGGGGCGGGAAGAAGTTCTCCGCTGCGACGGCGATTCCCGCACCTGGGCCGCCGATGGCTTCCATCAGACTCACTGCCCATCCGGCGATCCCTCCGAGGTCGCTGTCGGCTGCGGCAAGGGAGGAGAGGTCGCTCATGACAACGACTGTACGAAACCGATGGGCCGAAAATCTGCTCACCAGGCGAAATGCCCGGAAATTGAGACATATGGAACACTCGGGAGTGTGAACCGAGTCTCCCGGATAGTCCCTGCTGTTGCCGCCACCACACTGCTGCTCAGTGCCTGCGGGTCCTCGGACTCGGCCGATCCAGCACCCACCACCACGAGCAATTCGTCCGCGCCGGCCTCGACATCAGCGAGTTCGAGCTCTGCAACGGTCTACGACCTACCCGGAACCGGAGTGTTCCCCGAGGGCATCACCGCCGCGGACGACACCTTCTATGTGACGTCGACATCCGACGGCGCGGTGTTCCGCGGAACCGTCGGATCCCCGGACGTCTCGGTGTTCCTGCCCGGCGGCGCGGACGGACGCACCGGTGCCGCCGGAATCGACGTGACCGACGACGACGATCGTCCCGACTACCTGGTGATCGCAGGTGGGGCCACCGGCAAGGTGTGGGTGTACGACGCCGATTCCGGTGATCTGGTTGCCACGTTCACCAACGGGCTCGGTGCCGACGCGACCTTCCTCAACGACGTCGCGATTGCCGACAACGGCGATGCCTACGTCACGGACTCGCGTAGCCCGGCGTTGTTCCGCATTCCCGTCGAGCAGATGACGGCCGGAACGCAGGACGCTCCGTTGGAGACATTCGTGAGCTTCGACGGCACACCGTTCGCGTACGGAGAGGGATTCAACGCCAACGGCATCGTCGAGAACGACGACGAATCTGCGTTGATCGTCGTGCAGTCCAGTACCGGCAACCTGTATCGCATCGACAAGACTTCCAAGGAGGTCACACAGGTCGACCTCGGCGGAGCAACGCTCACGAACGGCGACGGGATGGAGATGGACGACGACACGTTGTACGTCGTCCGTAATCGTGACGGGTTGATCTCCAAGGTCGACCTGAATGACGACGGCCGCAGCGGATCGGTGACGGGTGAGATCACCGACGCATCGTTCGCCTACCCCACAACCGTTGCAGCAGTAGACGATCGATTGCTCGTGGTGAACAGTCAGTTCGACAAGCGCGGGGGAGAGCCCGTCGAGCCGTTCACTGTCAGCTCTGTTCCGGAGTAGAGCGGCTGCGCCGCGTGTGCGCGGAAGTTCGTAGCAGAGGTCGAAGTTCCAGGCAGGACGATCAGTCGGCGACGATGGCGTCGATCTGGCCGATTGCCGACGCCATGCCCTCGTCCATGCCCATCGCCACGAGTTCTTCGAGCTGGCTCAGGCTGTCGAAACGCGAACGGATGGTCATTCGCGTTGCGCCGCCGACGTCTTCGAGAGTCACGGTGGCGTGGGTGACGGGCATCGTCGACGACGGATTGCCCGAGTCGTCGGCGAACCCGTCGTCGAAGGACAGCGTGGTCGGTGCGGAAATCTCGGTGAAAAGCCACCATCCGGCGGCTTTTTCGCCGTCCGGCCCCGACATGTAGTACGACGCTCTGCCGCCGGCAACGAAGTCGTGGGACACGAACGTCGCAGGCCATGTGGGCGGACCCCACCACTGTTCGAGTTGGCGCGGGTTCTCCCAGATCTGCCACACCCGTTCGACTTTCGCGTCGAACTCCGCGAACACGGTCATGGTCAGGTTCTCTGCGTCCTTGTGTGAGCTGATGAACGGCATGATTCAGCCTTTCGGGTCCTCGGACAGTAGGTCGTCGATCCGGTCGACGCGTTGTCGCCAGATCTCCTCGTAGGTATCGAGCAGGGCGCGAGCGTGTGCGATGGTCTCCAGCCGAACTCGCACGATCTGCTCCCTGCCACGCTTGTGTTTGGTGATCACGTCGGCGCGTTCGAGAACGGCGACGTGCTTCTGCACAGCGGCGAAACTCATGGCGTAGTGAGCCGCCAACTCCGATACCGACTGTTCACCGACAGTGACCTTGGCGACGATGTCGCGCCGCGTCTTGTCGGCGAAGGCCTGGAACAGGCGATCGACCTCGGCGTCACTCATCTCATCTACAACCATGTGGTTGTACGTTATTGGTCGCTCGGTCTTCCGTCAAGGGACAAATCGGTCTTTCAGGCAATATGGAGTGCGGAAGGCGAACGACGTCGTCCGAGAGGAGTGCCAGGGTGCAGATTCGATCGGCCATGATCGGCGCACTGTCGATCGTTGTGGGCGCACTCGTGGTGCTGGTTCTCGATCTGCACACCGCATGGCAGACGCCCTCCCATCTGCGACGAACGATCAGCGAGTACGGACTCGGCGCGCAGCAGTGGGTGTTCACCATCGGCGTGCTTCTGCTCGCATTCGGTTCGGCGCTCACGCTTGCGTCTGCGATTCGGCATCGCCTGACCCGGCCTGCTTCTGTCGCCTCGATCTGCCTGATGCTCTGGACCGTCGGACTGGTCGCCGTCGTTGCTGTGCCGAAGCAGGATTGGTCGAACGACGCGTCGCTGAGCCTCGGAGGAACAATTCACCGGCTCGGGGCAGCGGTGGCGTTCGTCAGCATCCCGATAGCCGTCTTTGCGTTCTCTCGCCCGTGGATTCGCGACGGCGTGTGGGCGGTTCGCGCACGAATCACGCTGGGCCTGAGCATGCTGTCGGTCGTGACGCTGATGCCCATCGTGTACGCGTTGGCTGTGGGAGTAACCGGCTCGCGTCCTTGGTATCGCGTCGTCACACTCGGGTACGTGGAGCGGGTGCTCGTCGTCGCCGAAGTGGTCGCGCTGATTTCACTCGCTCTGTGGGTGTGGGCAGCAGAACGTAGGAGTGTCGCCTCGCTCGAGTCTCAGGAGATCAAGGCCTCGCAGCCCGTATAGGGAACCGATTGCACTCGCGTCGCGTCCAACCTTTCAGTGACGTCTGTGTCGAGAGGTCGAACGAATGCGGGTAGTAGGTGGGCTGCGGTTTGCTGTGGTCGGTGCTTCGGCTCTGGTGCTGACGGGTTGCGCGGGCTCGACGCAGGGAACACCCGCCGCCAGTGAAGACACCTCGGCATCGACGACGGTGGCAGCCGGCCCGGAGCCATTCGATCCCTGTACCATCCCCAAATCTGCAGTGACTGCAAGTGGGTTGGACGTCAGCACCGAGCGACCGGACTTCGCGGGAATCACGACGTATCCCGGCTGGAAGGGCTGCACCTGGGATGGGGCCGCGCTGAACAGCTGGTACTACGTTGCAGTCTTGTCGTCGTTGGAGTCCATCGACGAACTGCTGCTCAGCCCCTCGTTCGTTCGCGGCGTCGACTTGAAGCTGTCCGGGCGCAGCGCGACTCAACTGAGCCATGCCGACGAAATGCAGTTCCTCGGTTGCGCAGTCGCTCTGGATACAGGCAATGGTCTGATCGTGCTCGACCTCCAAAAGAAGGGTTCACGCGACCTGGAGGGTGAACCGTGCGCCGAGGTCAATCGACATGCAGTTGACTTAGAACCGTTCTTTCCGGCATAGATGGGACGCTGAAAACGATGGAGCAGTACGGGCTGAACAATAATCTCGTGCACTGGCGTGGACTTCTAGATCAGGCGGTGGCAGGCGAACTCGACGTCGAATCAGGAGTCGCCGCGAGCTGTGACGCTGTTTGCGCCGAGTATTTGACGAAGCTCGACCGAATGCTGGAAATGACGACTTCCCTCGCGTGGCCGCAGTCCTGGGGCGATTTGGACTCAGCTCAACAGCTTCAAGCGAAGTTTCATCGTCTTGCGGTTGGCGACGAGGGCTCCGCCCGCTTCGCGATCACAAGGCAGATCGAGATCATCAAGACGATGCGGGAGTTCTTTCAACACTATTTCGCGAGTGTCGAGGCGACGGATACCGCGACCGCGGCCACTGTAGAGGCGCTGTCCCCGCCGAAATAGACGACAGATCCCGACGACCCAGTTGCTCGGTCGTCGGGATCGATCGTTCGAAACACGCTGCTAGCGGGCCAGTTCCACTTCCGCTTCCTCGTCGACGAAGGGGTCGCCGTTCCGCGGAGCGTTGTAGCGCTCGAGGTCGAGGATTCCTTCGCGCTTGGCGACGATGGTCGGCACCAAAGCCTGACCGGTGACGTTGACCGCGGTGCGGCCCATGTCCACGATCGGCTCCACTGCGAGCAGCAGACCGACGCCGGCCAACGGCAATCCGAGGGTGGACAGCGTGAGGGTGAGCATCACCGTCGCACCTGTTGTTCCTGCCGTTGCGGCAGAACCGATCACGGACACCACGATGATCAGCAGGTAGTCGGTGATGGTGAGATCGATGCCGTAGAACTGAGCCACGAAGAGTGCCGCGATCGCGGGATAGATTGCCGCGCAACCATCCATCTTGGTCGTCGCCCCGAGTGGTACCGCGAACGACGCGTACTCGCGAGGGACTCCGAGGTTGCGTTCGGTGACGCGCTCGGTGAGGGGCAGGGTTCCGATCGACGAACGCGAGACGAAGCCCAGCTGGGTGGCAGGCCACACTCCCGAATAGAAGTTGCGCACCGAAAGTCCATGGGCGCGAACGATCACCGGATACACCACGAAGAACACCACGGCCAGACCGACATAGATCGACACCGTGAACACGCCGAGCGAGCCGATCGCGTCCCAGCCGTAGGTCGCCACCGCGTTGCCGATGAGTGCGGCGGTGCCGATCGGTGCCAGGCGAATGATCCACCACAACACCTTCTGCACGATGGCCAACAGCGACGCGTTGAACGCGAGGAACGGTTCGGCCTTCTTGCCGACCTTGAGCGCAGCGATGCCGATGGCAGCGGCAATGACCAGCAACTGCAAGATGTTGAAGCTCAGTGATGTGGTTGCGGTACCGCTTTCGGCGACGGTGGTTTTCGCGCCGAGTGCCAAGAAGTTGTTCGGTACCAGTCCGGTGAGGAACGACCACCACGACCCGACGCTCGACGGATCTCCTGCCGAGTCGGCTCCGGCGCTGGTACGGGAGCCGGGCTGAGCGACCAACCCGATCACGATGCCGATGATGACGGCGATGAATGCCGTGACGGCGAACCACCACAGCGTCTGAATCGCCAGACGGGCGGCATTCGTGACTTCACGGAGGTTGGCGATAGAGCTGACGATGGCCGTGAAGACCAGCGGGATCACCGCGACGGTGAGAAGTTTGACGTAGCTCGAACCGATGGTCGACAGGGTGCCGACCAACCAGTTGTCGTTGCCGTCGGCGGCGTCGGGCATGGATCGCGCGATGAGTCCGAATACGACTCCGAGGACGAGTCCGGCAACGATTTGTGGACCGAAAGCGGTTGCCCAGGTAGGGACACGGCGCGTTCGGGTAGCGCTGGGCGCAGACATGGATATGCCTTTCGAAAAGGAGAGGTGTCGCCAGGGATGGACGACAGAAATGCTCGTCGGCCGATGGGCCGAATTTCAGGGGGTTGAGGTCTGGAGAACCATCAACAGGTAGCGCTGGCTTGCAGACGCAAGTCGACATACCGTCGAGAGGTCAGCAGCGGATTCACTGACCGAACGCTACTCCGCCGTGGAACTGCGCAGCCGAGCAGGGCGGCTATGAGGGTTCACTGTGGAATCGGTATGGGTCCGCTGCGGTGTCGATCCGACTCCACCTTCGTGGGTTAGTTTGAGGTTCTTGTCGTCGACGAAACGAGATCATGAGTACCGAATCGAAGCCCCGAGCAATGGCCGGACGACTCGTTCGTGCCGTCTGTGCGGTGGTCGCCGCCCTGGTTGCCGTCGTTCTGGGATCGGCCGGTTGGGTGGCCTATGCGACGGCGGGGAAGGTCTACGACGTCGACGATGCACCGGACGCGCCCGTGGCCATTGTCCTGGGTGCACAGGTGCGCGACGGCAAGCCGATGCGGTTTCTCTCCGGACGTCTCGACACTGCGATCGCGTTGATGGCGGCGGGAAAGATCAAGGCGATTCTGGTGTCCGGTGACGCAGACGGCAACTCCGGCAACGAGATTCAAGCGATGACCGATTACCTGATCGAGCACGGAATCGATCCTGCCGTGATCATCGGAGACGATCACGGCATCGATACCTACGACACCTGCGCGCGGGCGAAGGAGACCTTCGGGGTCGAACGAGGACTGATCATCAGCCAACCCCTCCATGTGTCGCGAGCAGTTGCGTTGTGTGAGGACATGGACCTCGACGTCGACGGAGTCACGGCGGAGTGCGTCGACTGCAATACCCTTGCGGTAGTGCGCAACTACGCGCGAGAGTTGCTGGCGCGACCCAAGGCGGTACTGGATCTGTGGTCGGGTCGCGATCCCGTGGTGGTGTCGCCGCCCGTCGATTCTCTCGCGAACATCACGAACCGATGAGTGTGCCCGATGGTGACGTCCTGATCCCGACCGTGGTGCGAGAGTTGGCGGGACCCGAAGACGTCGAGCCGGTGTGGTCGAATGAATTGGGCGGGTTGACGTTTCGTCTCGGAGAGGCGCGCGGTACGTCAAATGGACGCCGGCCGAAACCTCGATAGATCTGGAGGAGGAGGCACGACGTCTGAAGTGGGCGATTCGGTACAGCCCGGTGCCGCAGGTCCTCGCGGTCGGTTCGGACGATTCGGGTTCGTGGTTGGTGACCGCTGCTCTGCCCTGGGAGAACGCGGTGGCGGATCGCTGGATGGCCGATCCGGCTGTCGCAGTTCGAGCGGCGGCAACCGGCCTTCGGGCATTCCACGATTCCGTCCCCGCCGGGCAGTGCCCGTTCGATTGGTCGGTGGTCTCACGGGTCGGCGATCGCGAGTTGCCAGTCGAATCGCCGTCGATCGACAGGCTCGTCGTGTGCCATGGCGACGCCTGCATGCCGAACACCCTGATCGCCGATGAGGGATCCTGGGCAGCTCACGTCGATATGGGCACGATGGGCGTCGCCGATCGGTGGGCAGACCTGGCACCAGCGATCTGGAGCACCGAATACAACTACGGCCGCGACTATTGCGAGGCATTCTTGGACGCGTACGGCATCGACCTCGACCGTGAGCGTCTGGACTACTACCTGTGGTTGTGGGAGTCGACCTGATCTGTGGCTCGGAGTCGCCGCCCCAGCCCGGCTACAGTGAGCTGGCCCGGTTCGACGACTCTGCGGACCCGTGTTTTCAGGAGAAGTGAACACTTGAGCTGGATCCGCTTGAACGACGTTGCCAAGGGCTACGACCAGAAGGTGATGTTGCGCGAGGTGTTCTTTCGTCTCGCCGACGGTGATCGCATCGGTCTGATCGGACGCAACGGCACGGGCAAGACCACCCTGCTTCAGCTTCTTCTCGGACGTGAGACTCCCGATACGGGAACGGTCGATGTCACCGAGGGCGCACGAATCGGGTACTTCTCGCAGTTCTCGGAACTCGACGGCGATCGCAGCATCCAAGCGGAGCTCGAATCTCTCTTCGTCGCTGTCCACGCGGTCGAGGTCGAATTGGCCGAGGTCGAAGCCGCACTCGGGGGCGACCTGGACGAGAAGCAGATGTACAAGCTCGTCGATCGCCAAGCCGAGCTACTCGACGCCATGGAGAACAGTGGCGGCTGGACCTATCACCAACAGATCGACACTGTGCTGTCGATGCTCGGGTTCAACGCCGAACGACGTGAGCTCCCCGTCGATCGACTGTCCGGTGGTTGGCGCAACCGCGCAGCGTTGGCCAAAATCCTCATCGAGGCCCCGGACGTCCTGCTCCTCGACGAGCCGACGAACTTCCTCGATGTTGCCGGAATCGCGTGGCTCGAACGTTGGCTACGAGATTTCCGCGGTGCGCTTCTCGTTGTCTCGCACGACCGCGCATTCCTCGAGCAGGTCGTCACCAGCATCGTCGAAATCGAGAACCATCACCTGCAGACGTACGACGGTAGCTACTCGGAATACGTTCAGCAGAAGCAGTTTCGACTCAAGAATCTCGAACGTGAGTTCAGCAACGAACAACAGCTGCTGGCCTACGAGCAAGAAGCGATCAGCGATCGCAAGGAAGCAGTGAAGAATCCCAGCGGGGTGCTCAAGCGTCGGCTCGCGAACATCAAGAAGAGCAAGAGTCCGCGTCCGGTCGACACGGTGGTCACCGCGATCTACGGCGGACTGCACGTGCACGACAACCTGGCCGAGATCACCGGAATCTCCAAAAGCTATGGCGAGCAACGACTCTTCGAGAACATCTCGTTCACCGTGCATCGCGGGGACCGCATCGCCATCACCGGACCGAACGGATGCGGCAAGACAACCCTCGTCGACATCCTGGTCGGTGCCGAGCAACCGGACAGCGGCAAGATCAAGTGGAAGACCAAGGCACCGTCGTTCATCTACTACAACCAGGTGCTGGCCGATCTCGATCTCGATGACACCGTGTCGCATTCGGTCAACGCGATGCCGGGCAGCCTCGCACTGACGGCGACCAAGAAGGAAGTCCATCGGTTCCTGACACTGCTGCAGTTCTCCGAGATGGATCTCAAATCGAAGATCGGCGTTCTGTCAGGAGGACAGAAGGCACGAGTTGCTCTGGCGCAGTGTCTGCTGTTCGGCGCAGGCGTGATCGTGCTCGACGAGCCCACCAACCACCTCGACCTGCAGAGCACCCAGGTTCTCGAGCGTGCCCTGATGGCGTTTCCCGGTGCGGTGATTCTGGTGAGCCACGACAGGTTCTTCGTGGAGAAGGTGGCCTTTCGGCAGCTGTCGTTCGACGGCAAGGGCGGGGTCACCGAAATCGCCGGCGTCCAGATGGCCTGACGCCGTGGGCTACCCGTTGATCTTCGACGTGGATGTGCCCCACTCGGCGTCGCGCAGCTCCTTCTTCCTGATCTTGCCGGTGGATGTCTTCGGCAACTCGACGATGAATTCGACGGCACGCGGGGCCTTGTAGGAGGCGATGGCAGATTTCACGTGCGCTACGAGGTCTGCCTCCGACGCTTCCGCGCCCGGCACCAGCACCACGAATGCCTTCGGTCGCTCGCCCCACTTGTCGTCCGGCACCCCGATCACCGCCACATCGGCGACTGCTGGATGGCTGGCAAGTGCCTGTTCGACCTCGATCGTCGAGATGTTCTCGCCGCCGGAAATGACGACATCCTTGGCGCGATCCAGTAGTTGGACATAGCCGTCGGGATGCATGACCCCGAGGTCTCCGGAATGGAACCAGCCGCCCGCGAAGGCCTGTGTCGTACCGGCGGCGTCGTCGTAGTACCCCTTCATGACGTTGTTGCCGCGCATGACGATCTCACCCATTTCGACGCCGTCGGGTTCGACGTCGATCAGTGCTCCACCCGGGCCGGACTTCTCGCGTACCACGCGCAAGCGATCGGCCGTGAGCATGCCGACTCCCTGCCGAGCCAAGCGTCGAGCCTGCTCGTCGCCGTCCAGTTCGAGCCACTCCTGCTTCGCCTCGCACACCGAGTACGGGCCGTAGGTCTCGGTGAGTCCGTAGACGTGCACGAGCGTTGCCCCCAACGCGCGAATCTTGCCGATGATCGTCGGGCTCGGGGGAGCTCCGGCCGTGACGATGGTCAGGGGGCGATCCAGTGAATGTGCTTGCGCTGCAGTGGCAAGAGTGGTCAGCACGGTCGGTGCGCCGGCGAGGTGGTCGACGCCGTCGTCGATCGCCGACCAGATCGCGTCTCCGCGGACACCGCGAAGGCAGACGTGCGTGCCTGACGCGGCCGTGACCGCCCAGGTGGTGCACCATCCGTTGCAGTGGAACATCGGCAGCGTCCACAGATAGCGAGTGTCGATGCCGAACCCCTGGTGGTGCAGTTCTCCCAGCGAATTGAGGTACGCGCCGCGGTGGGTGTACATCACCCCCTTTGGGCGACCGGTGGTACCCGAGGTGTAGTTGATCGTGATGGTCGAGGTCTCGTCGTCGACCTCCCACTCCAGTGAATTCTCGGAGCCTCGCTCGAGGAAGGCGTCGTATCGAGTGGTGTGCGGCAGCGTTGCGTACGAGCCGTCGGCGGCGGGTGTCTCCACGATCTCACGGACCGAATCGGCGATCGGATCCGTTCCGAGTCCGGTCAGCAGGTCCGAATCACCCACCAGCAGAACCGAACCGGAGTGATCGCAGATGTAGCGAACCTCGGCGGGCGACAGTCTGGTGTTGATCGCGACCAGAACGGCACCGGCCAGTGGAACCGCGTAGTGCGCGAACAACAGCTCTGCAGAGTTGGACGCGATGTAGGCCACTCGATCTCCGTGGCCGACACCCGACGCGCGCAGTGCGTGCGCGAGCCGGGTGACGTCGGCAGCGAACTGCTCGTAGGTGAATGTCCTGGTCCCGTCCACCACGGCGGTCTTGTGGGGGTGGACCTCCGCTGCGCGTTCGAGGAAGCGAAGGGGCGTCAAGGGAGTATCGAGACCGGTCATGGCAGTCAATGTAGCGCGCACTCACGAGGCCGGATCGGATTTGTCGAGACGTTCGCGCCCACCGGTAAGGTCCGCGCGTTCGGCGGCGGCTCGGCCCGCATACGATCCCGCCGCATTGTCGCTGCCGAACCTTATCGTTCTCGTCGCCGGATGCCGTGCCGCGAACGCCCGGTCCACGGCATCGGTTCGTTGCGCCAAGATGGGCACCAGTGCAGGACCGTGTTGCTGAGTTGCCGCCGCAGTAGCTCGCGTGCGTGCGTCCTGCAGTCGTTCGCCGATGCGGTGGGCGTATGCGATCAAGAATGCGTTGCGGAAGCTGCGTGTCCGCGAAGCCGGCGAATCGGCCACCTCGTCGAGTGCGCGAGCCGATTGCACGAGAAGCGAGGTGTAGATGAGCTCACACAGGTCGAGATCGACGGGCATGCCGATGACGGTGGCCAGCAAGTACTTCTTCTTCCACAGTGTTCTGGCACCATTTGCGCGACATACGCAGTGCAGCAGAAGCAGTTTGGCTTTGGAGTACGGATTGCTCACCATGATGCGTCGAGTGACGACATCGTCGATCAGGCTGCGAGGGTTTCCCGCATCGAGAAGCGCGCTGTCGATCGCGTAGCGGGTCATCAGATCCTGGGCCTTGGCCGATAATGCCTCGGCCTCAGCGGGGAATTGAGTCGACTCGGCTTTGGCCAGCAGCCCTCGTATTCTGCCGAGCATCTTCGAGTCCGTGGTTTGTCCGGGGCCGGTCGCTGCCGACTGTGAGGTCCATCGAGCCGGAGGGGGCAGGAGCTTCTCTAGGGGCAACAGCCACGTCGAACAACCGAGTACGAGCAGCAGGGTGTACCAGGACTGCGCCGACGATCGTCGGTTGTACGAACGCCACCGCTCGAGGCGATCGGCGGTCGTGCCCCCTGCGTACTCGACGTGCAGCTCGGACAACTGATCTCGCCAGGAATCCGGAGCGAGGCGCTCCGCCGAACTTCGCGCCGCGTGTGAGCCGATGGCCTCGCCCATGATCGCCGCGCCGTCGCCTCCGGCACACTGAAGTGTGACATGAACCAGTTCGGCCGGCTGCCAACCATTCTCGAAAGCAGTGTCGAGAGCCTCGTCGAGTGTTCGCGCTGCGCGATTGTGAACCGGCCGACTCTGTTGCTCGTCGACAGCGGCCAAGCGTTCCGCAACCAGCCGGACCCTGTCTTTCCCGACTGATCCGAGTTGGGCGAAACCGATTCCGCTGTCGAGCAATTCGCTCGGGTCGGCATCCTGCCGCACGTGTGTCGCGTGCGAGTACTTGAAAATACTGTCCAAATCGATACGACTCATCGTCGTCCCCCTCCACGTCCCCCGGTGTGGTCACCGAACTGTTCGGTGAATCGCAGAGTAGGGGAGGGGTCCGACAGATATTCGAACGTGTCAGCGAGGAGCGAGCATCTGCAGCAGTTCTTCGACCGACGGCAGACCGGGAATCACGGGAAGATTCGGAACAGCAATGGCGGTGGGCGGTGCCGTCAGCTCGATGCCGCCGAGCCCCGCCATGACGTCGTCGGTGTTGGATCGGGTCGGTCCGTATGTATTGGATGCAATGACGAAGTCATCGCCGATCGACGCGGACGCGACCACACTCGATCGGTCGTCGGCCCATCCCCACTTGGTCCCGGTCACGCCGGGCAACTGCTCGGTGCCCCAGTCCTGAACCATTCCATCGCGTGCCACAGGAGCCGCGGTGTTCATCCAGGCGAGGACGGGGCTGGCGGGATCGGTGCGCGTCTTCGCCGCCAGGAATCGCACGGTGTCGGCTGTGCTCGTGGACGAGTTGCCCCAGAAACCGCCCCGCGAGGTCGAGGTGAGCCCATATTCTGCGGCGGTCGCCGAGATGGCCTGTGGGTATTTGTTGTCGAGCGTGGATGCGGCACCGTCGTCGCTGACCTGGACCATCCTGGCGGCCAGGTCGAGGTCTCTGGGCGAACCGTCGCCGAAGCGTACGACGTAATCGGCCATGTAGAGCTTGACCGTCGACAATCCCGGGCGCGCGGAGTTGTCGTCGGCGCTGCCCACGTAGGTCCCCGTCGGGATGTGTTCGTACGACAACGAGGTTCGGGCCGGAACATCGGAGAGGTCGCCGGGTGTCGGCAGAGCCTGAGCAGGTGCCGCGCACACCAACGCCACAGCGATACCGACAATTGGGACAGCAGTCCTGGTGAAGATGCGTCGCAGGGCCGGCATCTCGTGCTCCTCGAGGTGTTGGCCCGCCGCGAATCGGTGGCCGATGACTGTAGCTACCCCGATAGTAGACGCTTCAACCTTGACACCCTCCGGACGAGTGCAGTGTTATTGCACTCAGGGCGACCGAAAGGCGTAGTGATCCCAACCGGGGGTGAGCCATCGGTCAGGAGCGGCGGAGCGCGGAAAGCATTTCCCTGGAGCGTCGCAGCGTGCCTCGGTTCGCCCCGGTCGGCCAGGTGCTGGGCAGCTCGATCGGATCCGTCAGGCGGCCGGCGTTGAAGTCGTCGACCAGATGGCCGACGGTTTCCTGGGCGCAGGACTTGTTCGTGCCGATGAATCCCGAGGGGCCGCGCTTGATCCAACCGGTGACGTAGCTGCCGATCGACGTCTGCCCACCGGATTCCTGCAACACGCGGCCGCCGGTGTTGGGAATGATGCCGGCCAGGTCGTCGAACGGAACTCCGGGGAGCGCGACACCGCGGTAGCCGATGGACGTGAGGACGAGTCCGGCCTCGAGGCTGTCGACGTCACCGGTCGGGGTGCTGCGGACCACGTCGTCGCCGTCCGCGGACAGGCCCATTCGGTCGAACTCGATACCCGTCACGCGATCGGTGCCGAGGATCCTGGTGGGGGAGAGAAGGTAGCGCAGAGTGATTCTCTTGCGGCCGTCGCTGTGGTCGGGTGATTCGTCGACGTGGCGAAGCAATTGCAGTTTCTGAGCCACGGCGTGGGGTAGGTCGTCGGTCGCTGCGAGTCGGACGGTGACCGGATCGAGCGCGAGTTCGCTGCGGTCGATGGCCAGGTCGATATCGGGGACGGTCAGCAATCCGGCGAACTCGGGCACGGTGAACGCGGACTGTGCCACACCGCGTCGGCCGACGATGACCACTTCGCGAACTGCGCTGTGGCGCAGGGCGTCCAACGCATACGGCGCGATGTCTGTCTGGGCGAGCGCATCCGGATTCATCGTCAGAATACGGGCGACGTCGAGGGCGACGTTGCCGTTACCGACGATGACGGCGCGTTCGTGCGAGAGGTCGAACGTGCGGTGCGCGTGATCGGGGTGGCCGTTGTACCAGGCGACGAAGTCGGTTGCCGAACTGCGCCCAGGCAATTCGGCTCCCGGAATGCGGAGCTCGCGATCCGATGATGCACCGACTGCGTAGATCACGGCGTGGTGGGTGTCCAACAACTCGTCGTGGGTGACGTCCTTGCCGACCTCCACGCCGAGGTGGTAAGTGAATCCCTCTTGCGCGGAGATCGTTTCGAACAGTCGGGATACCTGACGGGTCTTCTGATGATCGGGTGCGACGCCGAGTCGAGCGAGACCATGTGGTTGCGGAAGCCGGTCGTAGACATCGACGTTCACGCCCGGCTGAGTGAGCAGTTCATCCGCCGCATACATGGCCGACGGGCCGGATCCGACGATAGCGACTCGGAGCGGCTGGCGATCCCTCGACACCGAGGCTGCCGGGGTGACCGGGGCCAAGATGGGCCGGGGTGGGCGCTCCTGCTTGTAGAAATCCGCATTGATCGTCAGGAACGGCAGTTGCGCCTCGGTCAGTTTCGCCTGCGGCACAATGGCATCGACGGGGCAGGCCGACACGCACGCGCCGCAGTCGACACACGATTGCGGGTCGATGTGCAACATCTCCGCCGTCAGGAAGTCCGGCTCGTCGGGAGTGGGATGAATGCAGTTGACGGGACACGCGAAGACGCACGATGCGTCGCTGCAACATGACTGGGTGACGACGTGGGGCATGAGGGGTTCCTGACGGCAGTGGCAAGAATGGCTGAGCGGCGAGAGAGCTATGCGGCGAACTGGCTGGAGCTGCGGTCGGGCTCGCTACGGAAACGTGAGGCCTTGCCGTCGATTCCGCACAGCTTCCACATCAGGCGAGCGGCGCGATTCATCATCCCGGTGTCGGTGGCCAGCATGCGCACATCTCCGAAGTAATCCTGCAACGCGTGCTGGGATTCCTCGGTGCCCCAGAACAGGTCCTTCTTCACCTGCTTCGGGATGTCGAACTTCGTCCAGAACTTCTTCGGCGGAATGACGATGACGTCGCACAGGATGCGCATCGTGACCGGGAAGGCCAGCGAGAGCAGGAAGCGCCCGGCCTTGGACATCTTGGGAACGCGACGACGCAGCAACTGATGCGCGAAGGAGATGTGCCGCGCTTCCTCGGCTACGTGAATCGCCATGACGCTCTGCATGATCGGGTGGATTTCTTCACCGGACCGCAGGACGGACTTCTGAATGTGATCGATCGGCTCCTCGCCTGCGAGAACGCCGACGAAGAACAACTCGGGTAGGAGCGTGGCAAACAGGGGGATGAACGGCGAGAGCATCTTCATGGGCCGGCTCATGCCTGGGGCGTCGGAATCGACGCGGTTGACCATCTCCTGGAACATCAGGGTGTGGTTGCACTCTTCGATGGATTCGTGGGTGCAGTAGCGTGCCTCGGCGGAGCCGTTGGGCAGCGAGAAGACGTACTGCATCATGCCGCGGATCAGGATGTTCTCGAACTGAAGGCCGACCTTGGCGACATTGGCCTGACGCCACATGCCGATCTCGATCTGCTTGTCGAGCGGAAGTGCTCGGTACCAGGCGTGGCCACCGATCGGGTCCGTCTTGGCAGGGAGTACCCAGCGGGGATCGTTCGCGGGCACCGCGAACTTCTCGGACTCCCAGTCGATGTCGACGTACGGATCGAAGTGCTTGTGCACAGAACCCTCGGACAGCAGGGTGAGTGTCTCGATGTACTGCTGTTCGTCCGTGGCGTCGGTGTCGACCGAAACGGACGTCGTGCCTGTCGTCAGTGTCATGGCTTCTCCAAACGAGGTGCGAACATAGAGTTAATGTAACCCCAGTTAACACGAAAGGGAAGCGCGTGGGAAAAATCCTGTTCGGCTGACGTCTACTGTTCGTCCGAACGCTCGTCGGATACCTCTGCCACCTCGTCGGTCTCGAACAGCTGCAACTGGATCGCCGACGGATCGACCACCGGCGTGACCTGGTCGGGTGTGCTGCGCAGTACCTCTCGCAGAGCAGCCACGGCGCGGCCCCACTTGCCGGCCTCTCGATCTGCCTCGTCGACGTCGCAGTGCTCGTCGCCGAGATCTGCAGCGACCGCCATACCGCGCCACGACGCCTCCTGCTCCGCGCTGATGCGCAGGTAGGAGACGACGACATCGCGATCGGAGGAGCAACATCCGAGGACGGTGTCGAGGTCCAGGGATTCCTCGGACCGATCGACGAGCTCGACCAATTCGAGCAGTCCGGCCGGAAAGTCGTCCGTGTCGATCGGCGGCGGCGTCGGTTCCCCGAGTGCGCCGCCGAAATCCTCGGCGAATTTCTCGTCGACCTGCTCCCAAACGTGACTGAGCATTCGCACTGCCCACAGCAGGTGATCCGCGACGAAGGGTGACCCGCTCACCCGCACCTGCGCGACGATGCAGTCCTGAACCAGGTGCAGCATCACGTCGGGAAGCTGCAGATTGAGATCGACCAGCAACTCGGCTGCGCGGGTTCGCCCCGACACGGCGTGCACCAGCGTCGAATTGATCTCGACGACAGGTTCGGTGGGTTTGACCGACACGTACGCGGTGCCGTTCACGAACCGTAGGGGGATGTCACCGTCCGGATCGTGGTCCGGCGGAAAACCGAACCATGGTTCGAGGGCGCGATCGACGAGTTGCTGTAGGTGTTCCTTGCCCTTCGGTTGCACACACAATGGGACGACGGTCGTATCGGCCTCGGGCGCGGAGGCGTCGAAACTCGGGACGTCGTACCGACCGGTGGCGCGTGAGCCAAGGAAGGACGGGTGGGGCAGGCCCCAGATGTCGCGGAACACCGCCACGGTCTTCTTCGCCAGATCATCGGACCACGAGCGATTGCGGTCCACGTGCGGTGCCGTGGGTTCGGAATCGACTGTCGCGCGAAATCCCAACTGGCTCAGCGCTTCTCGCTGCTCATCGGTGATCTCGCGGCTACTGTGCAGGTGCTCGTTCGCCGGAATTTCGCAGCGGACCATGTCGAGATCCCAGGCGTAGAACTGCACGCAGGCGGCGGTGTCCGGCACGCCGTCGGTGGTGTCGTATCGCGACTCGATCACCAGCGCATCACCGTCGCGCATCGCGCAGACGTAGTCGCCGAGCTTGCGCTGAAACTGCATCCAGGCAGCGTCGACGTCGAAGTCGAACTCGAGTGAATCGCTCATGTCGGCTCCTTACCCAGATCGCGTTGACGTAACGCACAGTCGGTGACGCTAGCGGCGACCACCGACACGGTCTCGGCGCTCGCGGGGGCTGTCACGACGACGCCGGATCCCCGACCGAGCCGTAGAGCGGGTCGTCCTGCGACTCCTCGTCGATCACACCGAACGGCTGCGCCTCGGCCACACCGTCCAGCACCGCCGGGCGCAACGCGTGCGGAACGGCGAGTACCTCCTCGATCCTGACGAGGATGCCCTGCTCGATGAGGGATCGAACGCGGTGGTCGATCAGCTGCGCCGTACGCAGATCCTCACCTTCGAGCTCGGCGTAGTCCTCACCCTCGTTGTTGATCGGCAGCTCGTCGGTCATCGCGGCCAAGAGCGTCTGCACGGCGAAGGTGTTGGCCAGCGACCGTGACACATCGGGGTCGTCGGCATCTCCCGACAGCTGCACGCGCACGTGCTCGGCCACCAGCTCGTGCACGGTCTCGGCGCCACGGCCGGCCAGCGAATGCGCATTGTCTCCCGGCCTGGCGGTGTCTCCGTCGATGCGAATCAATTCGGTGGCGATGGCTGTCGACCAGTAGTCGGCCGCGGCACCCGCATCGAGCCGGGCGGGATCGAGCGGGGCCGAGCCGACGGCGCGCTGCAGATCCGCGTTGTCGCCCACCGCCAATCCATCGGCGACGCGCGCGACGATGTCGTCGAGGGCAGGCAGCAGCGGCAGCGCCGAGATCGCGGCGAGTTCCTGGGCCAGGGAAACATCGGGCAGGTCGATGTCGTCGGCGTCGAGCATGTCGGGCTCGTCGCCCTCGAGGAAGTCCGAGAGATCCTCCATGCAGTGCGCGTAGTCCTCGGGGCTGCCGTCCCAGAGGTCGGTTTCATCGAGGAATGTCAGGTACTGCAGCGAGGTGAGAACGAGATTGACCGCGGTGTCCTCCGCAGTGTCGGATTCCTCCTGCAGGATGCGTTCGGCCGCATCGACCAGCAGATGTGCATCGGCGGGAAGCCAGGCGCTGGGGGAGAAGCCCTGACGAGCACCGGCAAGTTGGGTCAGTGTCGACGACACGAGCCGGGAGATCGCTTCCGATTGTTCCGACATCTCGCTCTCGTCGAGCCATTCGACGAAACCGTCGATCAGATCGGCGATGCGTTCGGTGACGGCACCGGTCGGGGCCGGTCGGGATTGCTGGTGACGCCGTTGCCGGGCCTTGGTCTTTTCTGCACGTTTCTGTCCGCGGTTGGCAGGCCGCTTCGATCCCATGACGCCCAGCTTATCTGTTGGCATGTCCGGTTTCGTCGATCCGTGCCCTCAGCGAAGAAGGAACGAGCCCGCAGACGCAGGAAGGGCTGGATTCGATGCACGGCGATACAGCTCTGCGGGGCGGCCGCCGCCTGCAGTCGAGGTGGTGCCTGTCCCCTGTAGTGACCCCAGTACGTGGCGTCGGAACGTGTCTTTCGGTAGAGGGCGGTCGAACACGAT
Source organism: Rhodococcus sp. 05-340-2 (assembly GCF_002258915.1). Classification (NCBI taxonomy): domain Bacteria; kingdom Bacillati; phylum Actinomycetota; class Actinomycetes; order Mycobacteriales; family Nocardiaceae; genus Rhodococcus; species Rhodococcus sp. 05-340-2. The sequence continues at coordinate 211,882 of NZ_NOYU01000036.1, forward strand.
CTCGTACAGCTCGCGAAGTTCGAGGAGGGTGAATTCCGCGTCCGTCAACAGTGCTGGATCGACCTCGTGCGCGTAACGATCACGGAGGTCGCGAACTGCTTCGGACACCATGTCGCCGTGGTCGAAGGCCATCGGTGACACCGGCCTGGAGTCCTCGATCGGCATCGAAACGGTTGTGGGAGAAAGCGATCGAGCCGCTATCGCAGCGCTGTGCGCCATGGACAGTACCCATCCGCGGTCGTCGCGGTCGGGGCCGTCGAACATCCTCAACTGATGGAAAGTGAGATCGGTCAGGTCTGCCTTCGTCCTCAACGCGCGGTCTGCCGCGTCGGCGAGAGTCTCCGACGGTCGAAGGAACGTGCCCGGTAGCGCAGGGCCGCGCTCCGACGGAACGACGACTACCTGCAGTCGACGCTCGCGGGCGGTCAGTACTGCGACATCGACTGCTACGGAGGGGCGTGGATAGTCGGTCAGAGTGTTGCCGTCTCGGTCTCGCCACGTCATGTCTTGCATCTTAGCGCGAATCTGATCTATGGTTAGCGCAACATCGATCTAAGGGGGAGTCGTGGAACTGACAGTCATCGAGCAGGATCGGGCGCGGGGCGTTCTGCTCGGAACTGCCGTGGGCGACGCGTTGGGCGCAGGATACGAATTCGGATATCCCTCGAACGAAACGGCCATCGCCATGATCGGCGGCGGTGCATTCGACTGGGCCCCGGGGGGAATGGACCGACGACACCTCGATGGCGCTCTGCGTCGCGCGTGCACTCGAGCAGGGCGGTGACGTGGACGAGGTCGCCGAGCAGTTTCGCGACTGGTTCGACCAGGACCCTCCGGATGTGGGAAATCAGACCCGGCTCGTGCTCTCGCAGCGGTCGCGCAGTCATGTCGGCACCACTGCGCGACCGCTGCGAGAGCAGTGGTGCCGACATGACTGCGGTGGCGGCGTCGTTGGCAGGGAGAACCGGCGGCAACGGATCATTGATGCGAACGGCACCGATTGCCTTGGCCTACCTCGACGACCCGGCTGGATGCCGAGATGCAGCGGAGCGGATCAGTGCCCTCACCCACGCCGACCCCCGCGCCGGTCAAGCGTGCCGAATGTGGAGTCACGCAATTCGATTCGCGGTTCGTCACGGTACGTACGGCGGGGTGTGCGAATTTCTGAACGAGGCCGAGGCCGACGTCCGCGAGTTCTGGCAGCCCCTGCTTCGTCAGGCGCAGGAGGGGCAGCCGTCCGATTTCCCGAACAACGGCTGGGTGGTCCACGCTCTGCAGACGGCGTGGTGGGCAATCCATCGATCTGCCGACGCGGAGCGGCCACTGCCTGCCGCTCTCGAACTGTGTGTCCGCGCCGGCGGTGATACCGACACCACGGCGGCCATAGCCGGAGGACTCCTCGGAGCGCGTTGGGGCGCATCGGCGGTGCCGAGCGAATGGCGCGACATCGTCCACGGCTACCCAGGGTTGCGCGCCGACGATCTCGACCGAATCACCTCGAACATCATTGCAAAGAAAGGGCTTTCATGACGATCATCGACGTCGTGCAGGGCGATATCACGGACGTGGCCGCAGATGCGATCGTCAATGCCGCCAATACGCGATTGCTCGGCGGCGGGAGAGTGGACGGTGCCATCCACCGAGCCGGCGGGCCGGAGATCCTCGCAGAATGCAAGGCTCTCCGGGCCACCACCCTGCCCCACGGCCTCGACATCGGCGCAGCCGTCGCCACGACCGCGGGCCGACTTCGAGCAGGCCATGTCATCCACACCGTCGGCCCGCGCTACTCCCCGCACGAGGACAGATCTGAGCTGCTGCGACTCTGTTATGCCCGAAGTCTGGCGCTGGCAGCGTCGATGAACCTGAAGTCCATCGCGTTTCCCCTGATTTCCGGTGGCTCCTACGGATGGCCGATGCACGATGCAGTCACCCAGCAGGTCGTGGCAGTCGAAGCTGCCCGGCCGTCGGTCGACCTCGTCATGCTGGTCGCCTACTCCCGCGAAGTCGCGAGCCTGACGCGGCGGTTGGTGGGGTGACTGGTCAGTTCTCGCAGCCGACGCCATCCTTGTCCCGGTCCAGCTTGGTGCTGTAACCCGGATCCCCGGCGTAGATCGGGGCTGCACCCGCCGCACGGACCGCATCGCAATTGGCGTACGAGACAGCGGACGGCACTGCGGCCAACGGCGCGGGGGCGGTGTAGACGGGCTCGGGTGTGTACACCGGCTCCGGCGTGTAGACGGGCTCCGGGATGTACGCGGGCTCGGGCAGCGGGACGTATTCCGTCGTCGTCGGTATCTCGACGATGGCCGCCACTGTTTCGGTCGTCGGGGCTGCGGTGGTGGTGGTCGGGGCCGGTGTGGTTGTCGACGGCGGCGCGGTGGTCGTCGTGACGGTCGGCAACGCAGGCACGGCCGCGACCGGTGCGATGGCGGTCGTGGTCTCGGGCTCGGTCGTGGTGGTCAGCCCCATCACGAACAGTGCGGGGAGGATGGCGATGGCAGGTACGGCCCAGACCTTGCGGCCCCGCGCGGGTGACGAGCGCAGGTACACGACTCCGCTGCCGACCAGCAACGCTCCGACGAGTAGCGCTCCGAACTCGAACGAGAACACTGCCCCGATCAGAAAGAATGCACCGAAAACAATTGCGCCCCAAGCGAATACCTTTCCGAACAGGGGTCGGCGAGGCGTCAGTGGCTCGAGTGCCGGTCGCTGGAAGGGTGGCGGGTAGGCGCTGGTCATGTCGAGGGTCCGTTCGGGTCACGAGAGGCGTCGATGTCGCGGCCGAGATGTCACCCGCGAGACCGGAAGCAACCGTCTCGTTCTATTCGAACCGGTCGGTCGCATTTCCGTTCACCATGTCGCATCGACGGGGTTCGTCGTTACATCCCGTACGAGAACGGCAACCGCTCGATCAGTAGTGCTCGCGAAAGCCGCCGATCGCAGTGATGGAGTTGCCGTCCGGATCGGAGGCCGTGGACAGTCTGACCCCTTTGTTCGCATCGACGATATTGCCGAAGTCGATTCCGCGGGAACGAGCGGCATCGACGAACACCTCGATGTCTTCGACGGCAACGTTGAACAACGACGAGCCTGCCCGCTCGGGATCCACGGTCACTTGCAGCCACGCAGCGGACGCCAGCCGCCACTCCACCAGACTCGCCATCGGATTGTTGTCGGCCCGGCGGTCGAACAGCTTCTCGTACCACTCTCGTGCCGAGTCGATATCGCGCACCGCCACCACGGCAAGCACATGTTCGATCATCGCGTTCTCCTTCGTATCGTTCGGTTGCGCAGATATGGACCGGATCCGACGGCCCGACTCATCGCGCAGAATCTGTCGGTGGCTCGAGTAGGGTCGTCACGAGCCCGAAATCGGGCACCGATACGAGCAGGCAGGGGACCGCAACGGTGTTGACGCTCCACCGCGCCGAACGCGCCGGAACACTCGCGGCTGCACTCGCCGACATCCTGTCCGTACCGCTGGCCGATCCGTTCGTGCCCGAGATCGTGTCGGTCCCGGCGAAGGGCGTCGAGCGGTGGCTCACGCAGCGACTGTCGAGCACACTGGGCGGTTCGAATGGCGACGGTATCGCAGCCAACATCGACTTCCCGAGCCCGACGCGGTTGGTCTCGCGCGCCATTGCTGCGGTCGACGACATCGACCCCGACGATGATCCCTGGGCTCCGGGCCGGGTTCTCTGGACCGCGCTGGAGGTGATCGACGAGTGTCGCACCGAGACCTGGGCGGCAGTGCTGTTCAAGCACCTCGGTGCAGGTTCCGAGGATCATCGGGCGGGACGCCGCTGGTCGACGGCATCGCATGTGGCAGAACTGTTCCGCGCCTACGGATCTCAGCGTCCCCAGATGCTGCGCGACTGGCTCGACGGGCGCTTCACCGACGGCCACGGCGGCGATCTCGACGAGGACCTGCTGTGGCAACCGCGAGTGTGGGCCGCGATACGGGAGCGGATCGGCAGCCCGAGCGCAGCCGAACGCCTGCCGCAGACCTGCGCCCGACTCCGGGACGCACCGGAGTCGGTGGACCTGCCGAGCCGGTTGTCGGTGTTCGGTCCGACCCGGCTGACAACCGATCAGCTCGAGATATTGAGTGCGCTGTCGCAGGCTCGCGACGTGCACATCTGGGTTCCGCATCCCAGTCCGTCGATGTGGTGCACCCTCGCCGAAATTCCGGCGGTGACGCGCCGACGAGACGACACGACAGCTCTGGCCGTCGAGCATCCCCTGCTGGCAGGCCTGTCGCGAGACGTACGAGAACTGCAGGCCACCATCGCGTCGGTGGCGACGCGCACCGTGCATCACGAGGGCCCGCAAACAGCGAACACCCTGCTCGGCCGAATCCAGGCGGACATCACCGCCGATTCGCCTCCTTCTGCCGAATTCGACGACGGCACAACCTTCGTGGACGGATCGGTGCAGATTCACGCGTGCCACGGACCGGCTCGGCAGGTGGAGGTTCTGCGCGAGTCGTTGCTGCATCTGTTCACCGGCGACCCGACGCTCGAACCACGGGACGTGCTGGTGATGTGCCCGGATGTCGAGACCTACGCGCCGCTGATCCGCGCGAACTTCGGGCAGGCGGCGCTGGTGCATCCCGGACACCGGTTGCGGGTGCGCCTGGCCGATCGGGGCCTGCGTCGCACCAACCCCGTCCTCGACGTCATCGCCACGGTGCTGGACTTCTCGGAGGGCCGGGTGACGGCGAGCGAGCTGTTGGACTTCGCCGCGAGTGGTCCGGTACGGGAGAAGTTCTCGTTCACCGACGACGATCTCGAGCGCCTGCGCGAATGGGTGACGAGCTCCGGTGCTCGCTGGGGATTGACAGTTCGGCAACGAGAAGCCTATGGCTTGAACGGTTTTCGACAGAACACCTTCAAATCGGCGCTCGATCGCATCCTGTTGGGAGTGGCCGCGGACGAGACTCGGAACGAGTACCTCGACCTCGCGCTGCCTCTCGACGATGTCGACAGCAACGACATCACCCTCGCCGGCCGCTTCGCCGAGTTGGTGGATCGGCTCGCCTCGGTGCTCCGCGCACTGGCCGGTCCGGCATCGGTGACCGAGTGGACGCGGCAGCTGGGGCGCGCCCTCGATCTGCTCGCCGACGTGCCAACGGCCGACGAATGGCAACTGGCACAGGCACATCGCGAGATCGCCGACGCCACCGAACACGGCGGCACCGCCGAGCTACGACTCGCGGATGTGCGTGCCATGCTGGCCGGCAGACTGGCCGGCCGACCCACCCGAGCGAACTTCCGTACCGGCGAGCTGACCGTGTGCACCATGGTGCCGATGCGCTCGGTGCCGCACCGAGTGGTGGTGCTGCTCGGACTCGACGACGAGGTGTTCCCCCGAGTGGGCAGTATCGACGGAGACGACATCCTCGCCCGCGATCCGGCCGTCGGTGAACGAGATATTCGCAGTGAGGATCGGCAACTGCTCCTCGACGCGGTGATGTCGGCGGAGGAAAAACTGCTCTTGTTCTACACCGGAGCAGACCCCGTCGACGGTTCGGCCAAGCCGCCCGCGATCCCACTGCGCGAGTTGATGGACGTGCTCGAGGTGACCGCGGGCGGAAGCGTCGAACATCGGCATCCGTTGCAGCCGTTCGATCCGCACAACTTCGAGGCCGAACACCCGTTCAGCTTCGACACGGTTGCCCTGGCCGGAGCGGTGTCCCAGCAACGGACGCCCGATCCGGTGGCACCGTTTCTGCCCGACGCGCTTCCTCCGGCGGAGCGCGGGGACGTCGAACTCGCCGAACTCATCGCCTTCGTCGAGAATCCGGTGCAGGCCTTTCTGCGCCAACGGCTCGGCTTCCGCGTTCCCGAACTCGAGGACGACCTGGCGGACAGCCTGGACATCGAGCTGGATCCGTTGTCCCGATGGAACATCGGTGATCGGATGCTTGCCGCGGTGCTCGCTGGTGGGGACATCGGAGAATTCGCCGACGCCGAGTGGCGGCGCGGCACCCTCCCGCCGTTCCATCAGGGCCGCCGGGAGATGTCCGACATCCGGCAGATCGTCGGAATCATCGCCGACGCGGCCGCTCCCTTCCACGAGGGTCCGGCCGAGACGATCGACGTCGCGGTCGATCTCGGCGACGGACGACGTCTGACCGGCACCGTCACCGGAATTCACGGCCGCACGCTGGCGCGCTCCTCGTACTCCCGCCTGGCCGCCAAGCATCGACTGGCCGCGTGGGTGCGGTTGCTGGCGGTAGCGGCATCGGAAGCAGGGGAGTGGAGCGCCGTCACCATCGGCCGCGCGAGTGGGATGCGCCCGCCTCGTCGCTCCCGGCTCAGCGGCCCGCTGGACCCCGTCGCCGTCCTGAGGGAGCTGGTGGACTTGCGGGACCGTGGAATGACGTCGCCGTTGCCGATCTCGACCGGTACCGCGTCGGCGTACGCGGAGAAGCGGTTCGGCGGCGGATCCATCGAGGACGGCTACGACTCGGCAACGTGGGCCTGGCGGGGCGACTTCGGCGACGGGACCGATCGATCGTTGCGGTACGTCCATGGTTCGACCCTGTCGTTCCAGACATTGCTCGCCGCGGCCCCGCTCGCCGACGAGACGGAGCCGACGAACGAGAAGAGCCGCTTCGGGATTCTCGCTCGAACACTGTGGGACCCGTTGCTGACCGCCGAGAACATGGGGAACGCATGACTGCCGCCCGCGGATTCGACCTGCTCGGTCCGATGCCGACCGGAACGACCGTCCTCGAAGCCAGCGCCGGGACCGGCAAGACGTACGCGATCGTGGGGTTGGCCGCGCGATACATCGCCGAAGGGATCGCCGAGATCTCGGACCTGCTGCTGGTGACGTTCAGTCGGGCCGCGACCCAGGAACTGCGTGATCGCACCCGAAGCAGGTTCGCGTCGATCGCCCGGGACCTGGCAGACCCGGACGCCGCTCGGGTATCTCCGGATCCACTCGTGGCGTTTCTGGCCGCAGTCGACGACGCCGAGGTGGACCGGCGGCGTCGACGGTTGCGTCGGGCACTGTCGGACTTCGACGCCGGAACCATCGTCACCACGCACAGTTTCTGTCAGCGCATGCTCGACGGGCTCGGCATCGCAGGCGAGCGCGAACCGGAATCGGCGTTCGTCGAATCGGTCTCGGACCTACTCGAACAGGTCGTGGACGACCTGTATCTGCAGATGTTCAGCGGTGACGACGAGGCACCGGCATTCAGCAGGCGGGACGCTCAGCAGTTGGCGTTGGCGGCCGTGGGTGACCAACAGTCGATTCTGTATCCCGACACCGAGGACCAGGACGACGACAACCGCGAGCCCGCACTTCGTGTGCGGTTCGCCCGGGAAGCGCGCCGTGAGATCGAACGTCGCAAACGCCTGCTCGGGCTGCGTGACTACAACGATCTTCTGGGACTTCTGCATTCGGTGTTGTCCGACCCCGTCCACGGCGAGGCCGCCTGCGCGCGAGTGCGAGACCGATTCCGCGTCGTGTTGATCGATGAGTTCCAGGACACCGACCCCATGCAGTGGGACATTCTGCGGCGGGCGTTTCACGGCTTCACGACGCTCATCCTCGTCGGCGATCCGAAGCAGGCCATCTACGCGTTCCGCGGAGCCGAGGTGCTGAGTTACCTCGACGCGGTGCAGACCGCGGACCATCTCTACGAGCTCACTGCCAACTGGCGTAGTGATTCGGGGTTGCTCGACGCCCTGCATCATCTGTACGGCGGTGCGGCCCTCGGTCACGAGGACATCGTGGTGCACCGAGTCGAACCTCGAAACCCTCTCTCACGCATGGTCGGACATCCGCCTTTGCGGTTGCGCTATCTGCCGCGAACCGGCGCCGGTCCACTGCGGCAGGGTTTTCCGGCAGTCGACCGACTCCGATCCCGGGTTGCAGCTGACGTTGCGGCGGACATCGTCGAGCTGTTGTCCGGACATGCCGTGATCGAGCGACCGGATGGCCCTCGGGTGATCGAACCGCGAGACATTGCCGTGTTGACCCGAACGACCAAGCAGGTGGCCTTGATTCGGGACGCACTCGACGCGGTCGGGGTCCCGTCCGTCGTGTCGAGCAGCACCAGCGTGTTCGGCACCGAGAGTGCCCGACACTGGCTGTGGTTGCTGCAGGCCATCGAGCAACCTCATCGCACCGATCGCGTACGTCTCGCCGCGTTGACTCCGCTGCTCGGGTGGACCGCAGCGCAGCTCGACTCCGGGGCCGAGGACGCGCTGTCCCAGGTCAGCAGTCGGCTGCGCGAGTATTCGGTGCTGTTCGACGAGGCCGGGTTCGCGGCAGTCTTCGAGCGGGTGTCGGCCCAGTCCGGACTCGATGCCCGGTTGCTCGCGGTCGAAGCCGGTGAGCGCACGATGACCGATCTGCGGCACATCGCCCAATTGCTCAATCGCGCAGCGGTATCCGAGTCCTACGGAATCACCGCCCTCACTCGCTGGCTGACCGACCGCATCAAGGAACCGGCAGCGGGCGGGTCGACCGACCGCAGTCGACGACTCGACAGTGATTCCGCAGCAGTGCAGATCATGACGACACACGGCAGCAAAGGGCTCGAATTCCCGGTCGTCTATCTGCCCTACGCCTGGGACACGTTGTACTTCAGCAAGCCGTCGACGCTGTTGCTGCACGAGAACGGCAAGCGGATCCGAGACGTCGGCGGACCGTCCGGAACGGGCTACGCGGCCAGGAAGATTCTCAACGACCAGGAGGAAGCAGGCGAGGAACTGCGACTGCTCTACGTCGGTCTCACCCGCGCCGAGAGCCGGATCGTGCTGTGGTGGGCACCGGGCCGCAACACCGCGACGTCCTCGCTGCACCGCATGCTGTTCGGACGAATCCCCGGAATTGCTCTGCCGGAGCCGTCCTACAAGGTTCTCGACGACGCGACGACTGCGAACCGGCTCCAATCCTGGGTCGGGTCGGCAGCCGACCTCATCTCGGTCGAACCGGTGGGACCCGGTGAGCCGTCCACCGCACACTGGATTCGTCCCGAGCAACCGCACCTCGACGTCGCGGCCGCACGATTCGATCGAACCCTCGACCTCCTGTGGCGTCGAACGTCGTACTCCGCGTTGACAGCTCACGCTCACGACGCCGCGCCCGGCCGGCCCGAGGTTGGAGTGACCAGCGAGGCCGAGCATCCCGAGAAGACGGACGAGCCCGCCGACACGTCGGTGGGCGCCGAATACCCAGGACGCGAGTACATCGACGAACAGCTGGACGGAATCGGGTCACCGATGAACGGCATGCCTGCCGGCGCGGCGTTCGGAACGCTCGTCCACGAGGCACTCGAACACGTCGACACGTCCGCACCCGATCTGCTCGAGGAACTCGAGCGCCGCTGCGCTGCCGCGGTCGCGTCGCGGATGGCGGAGGTCGATCCGGTGGCATTGGCACAAGCGCTTCTGCCGGTGATGCAGACACCATTGGGATTCGGGACGCTGGCCGACGTAGCGCCCTCCGACCACCTGGCCGAACTCGACTTCGAGCTGCCCTTGGCCGGCGGAGACGATCCGGTGGCGGACACGGTCACGTTGAAGTCCGTGGCGCGGCTGTTGCGACACCACCTCGATCCCGCGGACGTGCTCGCGTCCTATGCAGATCTGCTCGACGATCTGGAGGCGACACCACTGCGCGGGTTCCTCACCGGAAGTATCGACTCGGTTCTTCGCGTATCCGGACCGCGGTACGTCGTGGTGGACTACAAGACGAATCGAATCGCCAGAGGCGATCTGACCACCGGCAACTTCACGCGCGAGAAGATGGCCCAGGAAATGATCCGCTCGCATTATCCGCTGCAGGCAATCCTGTATGCCGTTGCGCTGCATCGATATCTGCGATGGCGTCAATCGAACTACGACCCGCAGCTACACCTCGGCGGCATCCGGTACCTGTTCGTGCGGGGCATGGTCGGACCGCAGACCCCCGCCGGGTGCGGGGTGTTCGACTGGAATCCGCCCGCAGCTCTGGTGGTCGAGCTGTCGGACCTGCTCGCGGGGAGGGTGACCCGATGACCGGAGTCTCGATTGCGCTGCGCGGCAGTGGAATCCTGCGCACCTTCAACGACGTGGGTGTGCTGTCGGCATCCGACGTGCACGTGGCCTTGCGCCTCGGTGCCCTTGCCTGGGAGTCGTCGGAGCATGTACTGCTCGCCACTGCTCTGACGGTGCGCTCGGTGCGATCGGGCTCGGTGTGCCTGGATCTGCGACGCCTGCGAGACGTCACCGTCGACGAGGATTCGGACGTCGATCCGAGCGCACTTCCGTGGCCGGAGCTCGACGACGTGCTCCGAGAACTGAGGGTGAGTCCATTGGTGCTCGGCAGTCCGAATGGACCGTTGAGACCGCTGAAATTGGTCGACACCGATCAGGGTGAGCTGCTGTACCTGGACCGATACCATTTGCAGGAGAGCACCGTTCGAGATCTCCTCGACGTGCGTTCGCAATCCCACCCGGCCGCCGATGCAGACGAGATCCGCGACGCGCTGGCCGCGCTGTTCGTGGACGAATCTGGCGCACCGACGGCCGCTCCCGATCGACAGCGAATAGCGGCAGCGCTGGCGGCGACGCAGTGGACCACGGTCATCGCAGGCGGACCGGGAACCGGAAAGACCCATACGGTAGCGAGAATTCTGGCGCTTCTCGTCCGCGAACACGGAAGCGATCTGCGGATCGGGCTCGCCGCACCCACCGGCAAGGCCGCAGCCCGGTTGCAGGAGTCCGTGTCCGAACAAGCCGGGCTCCTCGGACTTCCAGCAGACCTGAAAGCGATGACGCTGCACCGACTTCTGGGATGGAAGCCCGGTAGCAAGACGAGGTTTCGGCACGACGCCGAGAACCGACTGCCGTACGACGTCATCGTCGTCGACGAAACCTCGATGGTGTCTCTGACGATGATGTGTCGGCTACTGGAAGCCGTGCGTCCGGAGTCTCGGTTGATTCTCGTGGGAGACCCGGATCAGCTGACGTCGGTCGACGCAGGCGCAGTGCTGGCAGATCTGGTGGCCAGGCCGGTCACCGGCATCGAGAACCCGGTTCTGGCGCAGCTCGTCGACGTGGACTTCGCCGCAGCCGAGGATCCCGCGGAAGCCGCTCTGAGCGCATTCGAGCGAGACCGACTGCGCGGCGGCGTCGTTCGGCTCAGTCGTGGCCGACGGTTCGGCGGAGCCATCGCTCGCCTGGCCGTGGCCGTGCGAGACGGCCGGGGCGACGACGTGATGGCGCTGCTCGAGTCCGGCGCGGAGGAGATTTCGTTCCAGAGCCCCGACGACGTCGACGCCCTGCGTTCCGACGTGATCGACACCGCCGCCGAGGTCACCGCCGCCGCCGTACGAGGAGATGCCACCGCAGCACTGCTCGGGCTCGAGAAACATCGCCTCCTGTGCGCTCACCGCGAGGGTCGATGGGGGGTCTCGCGGTGGGACCGGCAGGCGATGGAGTGGGTGGGAGAAGGCAGCGGAACGTTTCTCGACCCCTCGCTCTGGTACCCCGGACAGCCGTTGTTGGTGACGGCCAACGACCACGAGGCGAGGATCTACAACGGGGACACCGGCGTTGTGGTGTTGGGAGACAACGGAACTCCGATGGCGGCGTTTCCGCGAGGTCGTGGCCACGTCTTGATTCACCCGAATGTGCTCTCCTCGGTACACACCGTGTACGCAATGACGATCCACCGCAGTCAAGGCAGTCAGTACGACACCGTGTCGGTTCTGCTGCCCGCTGAGGCATCGACGCTGTTGACCCGAGAACTGCTGTACACCGCCATTACTCGTGCACGATCGCACGTACGGGTGATCGGTACCGAAGAGGCCATCCGCGCGGGCGTCGAACGTCAGGTGCTGCGGGCGAGCGGCCTGCGCCGAAAGATCCTGTAGTTCGTCGGATCCTCTTCGTCACCGGCACGCATGCCGGTCTGCCCTCGTCACGGCGTCCATGCTGTGCGCGACCAGCAGCCAGGTGCGGGCAAGGTTCTTCCATACCGCGACCGAGTGCTCCGCACTCGCGTCGTCGGGGCGGGCCCGAACAGCGGCCGATCGATGCAGCGAGACTGCTCGCGCTTTCAACGCGTCGAGATCGCCGTCGGCGCACACCGATCGAACGGTGTGCGCATCGACGCGCCGACCGATCAACTGGCACAGCGTCTGCAGTGCCGTCAGCTCGGCAGGAACGTCGTCGGACGACTCCGACGGACTCTCGGTCGCGGCGCCGGTCGTGCGACCGACGATCCCGCGTTGCAGGTCGACCGGCCCCGATGATGCACCGTCGGCCGCCACGCTCCACACGCTCAGGAACGACGGATGCGGGACGTTCCAGATCTCTCGGAACACGCGAGTGATCATCTCCGCGACGAGCGCCGCATCTGCTCGGGTGTCGGTTCGTGTGAGATCGATGATCGACCCGTCTGCGACCGGCTTGCCTCGATCCAGCCATCCGCAGTCGAGTAGCTGCACATCCATGGCCGTCGTGTCCGGGGCATCCGGGTACAGCAGTGACGGCAGCGCTGCCACCGACACCAGCACGCCGCGGTCCGTCGCCGCCACATCGATGTACGGGCGCAACCCACGCTCGCCCGGGCTCGCCTGAGCGGCGGAAACCGTGATGTAGTCGCCCCTCGGCAAGGTCCGAAGACGAGCATGCAGATTCTCGGTGAACGTGGCCCACGCGAGCGCGGTGGTGGAGTCGAAATGGCCGTTCTGCAATGCGGTCACGATGCAAACCCTCTTCTCGGACGAGAACTGATGCCTGTATCCGAGACCGTAGCGAGAGGGTCCGACAAGAACCCGAGTCAGTACACGTCGCGCAGATAGCGCTTGGATTGCTTGAGGTCGTTGACGTAGTCCTCGGCGGCGTCGGGGGAGCGGCCACCATGTTCGGCGACGATCTCGTGCAGTGCCTCGTCGACGCCCTTGGCCATGCGCGTCGCATCGCCGCACACGTACAGGTGCGCGCCCGCTTCGAGCCACCCGTACAGCTGCTTTCCGGCCTCACACATGCGGTGCTGCACGTAGATCTTCTCGTGCTGGTCACGGGAGAACGCCAGATCGAGTCGCGTCAACAGACCGCTGCGCTCGAACTCGGTGAGTTCGTCCTCGTAGAGGAAGTCGCTCGTTCGATGCTGATCGCCGAAGAACAGCCAGTTCTCGCCTGCGGCTCCGCGTGCGTGCCGCTCGTGCAGAAATGCTCGGAAGGGTGCCACTCCGGTTCCCGGCCCGATCATGATGATCGGGGTGTCGTCCGGGGGGAGGCGGAACGACTTGTTGGCGGACAGGAACACTCCGGCCTGCTGTCCGTCCTCGACGCGATCGGCCAGATACGTCGAGCAGACGCCACCGCGATCACGCTCGGCCGACCGGTATCGGACCGTCGAGACGGTCAGATGAACGGTGCCCTCGTGCGCGATCGGTGACGACGAAATCGAGTAGACCCGGTGTTGCAGAGGACGCAGCAACCCGAGGAATTCGGCCGGATCGAAGGCTCCCGACCGATCGAGATCGAGAACGTCCACGACGTCGCGACCCCAGGTCCAGGCGTCGAACGACGCGCGGTCGCCGTTCTGCAGAACGTGATCGAGCTCGGCGTCACCGGCGCGTTCGGCCACGGCCTCGATCAGATCCATGGGCGGGATGCCGATCTCGTAGTCCGTGGTCAAGGCATCGGCCAAGGTGATCTCGCCCGACTTCGTGTGGACCGCGGTGTCGGCAGGCACACCCAGACGCTCGATCACGGCCGAGACCAGCGCCGCGTCGTTGACGGGCTTCACGCCGAATCCGTCACCGGCCTCGTAGGCGATACCGCTCTCGCCGAGCGCGATCGAGAAGTGTCGAACTTCTTTGGCCGACGTGGGACCGGAGAGGCGTCGGTTGCTCAGAATCTGCGCGCGGTAGGGATTCTTCCGATTCCACGGTGAGCGCTTCGATGCGGTCTTGGTGGCGCCGAGATCGCCGGTTCGAGCGTCGATGTCCTGTACCTGCCTTGCAGTAGTCGTCTCTGTGAGTCGAGTGGGAGGTCGACTCGTTCGAACACTAATCGGGACCACTCACTCGCGGTGCAGGACCTCGATTCCGTCGACGGAGAAGACGACGTCGTATCCGCTCGCCAGCGCCCGGCTGATCGCCTGACGATCGCCGGTCTCGTCCGTCGGCCACCCCGCGGGCCGTTCGCGGTTCACGACGATCCAATCCGGCACGGTCGAATCGGTCGTGCGCTGCGGAAAGACCGACACGTCGTGGTCGGCGACGAGTTGGGCCACGAGATTGTTCGACGCCGCAACGCGATCACCGGCGGGAATCCACTCGGAGATCTCTCGGGCGGTCTCGGCCTGCGGATCGATCGTCCACTCCTGCGCATGCACCACCCGTGACATGGGCAGGAACGGCAATGCGACGACCGCGAACGCTGCCACGAACGCGACGATCAGCTTTCGGCCGCGTTCGGTGAGCTGACCGTGCCGGTGGCTACGCGCCAATGCGTCGAGCAGAGCGATGAACACGATGACCATGAGGATCGCGTTGTAGTGGTAGATCGGCTTCCAGAAGTTGGTGTTGTCACTGAGAAAGCGCCACGCGACCGTCGGGACGGCGATCAGGAGCAGCGGAGAGCGCAGAGCGAAGAAGCCGGTGACAGCGAGCAGCAGAAAGGCGGTGGCCGCCCGTGAATCGCCGGCAACCAGCCCGTGTGCGGTGTCGGCTATGCCTTCTCCCAGGGGAGGCAGCTTCGAGCCCTGGTCGTACGAGTTGTCCGAGCTGAGGGCCGGGACGATCACCTTGACCGCGAGAACCACCCAGGTCAGTCCCCATACAGCAGTCAGCGCCCCGAGGATGCGCGTTCGGCCGCTCGTCCACAGCGCAACCAATGCCCCGATGACGATCACCGTCAGGCCCATGTCCTCCTTGACGAACACGAGGGGTAGAGCCCAGGCAAGGGCCGGCAGCCAGCGCCGATCGACCAGCGCGACCATCGACATGGCCAGCAGAGGCATCGCGAACGCCACCTCGTGGAAGTCGAAGTTCAACGCGGCCTGCACGCCCCAGGAGAGTCCGAACGCCGCGGCCGTCACGATGCCGACGATCGTGCCGAATCTCTGTACCGCCAGTCGGCTGATCGGCATCACGGCAAGCGCGAACAACACGGCTTGCGCGATCAGCAGCGTCTCGGCGTGCGGGAACAGCCGGTAGACAGGTCCCAGCAACGCGGTGATGGGCGAGAAGTGGTCACCCAGCGTGTTGTAGCCGGTGCCGAGCAGGTCCGATGTCGGTGCCTGGAACTGCGAGTACGACGCGATCTGCTGAACGAATATGCCCAGGTCGAATCCGGATGTACGGAGCTGGCGATGGCCGAGGACGGACATCACCGCGTACAGCGTCGCCAGCACGGCGAACGAGACGGCAGGCACCAGAGTCGCGGCGGAGCGGAATCTTGCGCGCCGGTCCGTGGTCGCGGTTCTGTCGGTGGCTGTTCTGTCGGTCGCGGTGTCGACACTGTCGGCATCGGTGACGACCGTGGATTTCTCGGTAGTGGTCACGAGAAGGCATGTCTACCGGACCGACGTGAGACGTTGCTGAGAACTCCAGGTCAGCGCTTGCGCTTCTTCGCGGGCTTGCGTCGTGGCGGCTGCGAGGTGAGGTGGTAGTAGAGCGCGTCCTCGGAATCTTCCACCACCACGTCGATGAAGTCGCCCACCTCGAGGTAGTCGTTGACGGCGATCCGGTCGGTCGAGCCGATGACTGCCTTGACCGATCGTGCGGGAACGAGGCCTCTACGGCCGTCGGGTCCGACGGCGAGTGCGTAGCGCGGACCGGTGCGGGTGACCCTGGCGCTGATGAAATCCGGATCCTTCGGAATCGGGGCGGCCGCAAGCACGCCCCCGTCCTTCGATGCGGCCGTCAACGAGTCGAGCTGCGCGGCCAGATCGTCGGCCATCGCATCCACCTGATCGAGCAGGTGGGCCATGTGCGCGGCGTAGTCGGTGTGCTTCTTGGTCGGCTTGAGTGCCTCACCGGGCTTGTACATGTCCTCGTGGGTCAGCTCGCCCCAGGCGTCCTGCAGGCGCGTCTTGACCTGAACCTCCACCTTCACGTCGAGATCGCCCTGATGCGTGGCCACTCGAACGACGAGCACGGCGTGATACGCGCGGTAGCCACTCGGCTTGGGAAAGGCGACGTAATCGGTGGGTGGTTGTGCGAACCGCACGGAGCATTCCGGGTCGTTGCACGCACGCTCGAGCGCAGCGACGAACGTCAGCTGATCGCGCGGGGTCTTGCACAGCACCTTGACGCCGACGAGATCGGGCAACGCCTCGGCGACGGCATCGGCGTCGGTCGGCTCGGCGATGCGGCCCTCGGACAGGTAGCGGCGCAGTTTGTCGGCCGATCTGCCCGGGTCCTTGATGCGTGCAGTCTGCGCATTGAGTCGGTCTCGATCGACGTCCTCGAGAATCTCGTCGGCGATGGTTTCGAGGAAGTTCTGCGCCGTGACGAGAGCGGCTTCCCACGCTCGACGACGCTGCAGGTACAGCTCTTCGACCAAGTCGTCGATACTCGTTGCCGATGTCACGATGCCGAGGTTAACGCAGAAGTGTCGGCAATCCTCTCGACGGCGCGCGTTCGAGCTGTGGCGCGACTGCGTCCGGTTTACGCTCTACCGCATGACCGTGGCCTCGGAACAGAAGGACGACTTCGTCGAGAAGTTCGATCCCTTTCGTCGCGAGTTACTCGCGCACTGCTACCGCATGACCGGGTCGATCCACGATGCCGAGGACCTGTTGCAGGAGACGTACATTCGCGCGTGGCGGGGTTACGCCAAATACGAGGGCCGTTCGTCCCTGCGCACATGGCTGTACCGAATTGCAACCAACACCTGTCTGACCGCTCTGGACGGCCGGGCGAAGCGTCCCTTGCCGACAGGCTTGGGTGCACCGAGTTCCGGCCCCACCGACGAACTGGTGCAGAACAACGAGATTCCGTGGCTAGAGCCGATCGCCGATTCCGAACTGGCGGATGCGAGTGATCCGGCATCGATCGTGGTGGAGAAGGAATCCGTGCGGCTCGCCTTCGTCGCCTCGCTGCAACATCTGTCGTCACGGCAACGCGCGGTGCTGCTGATGCGCGAAGTGTTGCAGTGGAAAGCATCGGAGGTAGCCGAGGTTCTCGCCACGACGACGACAGCAGTGAACAGCCTGCTGCAGCGAGCGCGGGAGCGGCTCGACGAGATCGCGCCCGAGCTCGACAACGTCGAGCCCATCGAATCCGCGGAATTACAGGAACTTCTCACCCAGTACGTGGAGTGTTTCGAGAGTTACGACATCGACCGACTGGTCACGCTGTTCACCTCGGACGCAGTGTGGGAAATGCCGCCATTCGTCGGGTGGTACCAGGGTGGCGAGACGATCGGATCTCTCATCCGGAACAACTGCCCCGCAAACGGGGCAGGCGACATGCGGATGGTGGCCACCTCTGCCAACGGTCAACCCGCATACGGGCTCTACATGCTGGCCGAGGACGGTGTGCACCGCGCGTTCCAGTTGCACGTTCTCGATGTCGATGCCAGAGGGGTCGGGCACGTGACCTGCTTCTTCGATCTGACGCTGTTCGATCGATTCGGTTTGCCCGACCGCCTCTAGTCGAACGTTCGGTCAGCCCTGCGAGACTGCCGACGGATCCATCCACATCACTTCCCAGACGTGGTCGTCGAGATCTCGGAACGCCCGGCCGTACATGAACCCGTGATCCTGGGGCTCCATCCACTTCGACCCACCCGCGGCGATCGCCGCGTCGGTGAGCGAGTCGACTTCCTCGCGGCTGTCGGCAGAGACGCACATCAGTACCTCCCGGGCCGAGCCAGTGTCGCAGATCGAGTCCGAGATGAAGTCCTCGAATCGCGAGGTGGCCAGGAACATCACGGTCGCCTGATCGCTGACGACCATCGATGCACAATTCTCGTCGCTGAACATATCGTTGAACTGGAATCCGAGACCCTCGAAGAATGTGCGGGTTGCGACGACGTCGCGGACGGGCATGTTGGCGAACAGCGAACGGGACATGAATACACACCTTTTCTGGAAGAGCCTGCTGCGTCGAACCGTCGAACGGCGGTCTTGTTCGTACTGACAGCTCTCGATCCGAAAAGTCATCGGGTGCAGATGTGCAGACACGACGCGACCCCGCCGAGCGGATGCTCGACGGGGTCGCGGACTGCGAAGCTGAAGGGGGGTGTGGCTATCGCGTGATCTGCGCGAGGCGCGAGAGCATCCGCGAGAAGACGTGGCCGTCGTTGCCGAGGTCTGCATAGGGATCGGATGCCTGATCCGACTCGGTGGCGTCCGGCGTTGCCGCAGCAAGCGTGCGCGCCAGGCGGGTGCGACGCTCGATGGCGTCGATGATGGTGGCGTCCAGCGTTGAAACTTCGTCGAAGAGCTGGTCGACGTCAGCTGTCGCGATATCGGCGTTGTCGGTGCCAATTGCGAGCGAATCGATCTGAACAGTCACATCGTCTCCTTTTGTTCGCGTCCTGAGGTGTGAGTCGTTCGGTCGGCCGGA
Organism: Rhodococcus sp. 05-340-2; assembly: GCF_002258915.1. NCBI lineage: Bacteria > Bacillati > Actinomycetota > Actinomycetes > Mycobacteriales > Nocardiaceae > Rhodococcus > Rhodococcus sp. 05-340-2. The sequence goes on from NZ_NOYU01000036.1 coordinate 230,423, forward strand.
ACCGTTACAGCTCGGCCCGAGTAAAAACGATGTTTCGTCGCCCAGACCAAGATGCCCACTCGATGGGCCTGGGCCAACCTCTTCGGGGTGTGATGCTGCATACAGTCCGGTCGGTTCCTCCACCTGCGGGTTTCCCGGACGGAGCGGCTCCGAGGATTCTTCTCGCGTTGTTCCGGGTAGCCGGGGAGTGAACGACGTCGACTTTCGAGGAGTGAACGATGCGTTACGACTACCTGATCATCGGCGGGGGAATGGTCGCGGACAGCGCGGCTCGCGGAATCCGCGAGCAGGACACGACGGGCTCCATCGGCATACTCGGCACCGACCCGGACGCGCCGTACACGCGGCCGGCGCTGTCGAAGAAGCTGTGGACCGACCCGGAGTTCGGGCGCGATCAGGTCTCGCTCGACACGGCCTCCGACACCGGCGCAGACGTGCACACCGGAACTCGAGTCGTATCGGTCGACCGCTCCGACTCGTCGGTCACCACGGAATCCGGAGAACACCACGAGTACGGACAGCTTCTCCTGGCGACCGGTGCAACGCCGACGCGCATCGAACTCGCTCCCAGCCCCCGCGTGGTGTACTTCCGCACCTTCGCCGACTACCGGGCGCTGCGCGAGCTGACCAAGACCGCCGATCACATCGCCGTGGTCGGCGGCGGATACATCGGCACCGAAATCGCAGCTGCCCTGTCTCTCCAGAATGTGAAGGTCACACTGGTGACGTCGGATGCCGTACTCGGGGGACATATGTTTCCGCCGACCCTGGCTGCCGGCTTCGACAAGGGATTCGCAGGCCACGGTGTGACCGTGCGCCGGGGAACGAGGGTCGTGTCCGGAGCCGAGGCGTCGGCGCGCGTACAACTCCAACTCGACGACGGTTCGACCGTGGAGGCGGACGGCGTCGTGTTCGGACTCGGCGTGCGACCCAACACGGAATTGGCTGAATCTGCAGGGCTGTCGGTCGACGACGGCGTGATCGTCGACGAGTTCCTCCGGACCGAGGACGAGCACGTCTACGCCGCCGGTGACGTGGCGAACTACCCCGATGCCATCCTCGGACGCCGTCGTATCGAGCATGTCGACAACGCGACCGAGATGGGCAAGGCCGCAGGACGCAATATGGCCGGTGCCGCAGATCCCTACAGCTACACCCCGTACTTCTACTCCGATGTCTACGACGACGGCTATCAGGCGATCGGCACGGTGTCCACGACGCTGAGCGTCGTCGAGGACTGGAAGTCGGTGGGCAAGGAAGGCGTCGTCTACTACCTCGACGACGATGCCGTCGTTCGGGGCGTACTGATGTGGAACGTCTGGGAGGGCCTCGACGTGGCACGCACCCTGCTGGCCGAGAAGAAGCCGCAGACCGAGCAATCGTTGCGCGGACTGATCTGAAATTCTGGAACACTCGATGGCGAGCGATCGGTCGACGACACCGGCGATCCGGCGCGATCTAGGAGAGACGATGTCCGAATTCGATGGCAATGGGTCGGCCGAACAGCGTGCCCGGTTCGACGACGAGGTCCACCGCCGCTGCGCCGACTGCCGGTTGCCCGGCCGTTCCGAGCCACTGTCCGACGCGGCCGCTGTCGCCATCGCTGCCGGCCGAGTGGACCAGGCCACCCGAGTCGTACTCGTCGACCGATGGCATGCAGGGCGCTCGCTCCCGTCGATCGGGGGATTCGGCGCGTTGCGCACTCTGGTGGACGAGCGCGATCGCTGGCTCGCCAAGGACACGACGAGCAAGCCTGGATCGGCGCTCGTGTACCGACTCCGAGCTGCCGAGCTGACCAAACGCGTCGATCACCACCGCACCACCGTGGTGATGTCCAATCGGCACTACGCCAACGGAGTACGTGCGGCGCGAAAGGAGCGCCGGGAAGGTGTGCATCTCGATCTGGACCAACGGGACGCGGTCTTCGATGCGCTGACGAGAACGCCTGCGCCACAGAAGTTCGGCCCGATCGCCGAGCGTGGCCTGTCACTGGTGGATGCGGCCACGGATCGGGTGAGCACGCTGGCGCGCAGAACCCCGGTGGCCGACAGGGTCGAGTGGGCGACCGGAATGGTGGATCAGTTCGTGGACCGAAAGGACGACCGTTTCGTCGATCGCTACGACACCCTGCTGTTCCTTGCCGGCACCTCGTTCGATCGAGTGCGTCGGTCGCCTGCATGGCAATCGACCTACTTCGAGATCCAGCGCAATCAGCTGGACCTGTTCGTCGAACTCACCGAGATCTCGCTCGATGCCACGTCGCTGCGAACGGTAGCGACCGAGCTGAACCGGATCGGTGAAACGATGGTCGACGAGGAGACCGCAGCGCAGGTCGAGTCTCGTCGTGGCGCACTGGAAGTGGTGTGGAAACAGTTGACCGGACGGGTGGCCGCGCTGGTACGACTCGCGAACGTGGTCGAGTCCTCGGAGACCGAGGCCCGCACCTCCGACGCGATGGCCCGCGCGCACAGCTTGGACGATCGGATCGATGACCTCGTCGGGCGGTCGGGGAGCCGGGAAATGTCCGCCGAGAACACACATTTCGTCGGTGATCAAGTGCGGACGCAGTGGCGCGACTGAGTGCAGCCGAGGGCACATAGCCGCGCCACTGGCTCTAGGCGATGATTGCGAAGAGGATTCCCGCGACGGCGAAGCTGACCACGGACAGAATGGTCTCGAGAACCGTCCATGTCTGCAGTGTCTGCTTGACGGTCAGGTTGAAGAACTTCGCGATGATCCAGAATCCGCCGTCGTTGACGTGGCTGGCGATGATCGAGCCCGCTGCGATGGACATGGCGATCAGCGCAACGGCCGGAGCCGAGTAGTCCTGGGCTGCGACCAGTGGTCCGACGATGCCGCCGGTCGTCACGATGGCCACGGTTGCCGACCCCTGGGCGACCCTGAGCGCACAGCTGATGATGTACGCCAGCACGATGATGGGAAGACCTGCGGCCGCCATGGTGTCGGCCAGGGCTGTGCCGATTCCCGTGGCGGAGATGACCTTTCCGAAGAACGCGCCCGCGCCGACCACCAGTAACAGCATGCCCACCGGGCGAAGCGACTCTCCGGTCAGCTTGCTGAGTTCCTGGACCGTGGATCCGCGTCGAATGCCCAGAACGTAGAACGCGATCAGAACTGCGATCAGAAGCGCGACGGCCGGGGTGCCGAAGAAGGTGAGCACTTCGAGCAGGTTGCCGGGATCGAGCAGGATGCTGCCGAACGTGGCGCCGAGGATCAGGACCAGTGGAACTGCGATGATCGCTCCGATGGTGCCCACCGACGGCGGCGTGGTGACGACCGGACGCTTGGTCGCGACCGTGCCTGCGCCTCCACCCTCGGTTGTGCTCGCGTCGTTTCCGTCGTTGATGAAGTCCTCGGGCACGTCGACGATGATGCGTTTGCCGATCCAATTACCCCACACCAGGCCGGCGGCGATGAATCCTGGTATTCCGCAGATGAATCCGAACAGGATGAGCCAGCCCAGGTTCACTTCGAGCAACCCGCCGAGGGCAACCGGACCTGGATGTGGCGGCAAGAAAGCATGCGTCATGGACAATCCTGCCAACATCGGCAGCGCATAGAGCACCAACGACTTTCCGCCTTGGCGCGCCGCCACGTAGACCAACGGTGCCAACACGAAGATGCCGATGTCGAAGAACACCGGGATGCCGAAGATCAGACCCAACAGGCCCATTGCGATGGGTGCTCCGCGTTCTCCGAAGACGCCCAGCAGCTTGGCGGTCAGTGCCTGTGCGCCACCGGACTTCTCGAGAATCGCGCCCAGGACCGTTCCCAGGCCGATGATGACTGCGATGTGCCCGAGGATGCCGCCGAACCCGGTTTCGAGAAGTGATTCGTTGCTCTTGATGGCGGTGCCGACTATCTCGTTGACGGGCAAACCGGCAGCCAGAGCCAATCCGAGGCCGACGATGAGAAGTGCGATGAACGGTTCGAGTTTGACCTTGATGATGACGATGAGCAGTACAGCAATTGCGATGCCGCACAATACGAGTAGTCCTGGCGTGGAGGTTCTGAGCCAGTCGACGACAGAATTCATGACGAGCCTTCCTTGATGTCTGCGCTGATAGCCGCCACGAACGCCTGCGCTCGCGCGGTGATGTCGTCCCACTGGGCCGCCGCAACCGACGCCGGTGAAACCACATCGGTGCCTGCCGTCACTGCGACGGCACCGGATGCCAGGAACTGAGCCGCGTTACCTGCGTTGACTCCGCCGGACGGAACGAGTTGCGCGTCGGGGAAGGGGCCGAGCAGATCCTTGAAATACGCGGGCCCGACGGTCCGTGCCGGAAATATCTTCACGGCATCCGCCCCGAGATCGAGGGCGGTCATCACTTCGGACGGGGTGAGCGCGCCCATCATCAGCGGGATTCCGGCGTCGGTGACGATCGCGGCAACGTCGGGACGGAGCCCAGGAGTCACGACGAAGCTCGCCCCGGCGTCGATTGCCGACCGCGCTTGGTCGGTCGTCAGGACGGTGCCCGCCCCGACGACTGCACCGGCGTTCGATGCCGTGCGGAGCAGCGCCAGCACGCCTGGTGTGGTGAAGGTCAACTCCAGGGCCCGAATTCCGCCGCGCGAGAGCGCATCTGCCAGCGCAACAGGATCGGAGATGTGAGGCGCGCGGACCACCGACAGTGCGCGGTCCGCGAGAATTGTGGACAGTGCATTCATGCTGTCTGCTTTCCGATGGAATCGAGTCGCAGGGCACGGCCTGCAAGAGAGTGGGTGGGGCGTCGATCGTCGATGGCGAACGCGCCGTTGACCATGACGTGGCTGATGCCGTCGGCCTGTTGTTTCGGATTCTCGAACGTGGCGGTGTCGCGCACGGTGGCAGGATCGAACAGCACGAGATCGGCTGCGTGGCCGAGGGCTATCGTGCCGCGGGCGCGCAGGCGGAGCCGCGCAGCGGGACGGCCGGTCAGGTGATTGATGCAGTCCTCCAGCGAGAGCAGTTGCTCGTCTCGGACGTAGTGACCCAGGTAACGGGGGAAGGTTCCCCAGGCGCGTGGGTGCGGTTTCTCGCCGACCAGGATCGCGTCACTGCCGCCCATGTGGCGTGGATGCGCCATGATCTCTCGCACGTTCTCCTCGTGGCCGACGTGCTGGAGGATGGTGGTGGCCAGAGCGTCTCGGCGAAGGAACTCGAAGAACACGTCCACCGGCGCGCGCCCCTCGTCGGCCGCGATATCGGACATCGTGCGCCCGACGTAGCGATCGAGCTCCGGATTCGCGACACCGCTGAGCTGGATGGTCTCCCACTCGACGGTCACGCCGTGGCAGCCGTCGGACCCGTCGACGTCGACATCCTGTGCGATGCGTCGACGCATGTCCGGATCGTCGAGGCGTTCGAGCGCGCGATCCGGGCCACCCGACATTGCCCAACTCGGCAGCAGCGCAGACAAAGTGGTGGCCCCGGGCAGATACGGATACGTGTCGAGGGTGACGTCGCATCCGTCCGAGATCGCAGAGTCGACGCGGTCCAAGAACTCACGTGCCCGGCCCCGATTGACGCCGAAGTTCATCGTCGCGTGAGTCAGATGCAGCGCACATCCCGTATCCCTCGAGAGATCGAGCATCTCCTGGTACGCGTCGAGCGCGCCGGCGCCGTACGACCGAGTGTGCGGTGCATAGAACCCACCGAAGTCGGCGACGACCTCGCACAGCGCGCGTAATTCGCTGGTGTCGGCATACATTCCGGGCGTGTACGTCAAACCGCTCGACATTCCGACGGCACCTTCTTGCAGGCCCTGCGCCAACAACTCCTGCATGTGGGCGATCTCGGACGGCGTCGCGGGTCGCTGATCAGGGCCAACCGCGAGGTATCGCAATGTTCCCTGGGGAACGAGATAGGCAGCGTTCGGGGTGATTCCCTGGTCGAGGCGATCGAGGTACTCCGAGACCGAACGCCACGAGAAGTCGAGGTCGACGGGATTGCCGTTCCATCCGGCGATCTGACGCCGCACCACATCGAGTGTCGCGTCGTCGATCGGAGCGTAGGCGATGCCGTCCTGTCCGATGACCTCAGTGGTGACGCCCTGACTGATCTTCGGGAAGTGGTCGGGGTCGGTCAGCAGACGCAGATCGGAATGGGCATGCATGTCGATGAACCCGGGGGACAGGACCTGCCCCGCAGTGGCGTCGACAATTCTGTCGGCACCGAGAACGGTGCCGGGTTCGGCGATCGAGGCGATGATTCCGTCGCGGACGAGAACGTCACGACGCAGTCGCGGTGACCCGGTGCCGTCGATGACGTCGGCACCTCGAAAGAGGGTATCGGGCATGAGGTTTCGACTCTCTAGAAGAATGTGTGCACGAGATCGACGACGCGGGGATCGTCGCCGTCGGCGTCGTCGACGACGGGAACCAGACGCCACTTGTCGAAAGCGGTGCACGGGTGAGACAGGCCCAACCGCACCACCGATCCCACCGGGAGCGCCGTGCTGTCCTCGGCCGGTAGACGGAGGAACGCGTGTTGATCGTTCAGCGCCGTGATTTCGGCACCGGAGTCGAGAGTTTCGCCTCCCCGGACCGATTGGGGGACAGGCAGTCCTTCGTCGAACGGAAAGTCCCGCTTGCCCGCGTCGAGCAGCGCGAGACCGGGCTCCGGCCGGGAGACCGTCCGAGCCCATCCGTGCATCGCCGACAGCAGCGGCGCGTCGGTGCGGGCGGGAGTGAGTGGTGAAATCTGCGAGTAGAAGCCGTCGTCGTGCACCACATAGGCACCCGAGCGCAGCACGACGTCGGTAGCTACACCGTCTCCGGTGGTGAGGGATTGCAACTGCTCGACAACGAGATCCTGGTAGGCGCTGCCGCCTGCGGTCACGATCGCATGCTCGCCGTACAACCCTTCGGCATCGAGCGCGCGATGGAGGGCTGCGACGTTCTCGAGATAGGCCCGAACTGCTGCGAGGCCGCTGTCGGTCCGGTCGTGGCTCAGTGCGCCCTCGTAGCCGCCGACCCCGGCCAACGCCAGCCGCGGCGACGACGCGATCGCACGAGCGACCGCGGTCGCCTCGTCTGTCGTGCGTGCGCCGGTTCGACCGTGCGGGCCACCGAGTTCGACGATGACCGGGATGGGGCGCGTTCCCTGCGCCGTCAGTATGCGGTCCATCTCGTTCACCGTTGCGACGCTGTCCGCCCAGCAGTAGAACTCGAATGTCGGATGCGAATCCAGCTCGCCCGCAATCCATGTCAACGCAACGGGGTCGATCTCGGCGTTGGCGAGAACGATTCGGTCGACCCCGAACGCGCGCGCTGCTTGCACCTGCCATCCGGTGGCGAGGGTGATGGCCCAGCTTCCCGCGTCGAGTTGCTGCCTCCACAGTTGAGGGGCCATCGTCGTCTTGCCGTGGGGCGCGAGCAGCATTCCTGCACGCGCCGTCCATTCGGCCATGACCGAGATGTTCGACGCGATGCGTGCCCGGTCGAGTGTGAGTACGGGCGTCGTGAACTCGGAGAGCCGTGGCGACGTGGCGAGAAAACTCTCGACGGTGTGCCCCCACGACCTGGGGGGCAACGCCTTGTGCTCGGGTCCGAGCACTCGGCGGCTGAGCGCCTCGACGGCATCGATGTCGATCACGGTCGTCTCCTTGGTCTCAGTGAATCCGCATGCGTTGCGCATTATGCAACGCTGGTTGCGCAATGTGTTTATGGTTTGTAGTCTGCAACGAAAGTCAGCGTTCCCGCAAGAGTTCGAGGAGATCGACGTGAAAGCACCACGAGCGGTGTGTGTAGGCGAAGGCCTCGTCGTTCTGGTCGCCGAGCCTGGCCCACTGGAGAGATCGGAGACGTTCGACCGCACCGCCGGGGGTGCAGAAGCCAACGTGGCCAGGGTGTTCGGTCAACTGGGCGTCGATGCATCATGGATCTCGCGAGTGGGCGACGACGGATTCGGCCGGTACCTCGTCGACCAATTGGTCGCGGCAGGTGTGGACACCTCCGGTGTGACGATCGATCACGAGCGACCCACTGGCATGTACGTGAAGCAACGCGGCTCGGGTTCCGACGACCGCCACGACCTCGCATGCCGAGACAGTGCGATGACCTACTTCCGTGCCGGCTCGGCGGCGAGTGCTCTGTCGCCCGGAGACATCGACGGGAATGCGGCGAACCTGGTGGCTCGTGCCGACTTGGTCCATTTCACCGGAATCACCGTGGCCATCTCGGATACCGCCGCCGATCTGACGAGATCCTTGATGGATCTGCCCACCCTCGTCAGCTTCGATCTGAACTATCGGCCGGCGCTGTGGAAGTCTCGGCCGGACGCAGCCACAGATGTCCTCGGTGAACATGTTCGAGGAAGCGATGTGGTGTCCATGGGTGCCGACGAAGCTGCGCTGGTGTTCGGCACGTCCGATCCCGACGAGCTGCGCGAGATGTTTCCGCAACCACACCATCTGGTGATCAAGAACGACGCACACACCGTGACGGCATTCGAGGGAACCTCTCGGGTCGACGTGCCGGCGCTGAAGCTCGACGTCGTCGAAAAGATCGGTGCCGGAGACGCATTCGCGGGCGGGTACCTGACCGGACTGCTGTTGGGTAGGAGTTCCGTCCAGCGCGTTCGGTTCGGGCATCTGTGTGCGGCGGGTGCCCTCACCGGGCACGGCGACATCGCTTCGGTGCTTCCCCTCGCGGTGCTGACCGAACTTGCGGAACTGGCCGACGTCGATTGGGCGAGGCTGGACTACGCAGCGACTGCCGCGCGTCACTCGGGGGTATTCCAATGAGTCAGAGTCTCGCGCGGGCGATGACACTTCTCGGCTTGCTCGGCGACGGACCGCGATCACTCGACGAGTTGGCGTCGGTACTCGAGGTCCACAAGACGACCGTGCTGCGGCTGCTTCGCACGATGGAAGCCGACAGATTCGTTCAGCACGACGCGGATCACCGATATCAGCTCGGATCCAGGTTGTTCGAGCTCGCCAACCATGCGCTCGAACAGCGTGACGTGCGGAGCATTGCCCGGCCGCATCTGGCGGAACTCAACACGATCACCGGTCAGACCATTCACCTGGCAACGTACGAAGCGGGTGAGGTGATCTACATCGACAAGTTCGACGCCAAACAGAGCGTGCGGATGTATTCGCGGGTCGGCAAGCCTGCGCCGTTGCACTGCACAGCCGTCGGGAAGGTACTGATCGCTGCACGCCCACAGGTGGAGCGGGAGCAGATTGCGCAGCGCATCACCTACACGCCGTTCACCGAACGAACTATCAGAACGGCAGAGCACTACTTACGTGAGCTGGACCTCGTGCTCGCACAGGGATTCGCGGAGGACCGCGAGGAGCACGAGACGTTCGTCAACTGCATCGGCTCCGCTGTGCGCAACGGAACCGGCGACGTCGTGGCAGCAGTCTCGATGTCGGTACCCGACATGCTGCTCGACCACGACCAAGTACTGGCGACGCTGCCCGAGGTGCAACGGACCGCAGCCGCAATATCCGAGGGGCTGGGCTGGCAGCCGCAGGAACTCCAGGACCGCACGACAACCGACAAGAGCCCGACGGAAGGAAAGCAATGAGCGAGAAGATCGAAATTCGCACCGCAGGAGCCCCGGCACCCGCCCACACGTTCTCCCAGGGAGTGCGAAAGGGCCCGTTCGTGCAGGTATCCGGACAGGGGCCGGTGGATCCCACTACCAGCGAATACCTCTACCCAGGCGATGTCGCTGCGCAGACCACCCGCACACTCGAGAACGTCAAAGCAATCGTCGAGGCCGGTGGTGCGACGTTCGACGACGTCGTGATGCTGCGCGTGTACCTGACCAAGCGTGAGGACTTCACGATCATGAACGACGCTTATGGCGCGTTCGTGTCGGCGCACACCTCCGGCGACGTACTCCCGAGTCGCACCACGGTGTTCACAGGACTGCCGAGGGAAGAGATGTTGGTCGAGATCGATGCCGTTGCGATCGTCTGACGGAGCCCTCATCGGGTTGCCTGGTCAGATGTTCACGCAGAAATTACATCTGACCAGGCGATTTGCGTATGTGTTGGTCTTCGCGTAACTTTTGTCGAGTCAGAGCGACACGGACACCGACCCGGTCTTCACGGACTGGGACAACGAGGTTGTACGGAGTATGCACTGAACAACCCAGGCAAGGCTCGAAAGTAATGAGTCATGTCTGGGGTTCGAGCGTGTAAGCCCCGAAGTTACCGTGCAAACGGCAGCGACGGTGTGTGCGTGTTCTTTGAGAACTCAACAGTGTGTCGATGAATGTCAGTGCCGAATTTATTTGGTGAAAGCATTCGATGTATCAGCCATCCGCTTGTG
>NZ_NOYU01000037.1:0-735 GCF_002258915.1 Rhodococcus sp. 05-340-2
CCCACCAGCGGCGACTCGTCGACCATCGGTGAACAGCAACAGTCCAATCCCGCGCTGACCCAGGACGAACAAACCTACGTCGACGAGTTGATCGCAGGACTGTCGGCCTACCCCGCGTACTACGCCCACATGGGCGTCATCAACACCGAAGGCCCCGCACCGATCGACCTGTCCACCCCAGAACCCGTCGACCCCGACGAACTACGCCGCCGCATCGACGACGGACAATGGGTCGTCGACCTCCGCGCACGCACCGCCTTCGCTGCCGGACATCTCGACGGTTCCCTCGGCTTCGAGCTGTCGACGACATTCGTCACCTACCTCGGCTGGCTCTACCAGTGGGGTGCGCCGCTGACCTTGATCGGCGACACATCCGATCAAATCGACGAGGCCACAAGGGAGTTGGCACGTATCGGCATCGACCACCCCTCCGGCTCCGCTGTCGGAGAGATTCATTCGCTCGCCAGCGACGGGCGCGTACGGTCCTACGAAGTGTCCGACTTCGCCGGACTCGCCGCAGAGGACTCGGACATTGCAGTGCTCGACACCCGTCAACAGTCCGAATACGCGGACGGCCACATCCCCGGTGCGATCAACATTCCCCTCCACGAACTGCCACACCGACTCGCAGAAGTTCCCGACGGCAAAGTGTGGGTGCACTGCGCCTCCGGCTATCGCGCCTCGATCGCGGCCTCACTACTCGACCGGGAACATCGCAGCGTGGTGCTCATCGAC
>NZ_NOYU01000033.1:0-735 GCF_002258915.1 Rhodococcus sp. 05-340-2
CCCACCAGCGGCGACTCGTCGACCATCGGTGAACAGCAACAGTCCAATCCCGCGCTGACCCAGGACGAACAAACCTACGTCGACGAGTTGATCGCAGGATTGTCGGCCTACCCCGCGTACTACGCCCACATGGGCGTCATCAACACCGAAGGTCCGGCCCCGATCGATCTGTCCACCCCGGAGCCTGTCGATCCCGACGAACTACGCAGGCGCATCGACGATGGCCAGTGGGTCGTCGACCTCCGCGCACGAACCGCCTTCGCTGCTGGACATCTCGACGGCTCCCTCGGTTTCGAGCTGTCGACGACGTTCGTGACCTATCTCGGATGGCTCTACCAGTGGGGTGCGCCGCTGACATTGATCGGTGACACCTCCGACCAAATCGACGATGCCACTCGAGAGTTGGCGCGCATCGGCATCGACCGCCCCTCCGGTTCGGCTGTCGGTGAGATTCACTCACTCGCCGGCGACGGCCACGTGCGGTCCTACGAGGTGTCCGACTTCGCCGGACTTGCCGCAACCGACTCCGACATCACTGTGCTCGACACACGTCAACAGTCCGAGTACGCGGACGGCCACATCCCCGGTGCGGTGAATATCCCCCTTCACGAACTGCCGCACCGACTCGCAGAAGTCCCCGACGGCAAAGTGTGGGTGCACTGCGCCTCCGGCTATCGCGCCTCGATCGCGGCCTCACTACTCGACCGGGAACATCGCAGCGTGGTGCTCATCGAC
>NZ_NOYU01000038.1:0-219901 GCF_002258915.1 Rhodococcus sp. 05-340-2
GGCGGGAGGTGGTGTCGGGGCAGGAGCAGGAGCGTCGTCCACGGACACACCGTGGTCGGTCACCAACGCGGCGAACCCGCCCGCGTAACCCTGCCCCACGGCTCGCACCTTCCAGCTTCCCTGTCGGCGGTAGATCTCCAGCGCGATCACGATCGACTCCGAGCTCAAACCGTCGATCGTGTACTCGTACAGCACATTTCCGCTTGCGTCGCTCACTCGCGCGACGGGAGCGGCGGATCGACCGAAGTTGCTCGACGCGTCGTCGAGGGTGATGACGGCGCGGATCTGCTCGATGTCGGCGGGAACTGCAGCGAGCGATACGGCGAGCCGGGCCGGTCCGCCCTGACCGGGCTCGAGGCGCACGCCGGGGCCGGTGGGCTGGTTGAAGAACACGAAATCGGCGTCGGTGCGTACTTTTCCGGCGTCGGTGACCAGCAGCGCAGACAGGTCCGCAGGTACGGCCAATGCGATGGAGACGACGACGTCACCGACGGTGAGGGGGCCGTTCTGACCCTTGGACAACGGTTGACCGGCCGGAGCAGACAATGTGGTGGACTCTCTCTCGAAGTGCTGGTTACCGTCATCCAATGTACTTGTTCGATTTGTCCGACTGGTGTGGCTGCGATTCGGTGGCGGTCAGATCTGGCGGAGCGTGAACAGGTCGCCCGGTGTGCAGCCGAGGACGCGACAGACGGCGGTGAGTGTCGAGAATCGGATGGCCTTGGCGCGGTCGTTCTTGAGCACCGACAGATTGACGACGCTGACCCCGGCGAGACGCGAGAGCTCGGCGAGCGTCATTCCGCGGGCGTCGAGAATCTCGCCCAGATGGCAGACGACGAGGTGGTCGACGAATTCCTCCGCCATCAGACCAAACCATCGGCATCGCGCGCGAGCTTGGTGCCTTGGGTGATGGCGGCGTAGGCGAACTGCAGGAAGGTCGACACGGCGATTGCGATCCAGAGACCGGTGACAGGCCGCGCAGTGTCGATGGTCGTGCTCAGCTCGAGCGCACCGACGACGCTGTTGGTGCCGAGCATGTTCATGAACCCAGTGATGATGGGGTACGCGAGAATGCACACGCCGATCAGCACGACGTCGGTGCGCGCGGCGTTGGTGAAGGGATTCCCCGCAATCACGCGGTTGCAGAAGCGGTAGAAGAACAGCAGACCCACCAGGATGATGACCAGACCGACGACGGTTGCGCCGTAGCGCATCACGTCGATGAAGCCCAGCAGCCGCGTGATCTCGGCCTTCGGAACACTGAGCTCGACCGAGTTTCCCGGTTGCAACTGGCCCCCGAACAACTCGACGGGCGGTGTGTTCGATTCGGGTTCGACCGTGGCGACGACGTAGTCCGAGGAGTGGTATTTCCACATTTTCCAGCCGGACCAGCCCACGGCCAGTGCCGCATAGAACACCATCGACCATTTGTTCGTCCGCATCGAGCTCAGTCCGTATGCCATCCCGCCGCCTCCATATCGATAGTCGATAACAACGAATATCGATAACCTATCGCTTATCGATAGGGTGTCAAGGGCCGGCCGTGTTCACCGCCTCAGAGCAGCCGCCACATGTCGCTCGATTTCCGACGCCAGGCCGGCGGTATCGGCCGGCGCAATGTCGATCGTCGGTGCGGAGTGCACGATGTACCGGCCGTCCTGCTCGAAGTCCATCCAGAAGAACGAGACGGCATCGGTGTCGCGGCGGTTGTCGTAGGTCTTGCCACGCGCGACGATGATCTCGCCGACTGCAGACCGTGGGCGGTCGAAGAACGACCGGAACTGCTCGTCCGCCGTCGCACCCCGGGTCGCGGTGGACAGATGCGATCCGCCCGAAGTCGCTGCAGCAGTGGCACGTTCGAGTCGCTCGGCCGGTCGGTGGCCGGCAGTGACAGTGGGTACGGATCCGAGAGCTACGGCGGGGGCGTGGGCGGGTTCGGTCAGTTCGATGGTGACGGCACCGCCGGAGGAGGCGTCGGGCCCCGGCTCCTGGGTGAGTACCGCGGCCGTGTCGTGACGAATCGCTGCGTGGCTGCGGACGATTCCGTAGCGGGAATCGGTTGTCTCGCCTCGACATTCGATACGAACGATCGGGTCGACGATGGTCCGAACAGCTGCGCCGAGCTTCTCGTCCATCATCGCGTCGATCCTCGCCGACGCCTCCCGCCGCAGTTGTCGGAGTTCGTCCACGGTCTCGACGTCGATGGTGACCGCCAGGGGATACGGCAGTCGGTCGCGTCCGAATCGACTGCACAGCAGCATGAAGTCGATGCCGGGCATGGTCCAGCTCGTCATCGTCAGCCGCCGAGTACCGGAGGTGCAACCAGAGGCAGATCGCCGATCAATTCGCTGCCGTTGCTCACGTCGACGAGGTAACCGGGAGTTGCGTGTTCGCCGTCGTTGTCGCCGGCACCGCGCGCACCGCCCATGGCACCCATTCCCGGCATGCCGTGCGCTCCCGCGCGCCCGGCCGCCGCAGCTGCGCTGCCGGGACCACCGGTACCGCCTGCCCCGCCGCCCGCCCCGCCACCGATCGGAGGGCCGAGAACCGATCCGCCGTAACCCGATCCGGCACCGGAACTGCCTCCGGATCCGACTCCGTATCCCGCACCGCCGCCGTAGCCCGATCCATTGGATCCGGCGAAGCCGCTGCCGCCCGGTCCTGTTCCGCCGTAGCCGCCGCCGGGACCAGCGCCGACCCCGGAACCCGTACCACCGCCGGAAGCACCCGGCCCGGTGGCCGCTGCGGCACGTGTTTCACCGGAGTTGTCGGCCGGAGGCAGGGAACCCGAACCGCTCGACCCGGGCTGCTCCGACGCAGCAGTACCGCTCCGACCCGCTTCGGTAGCCTCGGCGGAGCCGGCCTGCGCCTGTGTTGCAGCCGTCCGGGCCGCCGAATCTCCTCCGTCCGCGCCGGTGGTGCCGGAGGTCGACCCGACACCGCCACCTCCGCCTCCGGCGGAGGTGCCGAGTCCCCAGCCTCCGCTGGAACCGCCACCGTCAGCGACCGGGTTGTGCGCCGCCGGTAGCACGGGGACCTGGGAATCGGACTGCAATACCCCTGGTACGTAGACCGAGCGCATGATTCGGCGTGCTTCTTCCTGCTGCTCCTCTCGGGCCGACACTGCATCCTTCGCGGCGAAGGGAATGGGCAGAAGGGCATCGATCATGCTGCTTCCGGGCGCAACCACCGGTGGCATCCGCGACTGTGTCTGCGTGAAGCCGGAGTGCGCCTCGAGCAATTTGTTGCTGATCAAGCTCATCGAGGTGGACAGCGCGGTCGCGGACGAGACGTAGTTGCCCACACCGCCGCGGACGGCGTCGGCTGTCGGTCCCGACCAGCCCGACGTCATGGCCGCCTCGATGCCGGAACGGAATCCGTCGGATCCGGTGGTTGCGGCAGCGGACAAGTCGTTCCAGTTCTTGGACGAGTTCACGATGGTGGCGGTTCCCAGCGATTCGACCATGGTCACGATCTGCTCGTGCGGCATCACCTCGAACGCCTCGGTGATGACCACTTCGGTCGGCTCGAACTCGCCGCGGTAGTCGAGGGCCACGTTCGCCTTCTCGAATGCCGCGTCCAGAACGGAGTCGAGAAATTCGGGACCCACCGGCGTCACGAACGTACTGGTGACGATCTTGTCGATCGTCGCTGCGAGTTCCTCGTACGGATCCGTCATACCCACCCCTTGCCCCGCGTCTGTCTCCCCGACGAACAG
Organism: Rhodococcus sp. 05-340-2; assembly: GCF_002258915.1. NCBI lineage: Bacteria > Bacillati > Actinomycetota > Actinomycetes > Mycobacteriales > Nocardiaceae > Rhodococcus > Rhodococcus sp. 05-340-2. Next base: position 3,719 of record NZ_NOYU01000038.1, read on the forward strand.
TTAGACGCGGCGCACGGCGGTTCGGTTCCGCAGCCACTCGAGGATTTCCTCGGTGGCCCGGACGCCGGAGGAGTCGGTGACGGTCAACCCGGGCCGGGTGAAGCCGAGCAGCTCCAGTTCACCGTGCCGAGGACGGATCGCAGCGTCGGCCGCGATGAGCATCTCGGCGTCGAGCGCCCCGTCACCGGCGGCGAAGACTCGGGCATCGGCGTCGAGGGTGCCGTCCTGAATCAGCCTGGTCCGAACCTCGGCCACCGCAGAGCTCTTGCACACCGCGTTGGGCATCGTGTAGATCTTGCGCCCCTGTTGCGAGACGTTCCAGTCCCGAGCGGCGCACCACTGCGACCACTCCGCGACGAAGCCCTCGGGCACAGCGGCCGTGTTCACCACCAGGTAGCAGAACAGGCCGTCGGCCTCGCGGTACTTGAGGACCCAGTCCTCGGAGACCCGCGATCTCAACTCTGCACCGATGCCCGCCAGATCCAACGCGAACCCGTTGCGCCAATGCATGTCCGGCTCACCGTCGACGAGGATGTTGCCGCCGTTGCTGGTGATGGCGTATCGCCAGGGTGCGCCGGGCAGCGCGATCCGTCGAAACTGTTCGATGGTTCGCGTGGTGGTCGGCACCACGATCACGGTCTCGCTCAACTCTCGAAGAAGTGCAATCGAGCGAGAGCTCATGTAGGACAGTGGCTTTCCCTCGTACATCTCCACGCACTCGAACGAATCGTCCAGGGGGACACCGAGTGCGCCCTCGGAGAAGATCATCGTACGGTCGAGATCCACCGCGACGAGAGAGCTCACGACGCGTCCGCGTTCGAGACGTTCTTGATCAGCCCCATGCAGGAGTAGGCGAGGTCGGGAACCACGTCCACCGGTACTCCCCTGGCCGCGGCGAGCATCCGAATGTGTTCGTGCTCGGGCGCATCGGCGTCCCGCACCAGCACCCGCCACGGGACACGGCGCAGCAGCACCCGAGTGGTCTCGCCGACGCCGGGTTTGACGAAATTGACGTGCGAGATGCCGTACTCCTCGCGGACCTTCTCCACCGATGCCCATCCCGTCCAGGTGGGGGTTCGGTCGGAGGCGAGCACGGCGGTCACCGAGGCGGCGACCTCCTCCCGGACGTCTTCGAAACGTGCAGCGACGGTGTCGAGCAGGTGACGCGAGACGTCGTCGGGCGCGAGATCGGCGTAGTACTTCGCGCCGTGGAAGTCACCGGGGCGAATCAGTTCGTCGTTGAGCACGGTACGTGAAACCAGGCCCGACACAGTCGAATTGAGGCAGGCCGACGCAATCAGGAAGTCGTCACGGGTGCCGTACGTGCGCGCGCAGTTGCCCGGATCGGCGAGCACGGCGAGGTCGTCGTCGAACTCGGCTCCGGGAAAGTCGCGGAGTGCGGCGGTGAGTTCGCGGGCGATCGCACCCTTGCCGGTCCAGCCGTCGACGAACACCACCGAGCGTGAGTCGTGGTGCTCGGCAAGGTAGCGCAGTGCGACGGCGTCGATACCTCGATCGCGCACGATCGAGACGGCGTAGTGCGGAATTTCGATGCCGTGGGCTGCGAAGGCCCAGCGGCGCATGAGAATTCCGACGGGGGTGCCCGCGCGGGCCAGCGAGGCTAGTGCGATGTCGTGGCCGCGCTCGGCCAGCACGACCTCGGTGACGGTTCCGACCGCGACCGCCAGCCGCGATGCACTGTCCTGCAGCACCTTCTCGAACAGTTCGCGGTAGGCGAGATCCGGTTGGTACTCGACCGGGAGCGATTCGGCGTAGTGGGCGTCACCGGCCTGAATGCGCTTCTCCCGCTCTTCGATTCCTGCTTCGAGCGAGACCGACGAGAGGTCCTTGAGCAGCCAGGTGACTTCGTCCGCTGCGTAGGAGCCGAACTCGGGTCCGCGGAGTGGTTGTGCCCGCCGCGAGACCTCGAGCGCCACCGGGTCGGCTCCGGTCACGACCACGAGGAGCACGTCGGTGCCCGACGCGGCGAGAGTCTCGGCGGCTGCCGCGAGGGCGTCGGTGTCGGCGGGGGCGTCGGCGACGAGCACCAGTGTCGCCTCGTGCGGCCCGGACGCGTTGTAGAGGTAGCGCAGTCCCGATTCGTCCTCGGGCGCGGCGAATTCGAAGCCGCGGCGCAGGGGGTAGTCGGGCACGTCGAGAACGTATGCCGGTGACCGGGTGGTGGTCTGGAACAGGGCACGGTGTCCCCGCTTCTGCAGTGCCGCCGCGAGTCGAAGCGGCAGATACATCAGCTCCTCGTGGCCGATGACGACCACCGGTGCCGATTCGGGGAGCGCTGCAGCGACGGTGGCCGACAGATCGTCGATCGCGGAGTCGAAACCTGCCGCGTCGGATCGGAGGAATCCGTGGCGGCCGCCGTCGGGCAGGGTCGCCGGCCAGTGGGCGTCGACTCGACGAACCGAACCAGGCTGTGCAGCAGTGGGATTGAACACCGGATCGGGTAGGTCCAGCACCGTCTCCACCAGACCCTGCTCCAGCTCGACCGATCCCTGCGCCAGGCTCACGTTGTCGATTCGAACGCCGAGTTCCGTTGCCACCGCAGCGGCAGCAGCGAGATGCTCGGCGGTGCGCATGTCCACCAGGGAGGCGATGACGTAGTGCGCGCGCTCGGCCGACGCGTGAATCTGTCGCAACGCATCCAACGCGGTCGCTCCGGTCGAGATCTCGTCGTCGACGAGTATCAACGGCAGGTCGCCGGCGAGCAGGTCGGCCGATGTGGGCATCAGCAGGTGGTCGGTGGCGTGCGAGTGACCCTCCTCGAACTCGCCGTGCACGGTCATGCCGGGAACGGGGCGACGCGTCGAGTGCAGGTAGCAGTGTGCGCCCAGAGCCGTCGCAACCGTATGGCCCAATCCCGTTGCCGTTTCTGCGAATCCGAGAACGTCGACATCGGAACCGTTCACCGCGGTGCGCACCAGAGCGGCCAGTTCGTTGCCGGCGGCGATCACGACGTCCGGGTCGACGGGTATGTGTTTGCCGAGCACCGTCGAGACCAGCAGGTGGGCGCGGCGGGGGTTGCGACGCAGACCGGGACGCACCAATTGTGTTGCCGTCCAGGACGACGACGAGCCGGTGTCGGTGAGCACGATGCCGTCGGCCGGATTCGCGTTCATCGCTGTGCCAGTGCGGTCAGTAGATCCACGAACGTGATCCCCTCGTTGGTGACGCCGAACGCCTTGGCGCGCACCATCGTCTGCTTCGCCCAATTGCGGTGCGGGCCCAGTTCGTTCATCTTGTTGCGGTAGCCGGATGCCTGGACGCCGCCCTGGTCGGACGAGAGAATGTCGAGTGCGTCGTGGTACTCCTCGTGCGTCACTGCGGACAGTGCGTGCACCGCAGGCACGTGCGAGGGGTGGATGACGGTCTTGCCCTGAATGCCGTTCGCACGGTCGAGTGCCACCTCGCGCAGGAGGGCGTCGAGGTCGCTGCTGACCAATTGCTGGCGGAAGCGTACGGCCTCTTGGTCGACGAACGGCGTCTGACGCAGCAGGGGGCGGAACATGCGTTCGTGGTCTGCGAAGTACTCCCACACCGGTCCGGTGATGACGAATCCCGATCCGTCGTACCGGCCCAGGTGATTGACGATCGCGCTGATGACGTCGGCGACGACGCGGACGTCGTAGATCGTCAGGTCGCGGTCGCGGCGGATGCCGAAGGTCCCGCACATGTCGGTCGCCCCGATGCGCACCGCCAGCACCGTGTCGCGATAGCGGCCGAGGAGTTCACGGATGGCAACGAGTTCCGCGTCGCGCGTCTCCCGGTGCACCACCTCCGTGGATTCGAGGACGGGCATGGCGAACAGACGGGTGCCGTGTGCCTTCGATGCGGCGACGATCTCGTCGAGGGACTCGGCTCCGCGTGCTGCCGTGAACTTCGGTACGACGAATCCCGCGAGCCCGGCGGCACCGTGGTCGAGGCCGGCGCAGATGCTGCGGATGTGCGCGGCGGTACGAGCCCGAACGAACACGAGCGATCTCGAACCCGAGAGTTCGTTCAGAGTTCGCACGGTGTTGGCCAGCGCTTCTTCCAGATTATGGTCCGCCACAGCGTCTTCGAGATCGATGACGATGGACCGCACACCCTCGTCGGTGCGTTTGTTCACCGTCGCGGTCAGGTCGGGACGCGTCGCCGGGATGTACAGCGTTGCGCCGAGAGCCGTTGCCACGAGGTCGTTTCCGTCGCTCGTCTCGATGTCCTCCGGCTGCAGGAAGAACACTCGGTCACGGGTGTCTGCGTCGAGATGGCGAAAGTGTTGCACCACTGTCCTTCGTGTGAATGTGATCAGTGCGAGGTACGCATGCGGTCGATCACGCCTGCGATGAAGTCCGAAATGGTATCCAGATCCTGCAGATATGACCAGTAGTCGGGATGGGTACCCGTCAGCGCCGTGCTCGCCCTGTCGATCCGGGCGAGCTGAGCATCCAACACCGAGCCCCATTCGGCAACCAGACCGCGATTGATCGCGAGTTGTTGAGCGTCACGAAGTTTGAACCGCACTTTGTTCTCGGTCTCTTTCGGATCGGCCTTGACCGCGCGCAGTAGCCGAACTCGGTCGGTGACCGCGTCGACCAGCTGTTCGGCATCGCTCAGGTGTTGGCGCGCCTGGGTCACCAGATCCAGTGCGTGTTCGGGATTGCCCGCACCGAGTGCCGAACGCGCCGCGCTCAGATCCTCGTCGGCCTGCTCGATGTGACGCGCACTCGACCGTTCGTTGCGAGACAGGTCTGCCGAGCTCTTGGCGTTGAACTCCCGAAGCAGACTCGAGAATGCCGGGGCAATGCCCTCGGATCTCGTTCGCACGGCTTCGATTCGGGTGCGCACCGAGGCCAGTGCCGTCTTGGCCTCCTGAAGACGTCCCGGGGCCGAGTCCACGGCAGCCCGCAGTGCGGCGGCTCGGTCACGGACCAGGGCGGCGTGCTCTCGGGCACGCAGGGGGTCACGCTGGTCGGCCTGTAATTGCGTTGTTGCCGAATCGAGTTCGCGCCACGCCTGCCGGAGTGATGGGTAGCCGGCAAACTGTTCGTCGACGGTGGATCGGGCTGCGTCGGCCTCGGCCAAGGCGTCCTGGACCAGGCGCGGGGTGGCGGCGAACTGAGCGGAGGCCTGCTCGAGGGTGCCTCGATGAGCGTCGTAGAACCGGTCCACGGCAGTGCTGGCATCGTGCAGAAGCGCGGTCGCTCGGTCGAAGGCCGATCTGGCGGCCGGGGTGGTGATTCCGTCGAACTGCTCGACGGCAGCGAGGTAGGCGGCTCCGGCGTCGAAACACTGCTTCTCGGTGTCGGTCCATCGGCCCGCGAGTCGATCCTGGGGGCGCAGTGCGGTGGAGGCCTCGACGCCCGCCGAGGCGATGGACTGACGCTTGTCCATGTCGAGAAACGCGGCGACAGCGTTGTCCTGGGAACGACGCGCGGCGGCGTCCGCTTCGGCACCCCGGCGGAACACCCCAGGCCAGCGACTTGTCACCTGTTCGATAGTACTGACGGGAACCCTGGCGATGTCGTACTCGTTGGCGGAGTACGTCCAAGAACCGGACATTCCCACTACGGTTGAACCCGTAACGGGAAACCAATTGCGAAAGGACCTCTCCATGGGCGTCAGCCTCAGCAAGGGTGGCAATGTCTCGCTCACCAAGGCAGCTCCGAACCTGACCGCGGTTGTGGTCGGTCTCGGATGGGACATCCGCACGACGACCGGCACCGACTTCGATCTCGACGCCAGCGCCATCGCTCTGAACTCGACGAAGAAGGCCCTGAGCGACGGGCACTTCGTGTTCTTCAACAACCTGAAGTCTCCCGACGGCTCCATCGAGCACACCGGCGACAACACCACGGGTGAGGGCGACGGAGACGACGAGCAGATCAAGGTCGATCTCGCCGCTGTGCCGCCGGAGATCGAGACCATCACTTTCCCCGTATCGATCTACGATGCGGACGCACGCTCGCAGTCGTTCGGTCAGGTGCGCAACGCGTTCATCCGCGTCATCAACCAGGCCGACAACTCCGAGCTCGCTCGCTACGACCTCAGCGAGGATGCCTCCACCGAGACCGCGATGGTCTTCGGTGAGCTGTACCGCAACGGCGCGGAGTGGAAGTTCCGCGCAGTCGGTCAGGGATACGCGTCCGGACTCGCAGGAATCGCACGCGATTTCGGAGTAAACGTGTAGTAAAGACCCTCTCAAGATTGGGAGTACCCCCGCCTCGTCATTCATGATGGGCGGGGGTTTTTCCGTCTTTAGTCTCGAGAAGGGCCACGACTGTGGTTGTGAAGATCTTCGGATGGTCGATCGCGGTCACCATCGTGTCCGTCATCGTGGCTTTCCTGTACGGCGGGATCGAGGCGATGATCCTCGTCCTCATCCTCGGTGTGCTCGAGGTGTCGCTGTCCTTCGACAATGCCGTCATCAATGCCACCGTGCTGCGACGCATGAGCGAGTTCTGGCAGAAGATCTTCCTCACCATCGGCATCATCATCGCCGTGTTCGGTATGCGGCTGCTGTTCCCGCTGGTCATCGTCTGGGCTGCGTCGGGCCTCGGTCCGGTCGCCGCCATCGATCTGGCGCTGAATCCGCCGGCAGACGGCGCCGCGACCTTCCCGGACGGTTCGCCCAGCTACGAGACGCTCCTCACCGACGCGCATCCGCAGATCGCTGCATTCGGCGGCATGTTCCTGCTCATGCTCTTCCTCGGCTTCATCTTCGAGGACCGCGACATCACCTGGCTGAGCTGGCTCGAGAAGCCCCTCGCTCGCATCGGCCGGCTCGATCAGCTGTCCGTGGTCGTCGCAGGCCTGCTGCTGGTACTGAGCGCCGAATTCCTCGCCGACGACGACAAGATCTCCACCGTCATGGTCTCCGGCGTGCTCGGCATGATCACGTACATCGCGGTCAACGGACTCGGTGAGCTCTTCCACGTCGAAGAAGAGGGCGAGGAGTCCTCGAACGGTCCGAGCGAATTGGCGAAGGCGACGGGTAAGGCCGGGTTCTTCCTGTTCCTCTACCTCGAGGTGCTCGACGCGTCCTTCTCGTTCGACGGTGTCATCGGTGCCTTCGCCATCACCGCGGACCCCATCATCATCGCGCTCGGCCTCGGCTTCATCGGCGCGATGTTCGTCCGCTCGATCACGGTCTTCCTGGTTCGCAAGGGAACGTTGTCCGACTACGTGTACCTCGAGCACGGTGCGCACTGGGCGATCGGTGCGTTGTCCATCATCCTGCTGGTCTCGATCGGTGTGCACATCAACGAGCTGATCACCGGTTTCGTGGGAATCCTGTTCATCGGAGCCGCTCTGCTGAGCAGCATCCGACGCAACAAGCGTCTCGAGAAGGAAGGCGTGGAGACCGCCGTCAGCGTCTGACCGGCGGTCTCACAGCTCCGAGATATCCACCAGTCCGTCTTGGAGGGCCCGTGCCACCAGCCCTGCCTTGGTCGGTGCCGGGCGCCCGACAGAGGTGTACTTGGCCCGAATGCGGGTGAGGTGGGTGTTGACGGTGCCGAGCGAGAGAAACAGTGCTTTCGCCACTTCGGTCTTCGAATCGTGTCGAATCCAGCAGAGCAGGACCTCGATCTCGCGGTCGGTCAGATCCGGTCGGGGCGGGAACGGGCTCGCGGCGGCGGGAACGGGGTGTATCTGCATGGGGGGTGGAACCAGGCTGATGGGGCCACGTGAGCGAAGCGGTACCGGGAGCGATGAGCCGCTCTCGGAGGGCATGGGGTCGAGCAGAGCGGACATCAGATCTCCCGGGCGCCGAAGTGGGTTGAGACCAACTAAACCAATGAGAACGATTCTCACAGGTAATTGGCAGGTTTTCTGCCCTGACTATTAGGGGCATTGAACCGTCAACCATGCGTTCCCTCGTGCCGAGACTGTGGGATGAACCACAGCAGGGCCGCCGTCGTCGAGTCAATCCTGCGGAGGTAGCTCGGGCATCGGGAGCCAGCCGTCCTCGACCGCTCGCTTGTACAGATCGGTTTTCGTCGGTGCCGGACGCCCCGCCTCGGCGTATTTGTTGCGGATCCGAACCAGATAGTCGTTGACGGTCTGCTCGGACAGTCCGGCCAGGCGGGCGACGCGTCCGGCCTTCTCGCCCGACGCGTAGAGGGCGAGTACCTCGCGCTGGCGTGGACTGAGTCCGACGTCGGGGAGCTGCGGATCGCCGTCGATCGCGGCAGCCCAGTCCGTCGTCACGACCTGCCCGCCGCTCGCTGCGCGTCGGATCGCGGAGACGATCGCCGCTGCGGGTGCGGACTTTCGGACCACGCCCAGCACGCCTGCACGGGCTGCCGAGCGAACCAGGAAGGCGTTCTCGGCACCGGTGTAGACGAGGACGCGCGCGCCTGCATTGTGCAACTGCTCCACGTTCGAGCGGGGTGACGAACCGTCACCGAGACGAAGATCGAGCACGACCAGATCGAATGTCTGCTGCTGGGCGAGCAACTCAGAGACCGTGGCGGCGGTGGACACCAGTTCCAGATCGGGTTCGTCCGCGAGCATTGCCTTGAGTCCGAGCGCTACCGATTCGTGGTCCTCGACGAGGCCGACGCGTCGTACTTCGGTGATCTGCTCCCCGGTGTTCCCCTGCGATCGTGACGCCTGCGTCATGTCCCCGCCCCACTGTGCGTCCTACTGCCCCGATGATGTCGTCAACGATGTCGATGCCGGCCGGCGAGACGTTACCGACTCGGGGTCGGTTTCGTCGCTCGACGGGATCCGCGCGTGCGCTCGGATGAACAAGACGAACAGCACGATCAGCAGCAGCGCTCGTCCCCACACCCCGACGAGAACGAAGAACTCCTCGTCGTTGGCATCGGCACCCGAGGCCAACGCGGCGAAGTACTTGAAGACGCCGATTCCCATCGACAGATCGACGAGCAGATACGCGGCGACGAGTCCCCACGGGACGCGAAGCAGCACCAGGAAGGGCAGCAGCCACAGCGTGTACTGCGGCGAGTGCACCTTGTGCAGCAGCATGAACCCGCACAGCATCGATCCGCTCACAGCGACCCACGGGTACGTCCCGTCGACCTTTGCGCGACGCCAGCCGAGCCACAGCGCAAGAGCGAACGCGGCGAACACCAGCAGCGGCGACGCGACGTCGACCACGTCCTGGAAGGATGCCTCGGCCTCGGCGTAGGCATCGGGAGTCATCTGGTCGCTGATGTAGAAGTGGCGCAGCCCCCAGTACCAGATGGAGTTGGTCGTCAGGTCTGCCTGCCGCAGCGACTGGAATGTGAAGGATGCGCGCCACCCCTCGTAACCGAGCACTGCGAACGGCAGATTCACTGCGACGACGGTGCCGATCGCAGCGCCGGCAACCATCAGGCCGCCGCGGATGTCCCAGCGACCTTCGGCGGTGTCGGCGGACTCGCGCCCGTCGATGCCGCCGGTGACCACGTACGCGATCAGGGGCAACACGAATGCTCCCGGATAGAGCTTGAGGCAGAAGCCGACGGCCAGCAGCACCGACGCGAGAATCGCTCTGCGCCGCAGTGGCATCGGCAGCGTCATGACGAAGATCGCGCCGACGGCGGTGGCCACGACGGGAAGCTCCCAGTTGTGGAAGGCGTACATCACCAGCGGCGGTCCGATCGACCACAGCAAGGCGGACCAGCCCGCCATTCGGCCGAGCATCCAGGCGGTGAGCAGACCGAACGGCGCAAGAATCAACGCCGAGGTCAACAGGAACTGTGCATCGGTGTGGGCGGGAATGGCTCCGAGCCACATCAGCAACCCGCTGAGGACGGGGTACTCCACCGTCCCGCCCGTGAGGATCCCGTCGCTGGTGATGGCCCCGTGGATGTAGGGAAAGATGTGATTGTCGATGTCTCGGCCGAGCCACAGGAACTGGATGTCGGAGTAGCAGACCGAGGAATCCTTGATGGCGTCGAACACCGTGCTGCGGCCGGAGGCGTCGAACGGCGCGACCGCGCATCGGGCCTTGTTCAGATACCCCAGAATCAATCCCACCGCAGCCATCGCGACGACCACGACGACCGTCATCGGATTGGCGCGGACCCCGGATCGCATGGTGCAAGACTATGACGCGCGAACGCCGGACCGTGCGCCCGACGCGAATTAGCAGGTCAGGGCCCTGTCGTGTATCTTCGAGGGGTTGCTGACGCAACGACCCTCCTGCCACGGACAGTCCGTGGCCGTTTTCACTAGTCCACAGGAGGTGATGAGGTCTTATGCGTCATTACGAATTGATGGTCATTCTCGACCCCAATCTGGACGAGCGCACTGTCGCTCCGTCGCTCGATACGTTCCTCAACGTCGTTCGCAAGGATGGCGGCACCGTCGACAAGGTCGATGTGTGGGGCAAGCGTCGTCTGGCCTACGAAATCCTCAAGCATGCCGAGGGCATCTACGCCGTTGTGAACCTCAACGCCGAGCCTGCCACCGTCAGCGAGCTGGATCGTCAGCTCGGACTCAACGAGTCCGTTCTGCGTACGAAGGTCCTGCGACAGGGCAAGTAATTGTCGTTGCCCGCCTCTAGGCTGGCATCTACAACGCTTACTACTGAAAGAGGAACCATGGCAGGCGAGACCGTCATCACCGTCATCGGAAACTTGACGGCTGATCCAGAACTTCGATTCACCCCCGCCGGTGCGGCGGTTGCCAACTTCACGGTTGCATCGACCCCGCGCACATTCGATCGTCAGACGAACGAGTGGAAAGACGGCGACGCGCTCTTCATGCGCTGCAACATCTGGCGCGAGGCAGCGGAGAACGTTGCCGAGAGCTTGACCCGAGGCTCGCGAGTGATCGTGAGCGGACGGCTGCGGCAGCGCTCGTACGAGACGCGTGAAGGTGAGAAGCGGACAGTCGTCGAGCTCGAAGTCGACGAGATCGGACCTTCACTTCGCTACGCCACCGCAAAGGTCAACAAGGCCAATCGCGGTGGAGGTGGCGGCGGAGGCGGCTTCAACTCCGGCTCCGGCTCCGGTTCCTCCGGCGGATCGGGCGGCGGCCGCTCGAACTCCTCGTCCAACTCCGGTTCCGGTGGAGACGATCCCTGGGGCAGTGCCCCGGCGGCGTCGGGCTCCTTCGGCGGACGTGGCGGAGACGAAGAGCCACCGTTCTAGATCCTTCGATCGAGAACAACCAGATGTAACGGAGAAAGACCCATGCCCAAACCGCCATTGCGCGACAAGGTGCTCAAGAAGAAAGCGTGTTCCTTCTGCAAGGAAAAGAACACGTCGATCGATTACAAGGACACGACGTTGCTGCGTAAGTACGTCAGCGATCGCGGAAAGATCCGCGCTCGCCGTGTCACCGGCAACTGCGTCCAGCATCAGCGTGACGTGGCCGTTGCCGTGAAGAACTCGCGTGAGGTAGCACTGCTGCCTTACGCCGCGACGGCTCGATAGAAAGGGGCGATTGGTATGAAACTGATCCTCACCGCTGATGTGGACAACCTCGGTGCGCCTGGCGACACCGTAGAGGTCAAGGACGGCTACGGCCGTAACTTCCTGCTGCCCCGCGGACTGGCCATCCAGGCCACCCGTGGAGCTCAGAAGCAGGTCGACGGCATCCGCCGCGCTCAGGAAGCTCGTGCCGTCCGCGGCCTCGAGCACGCCAACGAGCTCAAGCAGGCCATCGAAGGCCTCGAGGCCGTCACGCTCTCCGTGAAGACCGCGGGCGACTCGGGCAAGCTGTTCGGCTCGGTCACCGCGTCGGACGTCGCTTCTGCTCTGAAGGCTGCCGGTGGCCCGGTCGTCGACAAGCGCAGCATCGATCTGCCGAAGGCTCACGTCAAGAGCACGGGCAAGCACGACATCGTCGTGAACCTGCACCCCGACGTGACCGCCAAGTTCAAGCTGGAGGTCGTCGGAAGCTGATTTCAGCTTTCGGCCCGTTACGGCACCGGAAAGCCCCACGAACCAAGGGTTCGTGGGGCTTTTTCGTGTCTTCTCACAAAATTCAACTGCCGCAACGGTTTCCGAATTGTGAAGGATCTCTCTCTAGGAGCCTATGGGCAGAGCTTTGCGTAACCTTTGCTGAGGGGCGACACAACAGCAGGACCAGCTCGACGAATCACCTGACGCCTAGACGCCCGGAGGAACGCCGCCGTGACCACGACCGTGGAACCCGATTCCGACCCCAGTCCCGAGACCCGATCCGAGTCGCAGTCTCGCTTCGGGTCGATCCTGAAATACGACGTACCGGCCTCGCTGGTCGTTTTCCTTGTTGCAGTGCCACTTTCGATCGGTATCGCCGTCGCATCGGGTGCGCCGATCATGGCCGGTCTCATTGCCGCGGTGGTCGGCGGAATCCTCGCCGGGATCCTCGGCGGATCACCGCTGCAGGTCAGCGGCCCGGCAGCAGGCCTGACCGTCGTCGTTGCCGAGCTGGTCAACCAATTCGGTTGGGGCGTAACGTGCGCCATCACGGTCCTGGCCGGTGCTGTGCAGATTCTTCTGGGAATGAGCCGGATTGCGCGCAGTGCGCTGGCCATCTCGCCGGTCGTGGTGCATGCGATGCTCGCCGGAATCGGTATAACCATTGCACTGCAACAGATTCACGTACTCCTCGGAGGAGAATCCGAAAGTTCGGCGGTCCAGAACATTCTGGCCATCCCCACGTCCGTCGCGAACGGTCAGTGGCCGTCGATCATCGTCGGCGGAATCGTCGTCGTGCTGATGTTCGCTTGGCCACGGTTGGGCGGGTTGTCCGGCGTGCTGGCCAAGGTCACCAAGGTGCCGGCCGCACTGGTCGCGGTGGTCACCGCCACCGCGGTCTCGATCTTCTTCTCCCTCGATGTCGAACGAATCGAGTTGCCCGGCAACCTGATCGAATCGCTGAGCTTCCCGATCATGCCCGACGGGCAGTGGAGTGCTTTCGCGACCGGCGTCATCACTATCGCGTTGATCGCCAGTGTCGAGAGTTTGCTCTCCGCGGTGGCCGTCGACAAGATGCACAGCGGTGAGCGCACCAACTTCGACCGGGAACTGATGGCTCAGGGCGCAGGCAACATGGCCTCCGGTGCCATCGGCGGTCTGCCGATCACCGGCGTGATCGTGCGCAGTGCCACCAACGTCAAGGTCGGTGCCAAGTCTCGTGCATCGGCGATTCTGCACGGCGTGTGGATTCTGATCTTCTCGGTACTGTTCATCTCGATCGTCGAACTGGTTCCGTTCGCCGCTCTGGCCGGACTGCTGGTGATGATCGGTGTGCAGCTGATCAAGCTGGCGGACATCAAGATTGCCAACAAGACCGGAGACATCGCGGTCTACGCGGTCACGGTCGTCGGAGTGGTGGCGCTCAACCTGCTCGAGGGTGTGTTGATCGGTTTGGCACTGTCGATCATCCTCGTGCTGCGCCGTGTCGTGTGGGCAAAGGTCAGGGCCGAGGAAACGGTCGACGGCACCTGGCGCGTCACCACCGAGGGTTCGTTGAGCTTCCTTGCGCTCCCTCGATTGACGCACGTGCTCTCCACAGTGCCCGCAGGCACCGCCGTCACCGTGCATCTGGGCGTCGACTTCCTCGATCACGCCGTGCACGACGCCCTGAACGAGTGGATGCGTCAGCACGAACTCGGCGGCGGCACCGTGAAGGTCGAAGAGGTGGGCACCGCCTCGATGGCGGCTGCTGCGCAGGGTCCGCCCAAGCGCGGATCCGCGACGGTACGCAGCTCGTTGGCGCCGTGGCGCGCATGGCAGCTCAAGAGCGATGTTGCGCAGGAAGATTCGCCTGCTGCTCTGCGGCCGGTGTTGAGCGGGGTGGCGGAGTACCACCGCACGCACGCCCCCAACATACGTCCGCACCTCGAGGGTCTGACCGACAACCAGGATCCCGACACTCTCTTTCTGTGCTGTGTGGATTCGCGCGTCATGCCGAACACGATCACCAGCAGCGGCCCAGGAGATCTGTTCACCGTCCGAAACATGGGCAACCTCGTGCCCACTCAGGGGCAGGACTGCTCGGTGGAGGCGGCGCTGGCCTTCGGTGTCGATCAGCTGGGCACCTCGTCGGTTGTGGTGTGCGGGCACTCGGGCTGCGGTGCCATGAAGGCGGTGCTGAGTGGGCCGGAGAACGCTGCGGACGCGTCCGTCGCGGAATGGTTGGGGTACGGGATGGCAAGCCTCGACGCGTACCGCAGCGGGCATGTGGTGGGTCGTCAGGCGGCGGAGCTCGGCTTCGGTGAGGCGGATCAACTCGCGATGGTGAACGTGGCGGTGCAGTTGCAGACGCTCACTCGTCATCGCGTCGTAGGCCGAGCCAACGCCGAGGGGCGGTTGCGAATCACCGGACTGTTCTTCGACATTCCCTCGGCACGAGTGCTTCAGATCGGTACCAAGGAGGTCACCGTGCTGGACCCGGCGAAGTGCCCGCAGGAGACGGTCGGCTGAGTTTCGTCGGCAGTATCGAGAGGCCCGATTCCAAGCCCGGAATCGGGCCCCTCGGGCTTGAACGGGACGTTGGTCTGTTTCTGTGAGGCTTCCCAGTCGCTGTGACCCAGTTCACCCTCGGGTTCACCTGGTATTTACTCAACACGCCCGAGCTGTCAATTCGGCCGACACGCCGATCCAGAATCGATGCACAGGAAGAAAACTTTATGTACACGCTCTGACCTGCCGAAAAGGGAGAAACTCGGAAAGTTATACCCAGGTTATCCCCAGACGGTCAACACGGTTGTTCAACACCATCCACATTTCATGCACAGATTCGTCCACAAGCCATGTTGTGACTCCTGCCGATAGCGCTTAACGTCCGTGCAGCGTCTCTCTCGATGCCGTGCAGCGGCGACGGGACAGTGCGAATCCGGTGCCGAGAAAGCTTGTCGGTGCCCGGGGGTAGAACTTGCTACACCGCACCGCCGGGTGATATCCGACGATGCCGACGACAATGGGGAGAGGACGGCCGGTTCGCGTGGCAGTTGTGGACGATCGAGGACAGTCCGACTACTCCGGCCCCTCGTCCAGCGAGGGACCCGGCGAGGATTTCGGTCGCCAGCCCCCGCAGGACATGGCCGCGGAGCAGTCCGTGCTGGGCGGCATGCTGTTGAGCAAGGACGCCATCGCCGACGTGCTCGAGGTGCTTCGTCCCGGCGATTTCTATCGGCCGGCTCACCAGAACGTGTACGACGCGATCCTCGACCTCTACAGCCGCGGTGAGCCTGCCGACCCGGTGACCGTATCGGCCGAGCTGGATCGTCGCGGTGAGCTCAAGCGCATCGGCGGCCCCCCGTACTTGATCACCCTCACACAGACGACGCCGACGGCAGCCAATGCCGGGTACTACGCCGAGATCGTCGCGGAGAAGTCGATTCTGCGCCGCCTCGTTCAGGCCGGGACTCGCATCGTGCAGTTCGGTTACGCCGGAGCAGACGGACAGGACGTCGCCGAGGTCGTGGACCGCGCGCAGGCCGAGGTGTACGAGGTCACCGAACGCCGCACCTCCGAGGACTTCCTCCCCCTCGAGGAACTGCTGCAGCCCACGATGGACGAAATCGACTCCATCGCCAGCCGTGGCGGCATATCCCTCGGTGTACCAACAGGATTCGCCGAACTCGACGAAATCACCAACGGCCTGCACCCGGGTCAGATGATCATCGTGGCGGCTAGACCTGGCGTTGGTAAGGCGCTCGCCCTCGACACGCCGCTTCCGACGCCCGACGGCTGGACCACGATGGGCGAGGTGGCGGTGGGTGACCACCTCATCGATGCCCACGGCATGCCGACCAGAGTCGTGGCGGCCACGGACGTCATGCTCGATCGACCGTGCTACGAAGTCGAATTCTCCGACGGCACAGTCATCGTCGCCGACGCTGAGCATCAGTGGTTGACCGAGACCAGGGCGTCACGCAAGTCGGCACAAGCTGCGGCGGTCAACTACAACCGGACTCGTAATCAGAAAACCTTCGCTGCTGTGCGCACCACCGAAGAAATCGCGAACTCGGTGCGCTGTCCGACGAAAGATGCACGCATCAATCACTCGGTCACCAATACCGAGGCCGTTCAGCTGCCCGAGCGTGAGCTTCTGGTGCCGCCGTACACCATAGGTGCATGGCTGGGAGATGGAACGTCGGCCTGCGCGCAGATCACCAGCGCTGACCCTGAAATCATCGCCCGAATAGAGGGCGAAGGTCTGCACGTGGTGGCGTCGGAGAAAGCCGCACTCCGATACTCGATCAAACTTCCTGCCGAGGTCGTAGAGGCAAAGGACTGTGTCGTCTGCGGCAAGCAGTTCGTGCCGTTTCCGCTCAATGTGCGTACCTGCGGCCAATCGTGCGGAGGCAAAGCGCGCTTCATGTCCGCTCCGGTCGCTGCACCGACATGCATCGACTGCGGCAAGGTGACGACCGGTTTGCACCGCTGCCAGGCATGCCGCAGCTCGATCGGGACCGTGCAGGCGCGACTACGGACGATCGGCGTACTGGGCGACAAGCATGTACCCATCGACTACCTCCGTGGTTCCGAGGCCCAACGACGTGCGTTGTTGGCGGGACTCCTCGACACCGACGGCACGGTGACCGCGGGCGGATCGGTTCAGTTCTCGGTGACCAGTGAACGACTCGTTCGTGGCGTGCGGGAGCTGATCGTCAGTTTGGGCTATCGCGTGCAATTGTCGACCAAGAGGGTCCGAGGTCGGAGCGAAGCGTCGTCGACGGCGTTCACTCTGACGTTCGCGACGGACGATGTGGTGTTCGGTCTGCACCGGAAGCAGATACTGCACAAGGAACGTCGCGCTGCCGGATCTACCGTGAGGTCGGGATCCCGATTCATCGTCGACGTTCGCCGAGTCGATTCGGTTCCGGTTCGCTGTGTCGAGGTCGACAACGCAGAGCATCTGTATCTCGCCAGCGAGTCGATGATTCCGACTCACAACTCCACGCTGTCTATGGACTTCATGCGTTCGTGCTCCATCAAGCACGGCATGCCCAGTGTCATCTTCTCTCTGGAGATGAGTCGTACCGAGATCGTCATGCGACTGTTGTCCGCCGAGGCGAAGATCAAGCTCGGCGACATGCGTTCGGGAAAGATGACCGACGACGACTGGACCAAGCTGGCCCGTCGAATGAGCGAGATCAGCGAAGCGCCGTTGTTCGTCGACGATTCTCCGAACCTGACGATGATGGAAATCCGCGCCAAGGCCCGTCGCCTCAAGCAGCGCAACGGCCTGAAACTCATTGTGGTGGACTACCTTCAGCTGATGTCGTCGGGCAAGAAGGTTGAGTCGCGTCAGCAGGAGGTCTCGGACTTCTCCCGTCAGCTCAAGCTGTTGGCGAAGGAACTCGAATGCCCGGTGGTCGCGGTCTGCCAGCTCAACCGTGGCCCGGAGCAGCGAACCGACAAGAAGCCGATGGTCTCGGACCTTCGTGAGTCCGGCTCACTGGAGCAGGACGCCGACATGGTCATTCTGCTGCACCGCCCCGACGCAATCGAGCGCGACGACCCCCGTGGCGGTGAGGCCGACTTGATTCTCGGCAAGCACCGTAACGGTCCGACCGCGACAATCACTGTGGCGCACCAGCTTCACCTGTCGAGATTCGTGGACATGGCGCGGGGCTAGGGCCGACAGCGCTGGGTCGCGTATTCTCTCTGTGGATCCAACCAAGCACCCAACGCAGCAATCGAAGAAAGTAATCATGCCCGAGGACCAGAACGCAGACGTTCCACCGAATCACCTCGCGATCGATCCGCGGAGCCCCTTCTACAACGAAGAGGTTCTTCGCCGGGACGTGGGTATTCGCTTCAATGGCGTCGAGAAGACCAGTGTTCGCGAGTACAACGTGACCGAGGGTTGGGTGCGAGTCGAAGTCCCCACCGCGAAGGATCGCTACGGCAATCCCATGCTCGTCAAGCTCAAGGGCACTGTCGAACCGTACTTCCGCGACGCGAAGTAGCGGGCTTCGCCGGGGTCCCGTCGAGGGTAGCCCCGGCTGCCGCTATGGATTCGAGGGCCCGCTGATGCTCGTCTTCGGACGATCCCGCGCAGGCAGCGGAGTGCACCGTGACGCGGTAGCCCAATGAACACGCGCGTTCGGCGGCAATCCGAACCCCGAAATCTGTGAGGTACCCGGTGATCATCAGGTGCTGCACTCCGACAAGTCTCAGCTGAGCGTCCAGATCCGGGTTGGACCAGATGTCGCGGTCGAACTTCGTTGCGATGAGGTCTCCCGGCAGAGGCGTCATCGACGGGTGAAAGCGGGCACCGTCGCTCGCCGGGTCGGAACGCAGCGGATCGGCAGCATCGCGGCTCAGATATCGAGTACACACCACCAGTGCGCCCGCCGCACGCTGAGCGTCACGGACCGATCCGGCGCGAGCCAATGCGC
Source organism: Rhodococcus sp. 05-340-2 (assembly GCF_002258915.1). Classification (NCBI taxonomy): domain Bacteria; kingdom Bacillati; phylum Actinomycetota; class Actinomycetes; order Mycobacteriales; family Nocardiaceae; genus Rhodococcus; species Rhodococcus sp. 05-340-2. The sequence continues at coordinate 22,017 of NZ_NOYU01000038.1, forward strand.
CGGGGTCGTGTCCGAGCTCTATGATCCAGGGCTGAAAGTCGATCTCCAACAGCGCCGTTCGCGTCATGTCAGTAGCGAGATCCGACTGCGGTGGGTGCATCGTCGAGCGCGATGAGATCCTGCGCGGTGAGCTGAAGCTCGAGTGCCGCGAGGTTGGCGTCGAAGTGTCCGATATCGGTGGTTCCGGGAATAGGAATCACATGGGGACCTTGGGCGAGTACCCAGGCCAATGCCACAGCGGCAGGGGTGGAGTCGTGTGTCGATGCAACCGCGGAAACCACCTGGACGATCGATCGGTTCTGTTCGGCCGCAACTCCGGAGAATCGGGGAAGCGCCAACCGCATGTCGGTCGCCGGAAGTGCGGCGGTGTCGAGTGAACCGGTGAGGAATCCTCGACCCAGAGGCGAGAACGGCACGAACACCGCGTCGTTCTCACCCGTCCACTCCACGATGTTTCCCACGGGGTCACCGTCGTGTGTAGTGCCCTGCCCCAATGCGTTTCGAGTCCACAAAGATAGTTCGGACTGCACCGCAGCGACCGGATGAATACTGTGGGCCACCCGTGCTTGCTCGACGGTGACCTCGCTGAGACCGAGGGTGCGCACCTTGCCCGCCGCCACCAATTCGGACAGGGCTCCCCAGGAGTCCTCGATCGGCACCTGGTCGTCGACGCGGTGGAGGTAGTACAGATCGATGGTGTCCACACCGAGGTTCCGCAGGCTCGAGTCGCAGGCCTGCGTGAGGTGTTCCGGCGTCCCGTTTCGGGTGAGGACAGGCGCACCGCCGTCGGTGTTCCCGACCAATCCGGCTTTCGTGGCGATCACTGCATTCGTCCCGGCCAGAGCGCGGCCGACGACCCTCTCGTTGTGTCCGGCGGCGTAGGCGTCGCTGGTGTCGAAGAAGTCGATACCCGACGCGAGGGCGTGCGCCAGGATCGGTGCACCGGCAGTGTCCGAGGAGGTATCGGCACCGGTATAGGCCCAGCTGATACCCATGCAACCGAGGCCGATGGCACCGACATTGCGTCCGAGTGCCGGGACGTTACGAGTGGGAATCGACATGAATGCTCCTGTGCTCGTTGACTGATGGGGGTATGACCGCAAGACCATTACAGTCGCGACCCTGTGCGATCAGGTCCTCGTAGTGCGAGATCTTCGTTTCCAGCGCGGACCGCGCTTCGGCGAGCCGACGTTGCTTCTCGTCGACCCGTACCCGGTGCGCGCTCAGAATGTCGATCCTTTCCTGATGCGTGGACGCGCCAAGGTTCACCAGAATCACGAATCGGCGCATATCGGCCGTGGGCATCCCAGTCGACCGAAGACGAACCAGAAGTTGCACGAGTGCGACCAGTCGCGGGCTGAACGCGCGTCTACCCATCGCCGTGCGAGGGATCTCGGGTATCAGGCCCTCCCGCTCGTACCAACGCAGCGTGTCCTGCGTCAGCCCCGAGGACTCGGCCATCTCGGCGATTCCGATACTCACGTCCTCGGTATCGGTCGCGGCCGGTGAATGCGGTGCTGCGGTCATGGACCAGACGCTACGTCTTCGAGTGCACTCCAACGCAAGCCGAAATCGGCAACGATCACACACTTGTCCGGTGGATCGAGTCGTACTTTTCTCGCGAGAGCTGCCTCGTCCACGCTCAGGTGTGCCCGCGAAAGAGCATGGCGGCGGCCGCATCGGTGCGTTCGGAATCCCCCGTGGTGAAACGGTCGAGCAGCAGCCCTCGGAATCCGGCCCCCACGGTTGTCGCCTGCACTGAGGCCGTGGACGAGTCCATCCCACAACGGGCCATCGCTGCGGCCAAAGCGTCGGTCAGTGCCCGAACGCTGTCGCGCGCGACGTCCGCGAGTACGCCGGACTTGATGGACGCAATGCCGATGACCTGCATCAGGATTCGTGAGCTGACCTCGTCGCCACCGTCGGACATGGACTTCCACAACTCGAGCAATCGTGTCTCGAGCTGGTCGGCAGTGTCGACGTCGCCGAACATTTCGGCGAACGCCGGTCGCTGGCTGGTCAATGCCTGCACGATCAAGTTCTCACGAGAATCGAAGTAGTAGATCAGCATTCGAGAGCTGGTACCGAGTTCGGCGGCGAGCGGGCGAAGTGTCAAGTCGTCGAGACCATGGGTGCCGATGTAGTCGACGACGCGGCCGAGCAGCTCGGCACGCTTGTCATGATCGAGGGGACGGGCCATGAGTTGACTGTACCGGTCGCTACATGTATTCATGAACACCATGAGTGAACCGATCGCTACACAAACGCGGCGCAACGTAGTCATCACCGGGTACGTTGCGACGACGGCGCTGGCGGACGACGCCGACACCACCTGGGAGTGCTTGCTCGACGGTCGCAGCGGGATCGGCCCCCTCGAGAGTGCGTTCGTCTCGGATTACGACCTTCCTGTTCGCATCGGCGGGGTGTTGCAGATGGCACTGGCCGATCATCTGACCCGCGTGGAGCAGCGGAGACTGTCCTTCGTCGAGCAGCTGGCGGTAGTGCTCGGACGACGACTCTGGCGTGATGCAGGGCTGAAGGATATGGATCCGGATCGACTCGCCGTGGCAGTGGGCACCGGGTTGGGTGGCGGTGACGCGTTGATCGGGGCCGTCGATGCGATGCGGGCAGGTGGATACCGAAAGGTGTCGCCGATGTCGGTGCCGATGGTGATGCCGAATGGGCCTGCAGCTCACATCGGGCTCGAGGTCGGAGCCCGTGCGGGGGTGTTCACGCCGGTATCGGCGTGTTCGTCGGGTTCGGAAGCTCTGGCTCACGCGTGGCGGTTGGTTGCAACAGGCGAAGCGGACGTCGTGATCGCGGGCGGCGTCGAGGGGAATATCGATGCCGTACCGATCGCGAGCTTTTCGATGATGCGTGCCATGAGCACTCGCAACGACGAACCGACTCGCGCGTCGAGGCCCTTCGATCGTGATCGCGACGGGTTTGTGTTCGGGGAGGCCGGAGCGCTGTTGATCGTCGAGTCGGAACAGCATGCCGTGGCTCGTGGTGCACAGATTCAGGGCCGGCTGCTGGGTGCCGGCCTCACCTCGGACGGGTTTCATATCGTGGCACCCGATCCGGAGGGTCGGGGAATTCGCAAGGCAATGGAAAAAGCAATCAGCGCAGCGGGTTTGAGTGCTCGGGACATCGGTCACGTGAATGCACATGCAACCGCGACTCCGATAGGTGATCTGTCGGAGGCCAAGGCCATTGCCGCCACTGTCGGCCATGCGTGTGTCTACGCACCGAAGTCCGCACTCGGTCATTCCATCGGTGCAGTCGGCGCACTGGAGGCGATTCTCACGATGCTGTCGATCCGTGATTCGGTGGTACCGCCCACGCTGAACCTTGACAATCAGGACCCTGCAATCGATCTCGATGTCGTTCGTTCGAGGCGCAGCAAGAAGATCGACTACGCGTTGAGCACGTCGATCGGGTTCGGCGGGCACAACGTCGCCCTTGCCTTCGGACGTTACTGATCAGATTCGGTATCGGATCAGTCGTGAGCTGTTGCCGACCACCGCGACCGAGGATGCGTTGTGCAGAATCGCGGCGAGCACCGGAGACAGTGCTCCACCGGCGCTGACCACGAGGCCCAGCGCGTTCACTGCGATCGACATTCCGTAGTTCTGTCGGATGACGGACACCGAGTGTCGGCCGAGATCGCGAACGTCGAGCAACCGTGTCAGATCATCGCTGGCCAAAGCTACATCGGCCGTTTCGACGGCAACATCGGTGCCCGCCAATCCCATTGCGATTCCGATGTCGGCGACGGCCAGGGCGGGAGCGTCGTTGGTGCCGTCTCCGACCATGGCGACGACGTATCCCTCTTCTTGGAGCTTGCGGACGGCCTCGAGTTTGTCATCGGGCATCACCTCGGCTCGCCACTCGGCGATGCCCAGTTCGGCGGCTACGGCCGCAGCGGTCTCGGGGTGATCTCCGGTGAGCATGACGATGCGTTCCACACCGTCGGCGCGGAGCGCATTCAACACTTCCAGAGCATTCGACCGGACCTCGTCGCGCAGGCTGATCAACCCGACCAACACCCCGTCGACTGCGAGCAGCAATGGGGTCTCGGCCTGCCGCTGAAGTCGCGAAACCCAGTCGGCCGCATACTCGGACACGTCCACACTTTCGCCGCGCAGTAGAGAAGGACTGCCCAGCAGCAAGGTCCGGCCATCTGCGACCGTGCGCATCCCGAGCCCCACGAGCACCTCACACTCCTCGTGCGGAGGGATGACGATGTGGCGTTCCTCGGTACTGCGAATTACGGCCTCGGCCAGCGGATGCCGTGAGTGGATCTCGGAACTGGCGGCGTACGCCAGCACCTGTTCCGGCTCCCAGTCGTCCTGGAAGGACACGACATTGGTGACGACGGGGCGTCCGACTGTGAGAGTTCCGGTCTTGTCGAACACGAAGGCGTCGACCCTGCCTGCTTGTTCCAGATGCGATCCACCCTTGATGAGAATCCCTCGGCGAGCACCGTTTCCGATGGCGGCGCTGATGGCCGTCGGAGTCGACAGGCCTACCGCGCACGGGCATGCGACGAGCAGCATGGTCATCGCTCGTCGGACATCGCGGGTGACAAGAAGGGTGAGGGCCGACAGGATGAACGACGCGGGCACGAAGCGACGCGAGAAGTTCTCTCCTACAGTCTGAATCGGAGCGCGGTCTTCCTGTGCCTCCTCGACGCGGGAGATGATGCGGCCGATCGTCGTATCTCGGCCTACCGCAGACGCGCGGATGACTATGCGGCCCCTGACGACAACGGATCCGGCATGGATGCGGTCGCCTGCGACGATCGCCACCGGCAATGTCTCGCCGGTGATCGCCGACTGGTCGACCACCGCGTCCCCGTCGACGACGGTCCCGTCCACCGGAACGCCGACGTGATCGTGCACGACGACCTCGTCGCCGATCTCCAACCGATCGACATCGACGGAGATCTCGGAACCGTCGGGAAGCCGAATCCACGCGGTGTCCTGCGTGCCGGTCAGAAGATCCGAGATGGCGCGGCGAGTGCGCTTGAGCGTCAGCTCCTGCAGGTACTCGCCGATGTTGAGCAGCCACAGCACAGTCAGGGCAACGACATTCTCGCGGAGTACGAGACTGGCCACGGTCGCCGCACTGACGAGCGCGTCGGTGCCGGCCGATCGGCTTCCGGCCAGCGAGCGGAGTGCTCCTCTCAGGAACGGATAGCCGGTGAAGATGGTGGCTCCGGTGGCCACGACACGGCTGGTGGGGCCGAGGATGGGTGGTCGCCGGAAGGCGTAGCGACGGAAGCCGAGCAGGACCAGGGCCGCCCCGCCTATAGTCATTCGCAGGACGTCGCCGCTGGTGACGTCCGCAGACCGTGGGCTACGTACGGGTACCAATCCCCAGTCGGTCGTGCGACCCGCGTTCACCGCGTCGAACAGCTCGGCCCGGTCGATGCGGGAGCGGGAGTACCAGACGACAACCGACGCGGTGCGGGGGTACGCGTGGACGGCCCGCACGCCGCGAATCTTGTCCACATGGTCTTCGACGGCGACCGCGCGGCCTGGACTCGACCTCAGCCAGTCGACGCGAATCCGCATCCGGCCGGCAGCGTCGGACAAGACTTCGATGCCGTCCGCGCGGTCGGGAGCCACACGGAGCGGGTGTTCGACGAGCGTCGTCATAGTCGGTCGACTGCCGTGGTCAGTGCGAGTGACCGTGGCCGACTTCGGTGGCCGAGGGCGGCGGTACTTCTTCGCCGAGCCGGTCGCGTGCCTCGGCGACGACATCCGACACGGCCAAACGTGCGGACTCGGCGTGGATCTCGGCCTTCCGTGCGGCGCGAAGTCCGAGTTCGGTTGCCGATACCGCAGCCTTGCGGACGGGAGTCTTCTCGTACAGCTTCTTGGCACCGTTGTACGCGGCGACGCCGACTGCGCCTGTCACGACCGTCGATACTGCCTTCGCGACGATGATCGGAAACGCCATGTTGTAGCTCCTCGAACTCGAACCGATACCCACTTATTGGGAATCATATTCGTTTTGCTCGGCTGTGGCGACTCCGGAGTGGGGGAAGAATTATCGGATCGGCCGTGTGGCGCGGAACGCCCTTGTTGCATAGGGCAGTTCGATCGTCGTCGATCCCGTCAACCCCACATCGTCGAACAGTGCGGTGAGATTCCGATCGATGCCGTTGCGCTCATCGGTGGTCGCGGTGATGTAGAAGCTGCGCGACTTGACCAGGTCGGTCAACTGGGACCGGGTCACCGTGCGCGACCACGTCCACCGCTCTTCGTCGAGCTGATGGAAGGGTTCTGCGACCGGTGGTGGACCGTCGTCGAACATGGCCAGCGCTCCACCGCGCGAGACCACCGAGTTCAGTCGCCGAACCCACGGCACCGATTCGTCTCGAATATTCCAGATCAGTCCCAGGGTGCCGCCCGGGCGGAGGACCCGGCCGATCTCGGCTGACGCGGCCACTGGCTCGACCCAGTGCCAGGCCTGTCCGAGCAGAACGGCATCGACGCTCCCGTCGTCCAGCGGGAGGGATTCGCCAGTGCCGACGTGGGCGGGAACGCCGGGCACCGCGTCGCGCAAGGCGTCGAGCATGGCGGGATCAGGGTCGATGGCGACGGCATCGCACCCGGCGGCGGTGATGATGCGGGTGAGCTTGCCGGTCCCGGCTCCGACATCGGCGACAAGAGGACGCTCGCCGGCCTCGAGAACGGATTCCAGCAGCCATTCGACCGCGGCCGACGAGTAGTCGGGGCGAGCAGATTCGTACACGTCGGCGACGGCCCCGAACGACGTCGAGCTGTTATCTCGGCTAACCATATGACCAGGCTACATCTCCTGCGTCAGTCCAGTTCGAGTTCGTAGTACAGAGCCTTGGGTCCCTTGTTCTGGCCTTCGTGACAGTCGAAGCCACGCTTTTCGTACACGTGTCGCGCCGCCTCGTCGTCCTCGGAGGTGTTGAGGTCCATGTAGGTGGCACCCCTGCCGCGCGCGTGCTCGATGACGGCGTCGAGAAAGATTGTGCCGTAACCCTTCCCGCGCAGACCGGGCTGGACGTAGAACTCGGCGAGATAGGCCTCCAGGTCTGCGCTCAGCGTACCGATCCGAAATCGCAGCACGGCCACCCCGATGGCGGGAGCCCCGAATGTCAGCACGCTGGTGTCGCCGGACTTCACCAGAGTGTCGAGATGTGTGGCAAGCCAATCAGTTTCGGGCACCGGGTAGTCGTATTCACGATTGAAATCGATCAACAGAGTTGCGGCCTCGATGAATTCGGCGGGATCCTGCACTGCACGTGTGCCGCTGGCCGATGTCATCGCCTTGTCCTCCGTCAGTGGTCCGGTTGGACGAGATTCTTCGCATCGAGCAGACCGAGACCGGGATGCATCTCTCGCAGCGCTTTGATGGCGTGGACAGTTCTGCCGGACTCTGCGACCACTGCCTCGACATCCCCGGCGGGTACAGCTTCGGGTCCGATCTTCTCGGGCATCAGCCAGGCCCGGCCGTGTCGGTGCCAGAGCCACGGGGCGGCAATCGCCAGCACTGCCAGCTTTGTCCAGTTCCACAATGATGGTTCCGTCACGATGTCGGCGATCGTCGAGAACACGAGCAAGGTCAGCCAGATACCGAGCAGATATCGAGTCCACCGACGTTGACGGTCGTTCATCTTCCCATGCTGTCACCGCACCCCGATATGGGCAACGGCTCAGCGTCGCAATTCGGTATCGAGTCGAACCATGGCGATGCCGAAACTCGAGCGCCCGGCAAGCGGTGGCGGAAATCTTCCCAGAACCGCTCGAACGGCGGGGTCGGCGTGGTTGCGAACCCATTCGATTTGCTCTGCAGCAGCTTTGGGGTCGGCGAGCACCAGATGCACGGCAGATCCGAGAATGTGTTTGACCTGATGTGGGCTGTACAGCGGATGGAGAAAGGCAGCACCGGCGGCGTGCATTGCGGACAGTGCGGCGTCCGTGGCCGCAGATGCCGGCACTTCGCGGGCAGCTTTGTGTGCTGCCCAGGCGAGTTGGCGTAGTGCTGCCGTGCGCTGGCCGGTTTCGGCAAACGTCTCGGCACCGTCGATCGCCGCGCGTGGACGCACATCGTCGGGGTGGACAATCTCGTAGATCGGCAATGCCCGTCGGGCGCAGGTAGCTGCGAAGGCCGTCACGCGGCGAATGTCGTCGAGGCTCAGTTCGACTTCTGCAGTCCCTGCCACCTCAGACCTCTCTAGTTCGTCTGCGGGTGAGCGCGAATCCGAACTTTCCGAGAACGATTCCGGTCAGCGCACCGAGAGCTGCGGTAGCAATGGGGACTACATACAGCCACGTGGAAGACACTCCTTGCGACCGGCAGGGGAACTGTCTATTCAACTTGTCCATGGCTTGATCGCTCATCGTGGCTCCGTACAGCGGCTCGTAGCTTCCGTAGTAAACGACGTCGCTCGGGTCCGTCGTCATTTCGCCGATCAGGTACCAGCCCAACGGCACCAATCCGACTATGAATCCGAACAGGAGCAGAACGACGACGAGATTGCGCACCATCTCAGGCTATTGCCCCCGTCAACTGTCGTACACCTCCGTGGTGATGCAGAAAGGGTGGCCGGCGGGGTCGAGGAGAACTCGCCATCGGGGGTCCGGCTGCTCTGCAGCTTCCCTGGCACCGCATTCGACTGCGTAGGCGACGGATCCGGCAAGGTCCCCTCCCGCATACACGTCGAAATGCACGATGGAAGTCGAGGGCCATACGGGCGGGATGTAGTTCTCAACTTTCTGCGCAACGATGCACAGGCCGGATTGTGTGCGAAGCCCAACGCTCTCGGAGTTCTCCCACAACAACTCACCGCCGAGTAGCGCGAGATAGAAGTGCGCGAGTTGCACCGGATCGGCGCAGTCGATGGACGTCCCCGCTACAGCGAGGTGTGTTCGCGGCATGTCATGAGAATACGGTCGGCGGTGACCTCAGTGTCCACAACTCGGCTCGAGAATCGGAAAAGCGTATCGGCGTAGAAATAGTGGACACCGATCGCACATACCGAGAAGAGCCCGGCCGCGAAATGTCAGCAGTACAACTGCGCAGTAGCCCTCGCGTGTTGGGCCAGTTCGTCTCGAAGTGAATTCGGCTGCAACACAGTGACGCCGGGCCCGCAGTGCCACAGCGCTCCCGTCGCGTGATCGTGTCCGGAGAACTCGATGACTGCGAGGTGCCGTCCGTCGTCCTGCATGTCGTCGCTGATCACTCGAACCACGTTCTTCGTCAACGATATCCACTGCGAATCGTCCACGAGGCAGGTGATTTCGATGTGGGCCAAACTCGCGCGAAAGGATTTCCAGTGTGCTGTGAACGCCGCTTCCAGATCCACGACATCACTGCGGTCAGCGAACTCGTCGAGCATGTCCAGACTGTCGATTCGTGATACTCGATAGACACGTTCGGTGCCGTCGCGCGCGGCGAGCAGGTACCAATGATCACCGGCGTACACGAGTCCGATGGGGTCCAGGATTCTCTCGGCTACCGCACCGACACGATTGCGGTACGACACGCGTATCCGCTTACCGTCGACGACGACACGCTGCAATTCCGGCAGATGGTCCTCGGGTTCGTGGGGGTAGGCAAACCCGTCGGGCCGGACCAGAATCCGTTGTGATGCAGTGCTTGCCGCTGCTCGGTGCGCCTCGGGTATCGCGGCGGCGACTTTGCGCATCGCGCGCGCGAACGCCGGGGTCGCCACTCGTCCGGAGCCGGAGGCCAGCAATGCCGTTGCCTCCTCGGCGGTCAGTCCGGTCAGCTCGGTCCGGTAGCCGGGCAGCAGACTGATGCCGCCACCGCGACCGCGATCGGTGTAGACCGGGATGCCCGCCGAGGACAACGCTTCGATGTCGCGCAATACGGTCCGCGTCGATACCTCGAGCTCCGCTGCGATGTCGGCAGCATTCAGTCTGCCCCGGTGTTGGAGCAGCATGACGATGGACAACAAGCGGTCTGCGCGCACCCGAAAAGTCTCTCACCAAAACATGACAGAAGGTGTCATGTTCACCCGATTTACTTCTGTCCAGGAGGCCGCAACGGCGGCCGCGGAACGGAAGGCCGAACAATGAACACCATCGAGACCACGCAACAGACAGATCCGCGCGAGGTGTATTTCACGTCCGCCGCATGGGTGAGCGGGCTACTCGGTGCGGTGCGAGCCGAACAGCTCGACCTTCCCACCCCGTGCGACGAGTTCGACGTCCGGACGCTGGCAGGTCACCTCGTCGCGACGGTGGCGAGGCTGATCGCGATCGCCGAACTGGGTAGCCCGGACTCGGTGTCGCCGTACTCCGCCGATCACGATGTGACAGCGTTCGACCGGCTTGTGGTCGAGGCGCGCGCGGCGTGGGCCGACGACGCAAGGCTCGACGCCCCCGTCGTGGTTCCGTGGGGCGCGGTGCCGGGTCGATCTGCGGTGTGGGGGTACGCCCGGGAGCTGTTGCTGCACGGATGGGATCTTGCGGTGGCAACAGGCCAGTCGGCCCAAGTCGATGCCGCTCTCGTCCATCCGGTGGCCGAAGAATTCAGAACGATGCTGCCGGCGGAGGCCCGGGTTCCGGGAGTGCCGTTCGGACCTATCGTGGAGTCGCGCCCGGACGCAGGGCCTTTGGAGCGCCTTGCGAACTTCTCGGGCCGCTCCTCGGAGGGTTGGGTGTAACCGAAAGCTTGACCTCGAGTGCGCTCGAGGTTGCAGGGTGGGGTCATGCAGATGACTTTCGACGAGTTGCCGCAACTCATGACACTGATGACGGGCGACGAGAAGCACAGCACCAGTGCCACTTCGACACTGGATGTGCTGTGGGTGCTGTACTCCGACATTCTGCGGCTCGACCCAGCGAATCCCGACGACCCGGACCGTGATCGGTTCTATCTGTCCAAAGGGCATGGCCCGATGGCGTACTACGCCGTGCTTGCGGCGCGCGGATTCTTGACGCCGAACGAGCTCTCGTCGTTCGGCAGCTATCACTCTCCGCTGGGCAATCATCCGGATCGCACGTTGGTTCGCGGGGTCGATATCGGTTCGGGATCGCTCGGACACGGTTTGGCACTGGCCGCAGGAACTGCTGTCGCGCTGCGTATTCAGAAGAGAAGGGCCCGGGTCTTCGTACTGATCGGAGACGCGGAACTCGACGAGGGCAGCAATATGGAGGCCATTCAATTCGCGGCGCGCTCGAACTTGGGCAATCTGACGGCCGTGGTGATCGACAACGACTCTGCCGGGCTGGGGTGGCCCGGCGGCATCGCGTCGCGGTTCGCGGTCGAGGGGTGGTCCACATCCGACGTCGACGGTCGAGATCACGATGCTCTCCGCGAGGACTTTCGCACCGATCACACAGACCGGCCGCACGTGATGGTCGCTCACGTCGAAAAGAAGGAGAGCTGATGAGCGCATCGCTGGACCAACGTGAGTACTTCTACCGTCTGCTGCCCCCACTGTTGGCGCAGAACGAGCGAACAGCGTTGGTGTTGGCCGAGATCGGGGTCGGATATCTCGAACCGCACCTCACTCCCGACATCAGATCGCGGGTGATCAACGTCGGGATTCGAGAGCAGGCGATGATCGGTGTTGCGGGTGGTCTGGCCCTGGCCGGAATGCGTCCGATAGTGCACACCTTCCCGCCGTTCCTGATCGAGCGGCCCTTCGAACAGGTGAAACTCGATCTGGGGCATCAGGACGTCGGAGCGATCCTGGTGAGCTCCGGCGGGTCCTACGGGTGGCCGCAGGGCGGCGAGACTCATTTCGGTCAGCAAGATGTCGCTCTCCTCGACACCCTGGGCGGGTGGACGGTCCACGTTCCTGGGCACGTAGACGAGGTCGAGTGGATGATGCGCAGCGCGGCGTTCACCGACGATCGCGTCTACATCAGGCTCGACGGGGTGTCCAACGATCGTCCGTACGGACAGCCCGATGGGACGTTCACCGTTCTGCAGCGGGGACATTCGGGAACGGTGATCTCCGTCGGTCCGATGACGGACCGGGTTCTGGCCGCAGCCTCGGGGCGCGACGTGACGGTGCTGCAGGCGTCGACGATCAGGCCGTTCGACAGTGCCACTCTACGAGAGACGCTGACGGCGCCGGACATCATGATCGTCGAGCCGTATCTCGCGGGAACGTCAGTGCTGCAGGTCGATCGGGCCTTGGCCGATGTGCGGCATCGCGTGCTGGGAATCGGGGTGGAGGCGGGAGAGCGCCGCAAGTACGGCACAGTGGCCGAACACGATCGGGCCAACGGCCTGGATGTCGATGGGCTGTCCCGATCGATGGACGACTTCTTCGCCTGATCAGCCTCGGCGTCGCTCGTATCTGCTCTTGGCAACGTTGTAGGCGGAGTCCAGTAGTTCCCGAACATGTGTCTCGGTGTGCGAAGACGGGTTGACCACCGACAGCCAGCCGGCAGTGCCGTACTGAGGGTGGGCGGCGATGGCGTCGTCGCGGTCTGCCTGGGGTGCGTCGGCCGCCTCGCGGGGCGTCACTCCCAGGATCTCCTCGAATTCCTGCTTTCCTGCAACGATATTGACGCGGAACGCGCCTGGCCTGTTCAGTTGGGACATCTCGTCACCCGGGTAGTTCTTGGTCACGATCGTTGCGAACGGCTGAGTGGTCGGGATCGTCCCGTCGGGTGAGTAGTAGAAGAACGCATCGCCCCAAGCGAGTTCGGGAGTTCCATCACCCTCTCGAGGGCGCTGCGTCACGGTGCCCTCGAAGCTGCCGACCAAGTTCACGATGTCGTCGAGTGTCATTCATCGATCGTCACATGTTCGGGAGCTTCTGCCCAGAGTTCAGCCCACTTTGTAGGTTCCCGTACCGGTTGCGACGAGGCGGCCGGATTCGGTCCCGACGATGTCGACTCGACACGTCTTCAGGCTCCGGCCCGCGTGTATCCTAGTACCGACGATGTCGACACCCTCGGCATACACCGGCTCCATGAACTGCACAGACATGGAGACCGTGACGCCCCGAAGCTTTTCGGGCACTGCGGGTCCGGCCCATGCGGCGGTCATGATCCCGATATCGATGCAGCCGGCGATCACGCCACCGTGCAGCATCCGGCCGACGGTGGACAGCTCGTCGCGGTACGGCAGCCGCAGTCGAGCTGTGCCCTCGTCGATGTCGACCAGCTCGATGCCCAGTTGCTGCACGAACGGTGACTGCGGAAGCGTCGAACGCACAACGCTGTGCTCGACGCCGGTCGGACGCTCTTCCTTCGGCACGGCTATCGCGGAACGACGATCGAGATGCTCACTGCAACAGCAGATGTGGCAGTGAGTTCGATCTACGCCAACTTCGGGGCAGGCAAGGTCGACGTCTACGCGGCTTTGGCGTGGCGAACGGCGCTCACTCACGTCGAGCAGATGTCTGCACCCGTCGACGCGGTCGACCCCGTCCGTGTGGTTGCCGAGTTCCTCGATCGGTACATCGCGTTCCACCGCGAGAATCCACTTGCGCTGCGACTGCTGGCGCTGACGGATGTGGACAAGTCCGAGTCCGCATCGGTCGGCGAGGCGAAGAAAAGGATCGACACAGCACTCGGAGAACTCATCGATTCGGTGACGCGAGCGGTGGAGGACGCCGGTACCGACGTCGTCCCCCGGGCATTGGTTCTGAATGCCTGGGCGGCAATGAACGGCGCTGTGTCACTGCGGCAGCGACGCATCGTCGATCAACCGATGCTCGACGCGATGCTCGCCATCACGCGGGCAGATATGCTCCGTCACCTGACAGGCGCGTCCGATGAAAACCGGTGACCGCCCGCCCGGGCGGAGAGTCAGGCCCTCGCGGTGGAGACCGCGCGTCGGTCCGACCACGTGTACATCTCGAGATGTACGAGGAGATACTCACGCAGACCGATGTGGCGCGACCTGCTGATTCGTAAAGTTGTTCAGGTCAACGACACAGCGATATCGGAGGAACCGTCATGCACGCCGCAACACTTCTGTCTCAGCAACCGTCCACCACCGAACAGGTGCTGGGGTGGGGGTTGGGAACCGTCGTTCTGGTGGCGGTGCTCGGCGCGGTCGTTCTGTTCGTTGCTGCGCTGGTCAGCATCATCGGCTCGCCCAACTACACGGTCGCAGGCCGGGCCGTGTGGATCTTCGTCGTACTGGCGTTCCCGTTCCTCGGTCCCCTGGTCTGGTTCGTGTGGGGTCGGAAGTCGACGTTTGCCGTCGATGCCTCGAACGCTCTCAGATGATCGACCCGATCGTGCGTGCCGCATCGGCGAACTCTCCGGGGTCGGGGCCCGCGTAGTTGAGTCGAAGATATTTTCCGGCGGGTTCGGCGGGAAAGTAGTCGTCGCCGGCCCCGACGATCACACCCGCCGACTTACATTCCTGCACAACATGTTCCAGATCGGAGTCGTCGCGCAGGCGCATCCAGAGATTGAGTCCACCGCGCGGCACCGCATCGAGATGGCCTCGGGGTGCGAACTCGATGAGGCTGTTCGCCAACAGGTCTCGCCGTGAAGCCAACTGAGTGCGCAGCCGCCGCAGATGAGTACGCCAGGCGGGTTGAGTGACGACGTCCAAGGCGACGGACTGCAGAATCCCGCTGACATACATCGATTCGGCTCCCGTATCGGCAAGGATGCGCTCGTGTGCGGGCCCGCGAGCGATCAGGCCTGCCAGGCGAACCGAGGGCGACACCGTCTTGGTGAGTGAGCGAAGGTACACGACATGCCCGGCGTCGTCTCGTGCAGCCAGCGGACTCGGCTCCGAGGTGATGCCGAAATCGTGGGCCGAGTCGTCCTCGATCAGAAACGCGCCGTGGCGTCGAACAGTGGCGAGGACCTGCTCGGACAATGCGGGCGACCACTGTGCACCGGTGGGGCTGGCGAATGTCGGTTGGGCATAGAACGCCCGAGCTCCGGTGTGCGCGAATGCCCGGGCGAGCGCGTCGGGGTCCGGACCGTCGACGCCGCTGGGTATCGGTACGACGCGGACACCTGCCTGGGTGGCGGCAAGGATCGCGCCCCAGTACGTCGGGGACTCCATGAGCAACGGCCGACCGGCACCGACGAGCGCCCGAAATGCAGTGCTGAGTCCGGTCTGGCTGCCGGGAATGATGACGACGTCACTGGCCGACGGTGGCGTGATACCCAACGGTGTCGACGCCCCCAACTCGGCTGCGAACCATGCCCGTAATTCCGGCAGTCCGGCGGTGGGTGGCCGAGCGATCACCGCGTCGGTGCGGGACGCCCGAGTGAATGCCGCGTGAACGAGCCGCTCCGGCAACAACTCCCGAGCCGGATAGCCCGAGTGCAGTGCAATCACGTCGCTCGATGTCGACTGCAGAGCCGCCGGAAGTTGCAGGCGATTGTCCGGCGCTCCCAGCGCTGCAGTCTGCCACCCGTAATCGTTGGGGCGGGCCGTACGCACCGTCCTGACGAATGTGCCGACGCCAGGCCTGCTTTCGATGACGCCTTGCGCGATGAGCGTGCGGAGAGCCTTCTGTACCGTGACCGGGCTTGCCGAATGCTCGGCGACCAGGGCGCGGGTGGACGGCAGCCGGGCTTCCGGTGGCGCGGTCGCAATCCAGGTTCTCAGTGCAGACACGATCCGGGAACTGCTATCGTCGGACATGACACAGCATAGTAGCGCTACTCGGTCTGGGCCGGGTCTGCTATCCCGCGCCGGACTGCTCTGGGGCCTGGCGGGCGTCACCGCGTTCTCGTTCACGGTGCCGCTGACCCGCGTCGCCGTCACCGGAGGCCTGTCCCCGCTCTTCGTCGGCTGTGGTCGCGCTGTGGTCGCCGCCGCACTGGCTGCTGTAGCGCTCGCCGCCACCGGGCAACGACTCCCGCAGGGGCGGCAGTGGATTCGGCTCGCGGTGATCGCAGCCGGTGTTGTCATCGGCTTCCCGGTGCTCACCTCGTACGCCCTCACCACTGCATCGGCGGGACACAGCGCCGTCGTCATCGCATTGCTCCCGGCCGCCACCGCCGCCACTGCGATCATCCGCGAACGGCAACCGGTCCGGCCGATGTTCTGGGTGGTCGCAGGCGTGGGTGCCGCCGTCGCGGTCGGGTTCGCTGCCGTGCAGGGCGGGCAGTCGACGGGTTTGCAGTGGTCGGATCTGTTGCTGCTCGGAGCAGTGGTCGCCGCAGCGGTGGGATATGCCGAGGGCGGCCTGTTGTCCCGCGAACTCGGCGCGTGGCAGACGGTGTCGTGGGCGCTGGTCGTGTCCGTACCGGTCACCGGCGCGTTGGCCGCGTTCGCGTGGTGGCAGCAGCCGTCGACAGCAGGGGCATCCGAGTGGGCCGCCTTCGGCTACCTGGCGGTGGTGAGCATGTACCTCGGGTTCTTCGCCTGGTACCGGGGACTGGCGATCGGTCCGATGTCCAGCGTCAGCCAGGTCCAGTTGATCCAACCTGTGCTGACCATCTGCTGGGCCGCGATCATCCTGCGCGAGGGCTTGACGTGGCCGGTGCTCGTGGGTGGAGCGGCGGTCATCGTGTGTGCAACAGTGGCGGTCCGGACCCGGATGTCGCCGACCGTTCGGCGGGAGGAGTTTTCGAAATGACGAAATCGATCGATCAGGCGCGCAAGCTCGAGAACGTGCGCTACGACATTCGTGGACGCATTCTGGACAAGACCGAAGAACTCGAGGAGCAGGGGCACACGATCCTGCGGCTGAACGTCGGCAATCCTGCCCCGTTCGGTTTCGAGGCACCGGACGAGATCATGATGGCGATGATCCGCAACCTTCCCACCGCACAGGGCTATTCGGACTCCCGGGGCCTGTTCTCCGCCCGCACAGCGGTGGTCCAGTATTACCAGACCAAAGGCCTGACCGATCTCGATGTCGGTGACGTCTACCTCGGCAACGGGGTATCGGAACTGATCACCATGACGATGCAGGCCCTGTGCAACCCGGAAGACGAAATATTGATCCCGTCGCCCGACTATCCGCTGTGGACCGGCTCGGTGGCCCTGGCCGGAGGCGTACCCGTCCATTATCTGGCCGACGAAAGCCAGGATTGGGCCCCGGACTTCGAGGACCTCGAAGCCAAGATCACACCCCGCACCCGCGCGATCGTGGTGATCAATCCCAACAACCCGACGGGGGCTGTGTATCCACGCGAGGCACTGCAGCGATTCGTCGATCTGGCCCGCAAGCACGATCTGATTCTGCTGGCCGACGAGATCTACGAGAAGATCGTCTACGACGGTGCGGAGATGATCAATCTCGCGACTCTGACGGGCAAAGATGTTCTGTGCCTGACCTACTCGGGTCTGTCGAAGGCGTACCGGGTATGCGGATTTCGGGCGGGATGGCTGGCGATCACCGGTCCGCGTCGACGCGCGGCGAGTTTCATCGAGGGCATCACCCTGCTGTCCAACATGCGGATGTGCGCGAATGTGCCGGCGCAACACGCGATACAGACTGCGCTCGGCGGCAGGCAGTCGATCGAGGATCTCCTTCTTCCGGCGGGCAGGCTGACCGCGCAACGTGACCTCGCGCATCGCATGCTCAACTCGATCGACGGAATCAGCTGCGTGCAGGCAGCGGGTGCGCTGTACATGTTCCCCAAGCTCGACACCGACCGCTTCGGGATCGTCGACGACGAGAAATTCGTACTCGACCTCCTCGAATCCGAGAAGATCCTCGTCAGCCACGGCCGCGCCTTCAATTGGGATGTGCCCGATCACTTCCGGCTCGTGACCTTGCCCAACGTCGACGATCTCGGAACGGCGCTGGAGCGGCTCGGTAACTTCATGAGCTCGTACACGCAGTAGCGATCAACCCGGGTCCGGCTCGAACAGTTCCTCGATCGAGCAGTCGAATGCCGCGGCGAGGCGGAAGGCGACGGGCAGGCTCGGGTCGAATCGCTCCTTCTCGATGGAGATGATCGTCAGACGGGTGACGTCGATCCGTTCGGCCAGTTCGTTCTGCGACCATCCCTTTTCGGTGCGACGCCGTCGAACACTGTTCTTCACTCGGACAGGGCTCGGTGTCGTGCGAGGGCATACCGCGCGGTGAACGACGCGAACGCAGCCAACAACAGGCCCGTCAGCAGCAGGGTTGCCGGGGGGTCGACGCGGGTGATGGCTACCACGGCCAGAGTCAGGCCGAGGACAGTCACGAGATCGGTGGCGGTACCGCTGGACGCCGATGTCGTCCAATGGCTCTCGACGCTGTCACCCGAAGTGTAGGTCTGGTCGGCAGTGACCGGTGCGATGATCAGTATCCAGCCCAGCATCGCCCCGAACGGGAGGGCGGTGAACCCGAACACCACCGCCGCGATCCCCGGTGCGACGGGCGATACCAGCCAGGCCAGCAATGCCGTTGCCGACGCGGTTGCGAGGCCGATTGCGGCGACCGATACCCATCTGAGTGCCATGTGAATGCTCCGATCCTAGGTATAGCTCACTATACGTATAGGAAACCATACATCGGGCCTCACACTCGGGTCGGATGGACGGTGAGAAAACTGTCACCGATGTGCAGCATCGATGTAGTCGGTCGAAACGTGCCAGGTGATGAGGTGGTTCTACCCAGGGAAAGGACCATTGTCATGCCGGATCTCTTCAGCCCGTTCACGCTCAAAGGTGTAACTCTTCGAAACCGCATCGCCATGTCGCCGATGACGATGTACCGCGCCGTCGACGGAAAGATGAACGACTTTCACCTCATGTATCTGGGTGCGCGCGCAGCCGGTGGATTCGGGATGGTGTTCCCGGAACAGGTTGCGATCACGCCCGACGGACGCACCACTCCCGGGTGCGCCGGAATCTACGACGACGATCAGATCGAGGGTCACGCTCGCGTGACGGAGATGATCAAGCAGATGGGTTCGGTCCCGGCGATTCAGTTGGGTCACACCGGACGCAAAGGCAGTGAAGTGCCACCGTGGCAGGGCGGACACCAGCTTCCGGCAGACCATCCCGACGGTTGGGAATGTGTTGCGCCGTCGGCCATTCCCTACGGCGGCGACCACTCGTTCCCTGTCCACGAACTCACCGTGCCCGAGATCAAGGCCATCCACCAGAGCTACGCCGACGCAGCCGTCCGAGCGGCGGAGGCCGGGTACGAGTGGCTCGAGATGCATTACGCCCATGGCTATCTCGGTGCCAGCTTCTTCTCCCCGCTGGCCAATCAGCGCACCGATCAGTACGGCGGCAGCCTGGAGAACCGGGCCCGGTTCCACCTCGAGGCACTCGACGCTGTGCGCGAGGTGTGGCCCGAGAAGTTCCCGCTCACCATGCGATTGGGCTCGGACGACCACCACCCCGACGGGGTTCAGTTCGACGAATCCATGGTCGCCATCGGATGGATGAAGGAACACGGCCTGGACATGGCCGATGTCAGCCTCGGCTTCAACACCGACGACATGGTGGACCCGCCGTTCGGCGACATGGGGTTCATGGTCGAGCGGGCTGCACGGGTCAAGCGTGAGCTGGATATCCCGGTGACCTGCAGCTGGAATCTGGGCGTTCCGGAAAATGCGGACGCCGTCATCCGCGAGGGCAAGATCGACGTGGTGTTGCTCGGTCGTCCGGCGTTGGCCAACCCGCACTGGCCGGTGTGGGCTGCACGCGAGCTCGGCCATGGTGACCCGTTCTCGCTGGTGCCCGAGGACTGGAGCTGGTGGCTGAAGAATTTCCGAGGACACGACCCGAGCATCGGATTGCCGCCCGCGAAGGTCGTCGAGGCCGAGCAGGAGCGCAAGATCGCGTAGCAACCAGGAGAGGGCCGGACGGCGATCACAGACCACCTGCGGACGGTAGGGTTCCAAGGGCTCGCATCATGAGGAGCCCAGCGGTGTTCTCGTATCGAAGCGGAGGTTTGTGATGGCCGGCGGACTCGTAGCCCTGCTCGACGACGTGGCAGCGCTGGCTCGTCTGGCAGCTGCATCCATCGATGATGTCGGTGCAGCGACCGGTAAGGCGACGGCGAAGGCAGCGGGTGTCGTGATCGACGACGCCGCGGTGACGCCGCAATACGTCCGCGGACTCGCGGCGGAGCGCGAACTGCCGATCATCAAACGCATTGCCGTGGGTTCGCTGCGGAACAAGCTGCTGATCATCCTGCCGATCGCGTTGCTTCTCAGTCAGTTCGTGCCGTGGCTGTTGACGCCCATTCTGATGCTCGGCGGCTGCTACCTCAGCTACGAGGCGGCGCACAAGATCTGGGGCGCACTGTTCGGCCACGGCGACCATCACGCCGCCGCCGAGGACGAGCCACGCGACGAGGACACCGTGGTCTCCGGCGCAGTGCGTACCGACCTCATTCTGTCCGCCGAGATCATGGTCATCGCGTTGGACACCATTGCCGGTGAGGGCTTCTGGAGTCGATTGATCATCCTCGCGGTCGTCGCCGTGGTGATCACGATCGTGGTCTACGGAGTCGTCGCGCTGATCGTCAAGATGGACGACATCGGTCTGAAACTGGCCGAGGGGTCCACCGGGTTCGTCGAGAAGTTCGGCCGTGGTCTGGTCAAGGCGATGCCCAAGGTCATGTCGGTGCTCTCGGTCGTCGGCACCGCAGCGATGCTGTGGGTCGGTGGACACATCCTGCTCGTCGGCATCGACGAGCTCGGATTCCATCCCATCTACGAACTCGTCCACCACGGCGAAGAAGCGGTGCGCGGCGTCGCCGGCATCGGCGGAGTGCTGGCGTGGATCGTCAACACGCTCGCGTCAGCGGTCATCGGCGCGATCGTCGGTTGCATCATCGTGGTTGCGCAGCTGGGGATCTCGAAGACGCTCGCCAAGCGGGCTGCCGCGAAGTAGTGGCGGCTTTCGTCACCGACGAGCCAGCTCGAGTACCCGTCGCTCGGACATGGAGACATCGGCGAGCGATGCCGTCAATTCGTCCCACGCCCTCTGAACGCGGAGTTCGTCTCGGCGGAGGCGTTTTTGCGCAGCAGCGAGTCTGCGGCGCTCGGCCAGAAGCAGATGTCGATCGCGATCCTGCTTGACCATGAAGAGATACGTGTGCGGATCGAACGGATACATGCCAACTCCTATGGTGTCGTGGGGAATCCGTGCATCAGGACCATGACGTGCTCGCGCTCCCCCGAAGTCGCGTTCTCTCCGTGTCGACGCCACTTGTCGATGACAGCGCGCATTTCCGTGCCCATGGTCTTCGTTTCCTCCGCTGTGAGTCGCAGAACGTCGTCGCTGCTGAATGCCGCGCTTACCCAGTCCTGGCCCCAGGATTCGCAGGTTCGGCCGAAGTCGTGCAGACGTGACCATTGATGAGCCAGCCATGTATCCATGGATGCCTTGGCAACCGACAATGACTCGGGTGAGTCCGAGAAGTCGTTCTCCGACCAGCTGAACCCTCCCTCGTTGGCCTCCGACCACCAGCGCTGACGCTTGTCCGATCCGTTCTCGACCTCCTTGACGAACCCGTGCTCGGCGAGTTTGCGCAGGTGATAGCTCATCGAGGCGGGTGACTCGTCCACCAGATCGCCCAGCTGGGTTGCCGTCATCGACTTGTTGGCCCGCAATGCGTACAGCATGCGCAGTCGAATGGGATGCGTCAGCGCCTTGAGCTCGGACATGTCCGTCAGCTTCCGGGGCATCCGGTCGGGAGGTGGTGGGCTCATGCGACAACCATAACCCGAAAGGAATATTTCGCAATAGTTCTTTCGGAACTAGCTGCTGTGCACGGTCACGGCATATCCGTCCGGGTCTTGCAGGACGAAGGTCTTTCCGAAGGGGCCGTCGAAAGGTGCGGTCAGGATGGTCACGCCGGCGGCGACCAGTGACTCGTGCAGCGCCTCGGCGTCGTCACAGACGAGCCACAGTGCGACTCCGAGTCCCGCCTGTCCGCTGTCAAGATCGGTTCCGGGAGCTGGGTTTCGGACGGCGAACGGGATGGGCGAGGTTGTGAACACCACCGCTCCGGGTGGTGCCTGGGGTGCGCGGACCAGGCCGAGCCGGCTTTCGTAGAAGTCTGCGCTGGCGGCGAGGTCGCGTACTTGCAAGGAGAGGAAGCTCGGTCCGGAGACGGTAGCGGTGGTCATGGTGGATCCTTTCGTCGGGTTGTCAAGAACTTGACGAGACAAAGGTATGTCAAGATGTTGACATGAGTCAAGTGGACCTCGACACCTCGATCGGCTACGCCCTCAAGCGGGCCACATCCGCCCTGCGTTCGGCGATGGACGATCGCCTACGCGAACTCGACATCACCGTCTCGCAGTACTCCAGCCTCGAACTCCTCGCGCACAAGCCGGGATTGTCCAACGCCGAGCTCGCTCGCGCGGTGTTCGTCAGCAGGCAGGCCACCCATCAGCTGCTGGCCGGGCTCACGCGAGACGGCCTGGTGGAGATCGAGGGCACCGGTCGAGATCAACGCCTGCACGTGACGGCACGGGGAATCGAACGACTGCGGCAAGCGTCGGCCGCAGTGGCCGACGTCGAACGTGACATGATCGCGTCGCTCTCCACTCAGGAGCGAGAAGTGTTGCATCGCAATCTGGTTGCCTGCGCGCAGGCGTTGGATGGGCACAGGCAGCCGTGACCTCACTCGATCGAGTCGAGGAACTCCAGCATCGCCGCGTTGAATTCGTTCGGCCGGTCCATGTTCGCGGCGTGACCGCACTTGTCCAGCACTACCGATCGACCGCGGGGATTGTTGTCGACGGACTCGGAAGCGTGTGCAGCAGGCCAGAACTGGCTCTCACGCCCGGCAACCATCAGGTACGGCTTGTCGGTGCCCGCGATGGTCGAGCGCCAGTCCTGCGCAGCATGATCGGCCAGCAGAGCCTTCATCGGCGGGGTGTCGGGCGATGCAATCTTCGGAATCAGGGTGACGGCATCGTCGGTGGCGACGGTCGGCATGGTCGAAACTCCCTCAGGCGAAGGTGGCGTGCATTTCCCAGATCATGATTTCGCTCGCGGTCGATGCTGTCACACGGTGTCCGCCGGTGGAGGTCAGTCGCACCGCGTCACCTTGGGCGAGATCGCCGATGTCCTCGAACGTCGCCGAACCGTCGGCGACGAAGACATGACCGAACGGCGCGTCGGGAACGGTGATCGACTGTCCCGGCTGGAGTCGCGCAACATGCAGTGCCGCAAAGCGATTGCCGATGCGTATTCCGTTTCGGTCGGGCATTCCCGATGCCACACAGACCAGCTCGCCGGATGCCAACTCGTCGCGCACGTCCAGTTCGTCGTACGAGGGCACCCGTCCGTCGGCATCCGGCGGAATCCACATCTGCACGACGCGGAGCTTGTCGCGGCTGGTCAGGCTCGACGCGTTGCGTTCGGTGTGGCGAATGCCGGTGCCCGCACTCATGCGTTGGATCAGCCCGGGGCGGATCCGCCCGCTGTTGCCCTCGGAATCGGTGTGTTCGAGCGTGCCGTCGAGCACCCAGGTGAGGATCTCCATGTTCCGGTGCTCGTGCGAGTCGAACCCTTCACCGGGAAAGACGGTGTCCTCGTTGTGCACCATCAGCAGCCCGTGCGCGTTCGCCGCCAGGTCGTAGTTGCCGGTGGCGGGGAAGGACTGTTTGGAGTCGAGCCATTCGTTCCACCAGTGGTGCCGCTGCTCGCCGGGAATGTACGTGAGGGTCACGACGCGTGGTTCCGCATTGCCGAG
The DNA here is from genome assembly GCF_002258915.1 of Rhodococcus sp. 05-340-2. Classification (NCBI taxonomy): domain Bacteria; kingdom Bacillati; phylum Actinomycetota; class Actinomycetes; order Mycobacteriales; family Nocardiaceae; genus Rhodococcus; species Rhodococcus sp. 05-340-2. Next base: position 45,589 of record NZ_NOYU01000038.1, read on the forward strand.
AAGGTACGGGTGAGGGCCGCGAGATCCTTCGGGTCCACCAGGTCGAACATGTTCTCCCGCACCGCCGCGGCGTGCCCTGGACTGGCCTCGGCGAGGGTGCTGAGGCCGGCCTCGGTGAGTTCGGCCGACATGCCCCGCTTGTCGTCGTCGCATTTGACGCGCCGAACCCAACCGCACTCGACCAACCGGCTGATGGCCCTCGTCACGCCGCTGCGCGTCGTGGTGACGGCGTCGGCGAGTTCGCTCATGCGGCGTCGGCGATCGGGCGCTTCGGAGAGCACCACCAGCAGCTCGAAGTCGGTGAACGAGATACCGGAGTCACGCGTGAGCTGGTTGTCGAGATCTCGAAGCAGCAGCCGCGTCGCGTCGAGGTATGCGCGCCAGGCCAGCTGTTCGTCCTGGCCGAGCCACCGTGGGGAGTCCATGAACCCATAGTAGTTGACAACGCAACTACTTGGTGTACTGTTCTTGGTAGTTGACGAAGCAACTACTTGACCGAAGGGTAGAGCGATGACCGAGGCAGATCAGCACACCATCGAGCGTGACCGCATCCGCGCCCAGCACCTGAAGCCGGCAGGCGAGCGGCCTGCTTCCTCGGCCCGCGGACTCCATCACACCGCGTTGGTCAGCAGCGACGTCGAAGCGACGGTTCGCTTCTATCAGGACGTACTCGAGTTCCCGCTCACCGAGCTCATCGAGAACCGTGACTACCCAGGCTCTTCGCACTTCTTCTTCGATATCGGCAACAGCAACCTGTTGGCATTCTTCGACTTTCCCGGACTCGACGTCGGACCGTATGCAGAGGTGCTCGGCGGCCTCCATCACGTGGCGATCAGTGTCGAGCCCACCAGGTGGGAACACCTGCGTACCAAGCTGATCGACGCCGGAGTCGAACTGATCGAGCACAGCGAGGTCTCGCTGTACTTCCGTGACCCCGACGGTGCGCGCCTCGAGCTGATCGCCGATCCACTCGGTGAGATGTACGGCTCGCACGTTCTGTAGTCATCCACTCACTCGAAGATTCGAGGGCACACGTAATGACCTCTGCAGCAGCTCGACTCGACGTCCGGCGAGCCGACGACCGTTTCAAGACGCGGATCGGCTGGCTCGACTCCAAGCACTCCTTCTCTTTCGGCAACCACTTCGATCGTGCCAACACCCACCACGGCGTCCTGATGGTCAACAATGACGACATCGTCACCCCCGGGCAGGGATTCGACACCCACCCACACCGTGACATGGAGATCGTGACCTGGGTTCTGCAGGGTTCGCTGGTGCACCAGGATTCGATGGGTCATTCCGGCGTCATCTACCCCGGTCTCGCGCAGCGCATGAGCGCGGGCACAGGAATCCTGCACTCGGAGAAGAACGACTCGTGGCGACTCGGTGAGACCGCCGGCACGTACTCGGGCAAGCACGGAGATCCGGTTCGATTCGTCCAGATGTGGGTCGTCCCGGACGAACAGGGCATCACCCCGGGCTACGAACAACTCGAGATCGACAGCGAATTGCTCAGTGGTGGTTTGGTTCCCGTGGCATCAGGGATGGCTCGTCACGCCGACCACGCGGCGATCCGAATCAAGAACAAGTACGCCGCCATGCACGCCGCACGCCTGCAACCCGGTCAAGCCGCAGTCGATGTTCCCGACGCGCCGTTCGTGCACATCTTCGTCGCCGAGGGGGAAGCGATGCTCGAAGGTGTCGGTGTACTCGCCGAGGGTGATGCCGTGCGGATCTCCGGAGGCGGCGGGCAGAAGCTGAGCACCGTCACCGGAGCCGAAGTGATCGTGTGGGAGATGCACGCCGCGATCGCCGGGTGACCTCGGCTACCGCTTCAGGCCGAACATCTTCGCAATCGTCTTCTCCATGAAGGTCGCCGGGAGCAACCGCCGCGCCATGAACACGACCGGTGCGTTGCTTCCCCTGGCGTACAACGGTTTCGGCTTGTCGGCCTCGATGGCCTTCAGCACCACCTCCGCGACATCCTCGGCGGAGATGCCGGTTCCCTCCTTGCGATCCAGGGACGAAATCGCGGTGTGGAAGTCGTCTCGGTGTACCGAATCCGGTGCGATGTACTTGGTTCGCCGCTCACTGATCCCGGTGTTGATCGACCCCGGCTCGACGGTGGTCATCCACACCCCGAAGGGTGAAAGTTCCAGGCGCGCCGCGTCGGAGAAGCCCTTGATGGCGGCCTTCGTCGAGGCATAGGACGAGCGGTAGGCGAGCGGGAAGCTCGCCAGCATCGATCCGACCATCACGATGCGCCCGTATCCACGCTCGCGCATACCGGGAATGACGCCCTGCGACAGCGTCACTGCGCCGAAGACGTTCAACTGGAAGAGCCGCTCGATGGCATCGGTCGGCAGCTCCTCGAACGGCCCGGACTGACTCTCACCGGCATTGTTGACCAAGACGTCGACGTCACCGAGATCGGTGACGAAGGTGCGGATCGAGTCGGCGTCGGTGAGGTCGAGGGCGCGATACTCGACGCCGGTGGCGCGTTGCGCGTCGGTCATCGAGGCCGGATTGCGGGAGGTGCCGATCACTCGATAGCCCCGGGCGACGAGCGCCTGCGCAACTGCGCGTCCGATACCCGACGAAGCTCCGGTGACCACTGCCGTGCGATTCATGCCCAGATGGTACCGGGACGGGCGATTCGTACCGGATGACGAACCCGCCCATACCGGTTAGTCTGTTACCCGTGCAAACGAATTCTGCTGCCCTGCTGATCGAGCACCTCTGCATGGCCTTCGGCCCCAAGGTTGCAGTCGACGACCTGTCGCTGATGGTTCCACCCGGGTCGATGTTCGGCCTCGTCGGCCCGAACGGCGCAGGAAAGACGACGTGTCTGTCCATGGCGGTCGGTCTGCTCAGGCCACAGTACGGACGAAGTCTGGTGTTCGGACGAGACGTCTGGGCCGATCCCATCGCCGCGAAAGAGCTACTCGGAGTACTGCCCGACGGGCTGGCTCTGCCATCCCAGTTCACCGGCCACGAGCTCCTGACGTATTTCGGACGACTGCGCGCGATGCCCGAGGACGTCATCGCGCAGCGTCGAGACGAGCTGTTGAACGCGTTGGATCTCGCCGACGCCGGCGGAACCGTCATCGCCGACTACTCCGCGGGCATGACCAAGAAGATCGGACTGGCCTCGGCGCTGCTGCACGGACCCCGACTGCTGGTGCTGGACGAGCCCTTCGAGGCGGTCGACCCCATCTCCTCCACCACCATTCGCAACATTCTGGTCCAGTTCGTCAGGTCCGGCGGGTCCGTGATTCTGTCGAGCCACGTGATGGCCCTCGTCGAGCAACTCTGCACCCACGTCGGCGTCATCACCGGCGGCCGCGTCGTGGCGGTGGGAACGGTGGACGAGGTCCGCGCCGGCGGAAGCCTCGACGACGCCTTCGTTCGCCTCGTCGGTACTCGCGAGCAGAACCCCGACGGTCTGTCCTGGATGCGCTCGTGACGTCCCTCGGTCGCACCGCGCTGCAGATGCGAATCACGCTCTACCGCAGACAGTTCAAGGGCGGGCAAGCAGTGGTGAAGACCGTGTTCGGGTTGTTGGGCCTGGTCTTCGCCGTCGTGGCATGTGTGTTGTCTGCGCGCAGTGGAGCCTCGCAGGTGTTGGTCGGTGGCACCGTGAGCCTCGGGCTGACACTGATGGGTCTGAGCTGGGTACTGTTTCCGGTGCTCTCGGGGATCTCCGACGACAACATCCAGCCCCGCCACTTCCAGATACTGTCGGTGGAACCCGCACGCCTGGCGCGGGCGTTGTTGACCACGTCGGCGTACGGCATGGTGGTGCCGTTGACGGCCATCGCAACCGCGTCGATTCCGATCTATGCCGTGTCCCGTTCTCTTGCAACGCTTCCGCTTGCCCTGGTGGCCTGGCCTGCGACCGTCGTTCTCTTCGTGACGCTGTCCAGGGTGGTCACCGTGGCGATGTCTCAGCTGTTGAAGAGTCGGCGCAGTCGAGAGTTCGCTCTGCTCGCGTTCGGTGCGGTGTTCGGCGGCCTGTACTTCCTGCAGTTCCCCATCACCCAGAACTTCTCTCGGGTGCTGTCGGGTGAGGTGACATGGCCGTTGACGCTGGCACATTCGATTCCGTTCAGCTGGGGAATCACCGGAGTCGATGCTGCGCTCGACGGTAATTGGCCGACGGCGATCGGCGCGGTGGCGGGGCTGCTGCTGCTCGATGCCGTCTTGGTGTGGTCGTGGCAGCGACTCGTGCTGCGGCTCTTCGAGGGACGGGTGTCCGCCTCGTACGGCGCGTCGCGCAAGCAGATGGCAGCGAACGGCCGCAACGGCGATACCGGCTGGCGTGCAACCCGTGTCGGCGCGGTGGTGACGCGCGAGCTGTCGCTGTGGCGCGGCGATATGCGTCGTCGAAGTCAGTTGCTGTCGGTCCTGATCTTCACGGTGCTCGGAGGCGTCGGTCCGTTGGTGACCGACTCGATTCCGTTCAGTGCCGCATGGGGTGCCTGGATGGTGATCTTCATGGCGATGGGCGCGGGCTCGAATCTGTACGGCCTCGACGGTGGTTCGATGTGGCACCTGGTGATGATTCCGCAGGCTCTGCGCGACGACGTTCGCGGTCGACAGATCGCATGGCTGATGGTCGCTGCACCGTTTGCGATCGTGTCCACGGCTGTCGTCCGAGTGTTCGGCGATCTCGGACTCGACCGGCTGGCGGTCCCCGTCTCGGTGACGTTGTCGATGCTCGGCGTCAGCGCTGGGCTCATCGTCGTGATCTCGGTCCGTGCCGCCTATCCGGTCCCCGAACCCACCAAGGCCTTCTCGCTGAACACCCGAGGGTCGTTCAACGGAGGGTCGTTCGCGTTGGTCCTGCTGTCGATGGTCGTGCTCGCAGTATCGGTGGTACCCGGTCTGCTGCTGGCACTACTGCTCCCCGGTGCCTTCGCGTATCTGTCCGTTCCCGTGGCCGCGGCGATCGGGTGGCTGGGGATGTGGTGGGGTGCGAGGATTGCCGTCGACACGCTGGTCGGTGACTCCGACAAGATCTTGCACGACGTGATCTCACGGTAGAGCGCGGATTGCCCGACACGGGTTGCCCGCAGCGAAGGTGTGCGACGGCACGTCGCGGGTGACGACGCTGCCTGCACCGATCACCGAGTTGTCGCCGATCGTGACTCCCGGGCAGACGATGACCCCGCCGCCCAGCCACACGTTGTTCCCTATGGTGATGGGAAGCGCGCTCTCCCATCGTGTTCGGCGCGCCTCGTGATCCTCCATGGGGTGCAGCGCCGTCAGCAGTTGTGCTCGTGGCCCGATCGATACATCGTCACCGATGGTGATGGGGGCGCAGTCCAACAGGATTGCGTCGTAGTTGAGGAAAGTGTTCGACCCGATGGAAATGTATGTGCCGTAATCGCATTGGAACCTGGGCATGATCCACGAATCCTCTCCGATGGATCCGAGCAGCTCGCTGAGCAGTTCACGCCTTCCTGCGTTCCGGTCTGCCGCGGTCGCGTTGAACCGGTCGAGCAGCTTCCCGCACGACAACCGGGACGCCACCAGGTCGGGGTCACTGTCTCGGTAGAGTTCGCCGCGCAGCATACGATCTCGGTTCTCGCCCATGGACGAGAGACTACCGATCGGTCGACTTCTCGAACAGGGCCACGCTGAACCACGCACTGCCGTCGGCGAACTCGCGGCGGCCGACGTGGCGGACCCCTGATTCAGGTAGTAACTGCGCAACTCACCGTTGGTCTCGGCGCAGTCCAGACGCAGCAGCGAGCGTCCTGCCCGACGAGTCTGCTCCGACGCCCAGTCGAGCAGCAACGTACCGAGGCCGGTGCCCGCCTCGCTTCTGTCGATCACCAATCCGTGTACGTAGCAGGCCGGTTCGTCGCGCTCGGTCCAGATGATCGGATCGGATCCGATCAAGCGTAGTGCTGCGACTATCGGGCCGCGGGGATCGCGTCGGGCGACGTGGAACTCTCCTGCCTCGATCTGCGCAGCGACCGTGGTGAGGGGCACCTCGCGTGGCGTCCACTGATCGATGCCGCGAGCGAACAGCCAGTCCTCGGCGGCGTGCCGGAGGCCGAGTATCGTTGCCGCGTCGGCGGCAGATGCGAGTTCTACGGTGAGCACGGTGTCATGGTACGGAGGTGGCGAGTCCTGTGGTGAACGTGCTTGTGGTCGAGAGTGGTTCGGACCGAAGGTCGTTCCCGGCGATCGATGGAGTCGACTTCCGAAGCTGCTCGACGGGTGAACTCGCCGACGCGGTGTCGTGGGCCGAGGTGCTGCTGTTTCGGACCTTCGAGACCGCCGATCTGCGGGCCGTCTGGCCCGATGCCGAGAACCTTCGCTGGATCCACGCGTCGAGCGCCGGCGTCGATCGACTGCTGGATCCGGTTCTGCGCGAGGGCCCGTGGATGCTGACGAACTCCGGCGGAATCCTCGACCGGGCCATCGCCGAGTATGTCGCAGCCGGCATTCTGGCGTCGGTCAAGAAGCTGCCCCGCGCGCTTGCTCGGCAGCGCGATCGAGTCTGGGAGCACAGAGTCACCAGCGGAATTCATGGTCGCGCCGCTCTCGTCGTCGGTCCCGGTTCCATCGGACGCGAAATCGCCCGGGTACTCGGCGCGCTCGGGATGCGCGTCGACGCCGCCGCAACGTCCGAGCGGGCGGGCGATGCGGAGTTCTCGCGAATCCGAAACGTCCGACAATTGCCGACGTATGCAGGCGAATACGACGTGATCGTGCTGGCGACACCCTTGACCGACGCCACGCGCGGACTCGTCGACGCGGAGGTGCTGGCGGCCATGCGGTCCGATTCGGGCCTGGTCAACGTCGCCCGCGGACCCGTCGTCGACGAACACGCCCTGTGTGACGCCCTGGGATCCGGCAGCATCGGGTGGGCGGTGTTGGACGTGTTCGAGGTCGAACCACTGCCGGAAACGAGCCCACTCTGGGGCATGGACAACGTCATCCTGACCGCGCATCTGGCGGGCGACGCCGACGACTTCGCCGAGCGTCTGTGGGCGCTGTTCGAGGACAACCTGCAGCGATATGTCCGCGGTTCGGCACTGGTCAACGTCGTGGACATGCGGTTGGGTTACGTACGCCGCTGAAACGGGCCGCGAAAGTATGCGTAACACTGCGTAGCGTGTACTAGGGTGCACTGGTGCGTGAAATAAATCGTTCGGCCGTGGCATCGACCAGTCGCGACGCGGCGTTCGCCTACATGGACGACTTCAGGAACGTTCCGCAGTGGATGTTCGGCATCACCCGGTTCGAGCCGAAGAGCGACATCCTGTCCGGTCTCGGTGCCACGTACGACGCGACGATGCAGATCGGTCCGAAGGCCCTCACCTCCGTTGTGCACGTGACCGAATGGGTCCACAACGAGAGGCTCACACTCGAATCGGTCGAGGGCCTGTCCAACTCGTCCACGTGGTCGTTCTCCGATACGGCAGACGGCGGTACCCGTCTGGACGTGGTGTTCCGCTACAGCCTGCCCGGCGGCATCGCGGGCAAGGTGCTCGGCGCTGTGGTCGAACCCGTTGTGGGTCAAGCGATCAAGCACACGGAGTCGACTCTGCGTTCCCGCCTGGAAGCGGCCGACTAGTACACGTACTTGTCGAGTGCATCCAGTACCTGGTCGACGGCGAGCCACGCGAACAGGAATGCGCAGACACCGAGCGTGAGGTTGGTGAACCAGCCGTTGCGCCACTGCCGCGGCACACGGTCGCTGTTGAGCAAAATCAACAGCGTCACCGCCAGGAACGGCATGAACACCGCCCCGAGGACGCCGTAGGTGAGCACGAGCCCGATCGGTTGGTCCAGCCACAGCAGCGCCATGGGCGGGAACGTCAGCCACGCGACGTACCAGCGGAAGTACTTGCCGCCCACTCGCGTTTCCGGGTGACCCTGTTCGAGGCCCTTCAGATTCCCGACGAAGTCCGCGAACATCAGGCTCACGCCGTTCCACACCCCGATCAGCGACGAGAACGACGCCGACCAGAATCCGATGAGGAACACGTAGCCGAACACCGTGCCGTAGCGGTCGGCGAGTACGTCGGAGAGTTGGATCAAGCCTTGATCGCCGGTGGAGATCGCGATCTGCGACGAGTACAGCAGTTCGGCACCGACGATGAGCATCGCGAGGACGAAGATGCCGGAGATGACGTAGGCCATCGAATTGTCGATGCGCATGACACGCATGAATTTCGGTGTGATCCAGCCTTTCTCGCGTAGCCAGTAGCCGTATGCGGCGAGCGTGATGGTGCCACCGACGCCACCGGCGAGGCCGAGGACGTACACGATCGAGCCGTCGGGAATGGTGGGGACGATGCCCTTGACGATCGCGGGAACGTTCGGAACCGCCACCACTGCAGCGCCGATCACGGTGACGAACATGATCCCGACGAAGACGGTGATGATCTTCTCGAAGAATCCGTAGCTGCCCAGCCAGATCAACGCGAACCCGAGGAGCCCGGATGCGATGGCGACGACCTTGAGATCCAGTGCCGGGAACAGTGCGACGATCGGTAACGCGCTCGACGACATCGCCGCCGCACCGTAGACGAATCCCCAGATCACGATGTAGGGCGCAAAGTACACCGTCGTCCATCTACCCAGCGAACGCCAGCCCTGGAAGATCGTGTTGCCCGACGCCAACGTGTAGCGGCCGGCACCTTCCACCAGAACGACTTTCATGACGACGCCGACGATGATGACCCAGAGCAGTGCGTAGCCGTAGCGCGAGCCGGCCACCAACGTGGCGACGAGGTCGGCGGCGCCGATGCCGGTTGCGGCGACCACCAGTCCGGGGCCGACCACCTTCCATTTCGGAGGTGCAGTGGTCTCGGTCATCGGTTCTCCTCGCGTGCCGGCGGGTGCTCAGTGACCTGTCTCACTCTTTACGAAACGCATGGTCTCTGGCAAGTCGGCTCGGCGCGACTAGGAGATCGTCGTGGTGCAGACGACGAATTGCCTTGATTCGTAGGCGAATCCACCTTCGGGGCATTCGTTGGGATCGGCGGTACCGGTTTTGATCTCGGTGACCTGTTCGACGTCGGTCGCACTGGGGTCGCTGCAGTCGACTCGTGATGGCTCGTCCATACCCATGGTGGGGACGCTCATGCAGCCGTCGACAACCCAGTCGACGTCGAGGCACAGAGCGCCCTGCTCGACCCCGTCGAGCGTCTCGTAGTAGGTCTGATTCACGTCGGTGGGGCACTGCTCGTTCTGCTCGGCCTTGGCGATGACCTTGTAGTTCGACTCCATGCTGCCGCATTCGGCGTTCTCGATGGTGGCGGCCGTCATCGTCCCGCCGAGCTGGACGCATTGACCGATCTCGACATCGATGTCGGTGGAGCCGCCGGCGTCGATGCCCTCTTGGCCCGAGACGTCGTCGGTCGTGCTGGGAGCGGTGGACGTCGAGGAGGCTGTGGTGGTATCTGCGGCGACCGCGTTGCCGGCTTCGGACGACGAACAGCCTGCGGCGAACAGCAGAGTGAGAGCTGCACCTGCGGCGAGGAGGCCTCTGGACAAAGCAAGCATGGCGACATGACCTTCGGAACTCATCCAGGCGAGGGCATACCCTCGTCGGCAGCCCCGCGGGCCACCGAAGAAAGATTCTTTACCATTCGCGGGGGTTTGAAAAGCGCACAGCTGGAAGTCACGAACGGAACACGATGCCGGCGACCCATTTGGTGTTGTGGACGCCTGGGAGGGCAGGAACGATGACGCGCGCGGGAAATCCGTGATCGAGCGAGAGATCGACACCGTTGACCTTCAAGGCCAGCAACGAGTCCGGATGCGCCGCTTGATTTCCCTGCAGCACCGCACGGGTGAAGGCTCCGTTCTGCTCCAGCGAGCTCACCTCGGCCGAGCGCGGTGCGGGGACGCCTGCCAGCGCGGCGAGTTCGGCCAACGGGACGCCGGTCCACGTCTGCGTGGTGGACCATCCTTCGACGCACGCGATCGGAAGTTCGGCAGTGCGCTGCGGCATCGACAGCAGCCTGCCTCGGGTCAACACGATCGGGACGGCGTCCTCGGCTGCGCTGCTGATCGTCAGTTGCCAGTCGGCTCCGGTCTGCGCCTCGGTTATCCCCGCGGCTTCGGCCGTTCGGTTGATCTGGAAGTCGTTGGGGCCATCACCGTAGGAGCGTCCGCGGGGTAGCAGAATCGCTGCCTTGCGCAGCACACCCCCGATCGTCTGTCCCACCGTCAGCACGGCGATGAAACCCATTCCGGCAGCGACCAATCCGATGGCGCCGCGTCGACTCATGGTCGACGGAGGGTTGTCGTCGGTCTGCTGGTCCGGCGCTTCGTTGCGGGCGCGCAGAACGTCCATCAGCGACTCGGACCGCAGGGTGCGCCACATCAGCGGGACCTTGAGACCCAGGTGGACGAGAAATCCTGAGATGAACACCCAGGCACCGAAGTAGTGAGCGGCGTAGAAGTCGAAACCGAACACGTAGTCGTACTGGATGTTGAGAACACCGGTGACGATCTCGAACAGCAATCCACCGACCAGTGCCAACAGCGACAGTCGTTCGAGCGCATGTGCAGGCGATCGAACTGGTGGCAGCTCGACGAGCTTGGGCATTACCGACCACAGTTTGGCGATCACGAGCGGCACGATGATCAGCCCGAGCCCGACATGCAGGCCCTGCGTGAGTTGGTACAGCCAGGCAGGGTCGGTTGGCCAGTCGAAGTACGGCAACCGCAGCCACCCCACGGCACCGGGTTTGGCCTGGTCGAACTGCGGCCCGTAGGCGCTGTACGAGAGCAACCCCGTCACCGTGACGATCGGCAGCGCAACGAGAAGCACCGCACCGAACAGCGACGTCAACCACGTCCCGCGCAGCGGACTGCGAAAGCGCACGAGAGAGTTGCGGGCTTCGGCCATGTAGGGCATTCGCTGCCCAGGCAGTCCCGGATGTGTCGCGTCCAACTCCCCTGCCCGACGCATCGCCTCGTAGAAGGCTTTCGCATCGGCGGCGGTGGACGTCTTGGGTCGGTCGGACGCCCATCGGTCGAACAGCTCGTCGTACCTTTCCCCCAGCGCCGACGGCACCGCCGGGTACCGAGCTGCGATCTCGGCTGCCCGCTTGCGCAGCAGAGCTGTTCGGGTGGCGTCGATGGTGGCCGAATCGAACCCCGGGGGCAGCGGGTCTCCCGCGACGAGTGCGCGGATCAGCTCCTTCTGTCGTCGCGCCAGGTTCTCGTTCACGTGGTCCGGCCCAGCAGCCGGTTCGGGGTGATTCGTGTCAGGCCGGCGGAATCGGAGATCGCATCGAGTTCGTCGAACAGCTCGTGTTCGGGCGGGTAATGGCCGTCGCGTTCGAGCATCAACGGCGGGCGGTGCCCTGCCGCGGTGAACGTGCGGAGCAGCTCGAGCACTTCCTCCGGTACGGATGCAGTGTGCGTGTCGTGGTAGAGACCGTCGCGAACGGTGCCACCGGCGATGTGGCAGTAGGCAATTCGTTCCAGGGGCAGTCGTGTCAGTTCGGTCCAGGGGTCACGGCGTCGGTTGCGCGCGTTGGCATGGACGTTGGCGATGTCCAACACCAGACACACGCCCGTGCGTTCGACCAGCTCGGTGAGAAACTCGCTTTCGGTGAGCTCGTCGTCCGGCCAATCGAACAGTGCCGCAATGTTTTCCACGGCCAGCGGGACGGAGAGGCCGTCCTGGGTCCGCGTGACGTTGCGAGCCAGCACCGTCAGGGCTTCACGAGTCCGCGGCACCGGTAGCAAGTGACCGGCCTCGATTCCGTCGGCGCGGACGAAGGCGACGTGCTCGCTGACGATCGGTGAGCCGAGCATCGACGCCACCCGTTCCAGGTGCGCAATTCGGTGCGGCTCGACCGGCTCGGCACCGCCCAGGGACAGGGCGATTCCATGAGTGACGACGGGGACGCCCAACGCGGTGAGGCGCTCCGGTGCGTGGTCCCCGATCGATTCGGCGATCACCTCGCAGAACGCGAGACCCGGCAATTGCGAGATGATCCCCGAAATCTCGGAGCGCCAACCGATTCCGAGGCCCGCAGGCAGGGCATCGATGCTCACCCGCCGCACCCGCCGCCGCAGCCACCACCGCCACCGCCGTCACCGCCACCGCTGTCGCCACTGCTTCCGCTGTCGCCGCCGAATCCGAACGATGCAGCTCCGCCGGCGTGAGCGGATCCGTAGCTCAGCGCGCCCGCCATCGCCGGATCGAGCAGCATCAGTGCTCCCGCTCCGAAGAGCGCGGCCGACATGCCAGCGCGCGACGGACCGTAGGCGGTGAAGGACGGGCGAGAGCGTGGCGAGAGATAGTCGTTCTCGGTGCGGAGGCGTCGAAGTTCGGCATCGCCGAGTGCGGTTCGACGTCGTCGGCGAACTGCGAACGGAAGTGCCACGAGCAGCAGGACGACGATGCCGACGAGGAAGCCGACCGGCTTACCGTTCGCGATGCCTGCAACGATGCGTGCGACCCCGAGGGCTGCGACGAAGAGGATGGGGAACGTTCGGGGCAGCATGGGCTGCGCGGCGGCGCCGTGCATCAAGCCTTCGTCGACGAGAGCGTTGCGCAGCTGCGCACACGAACCGGACATGTTCGTCACCAGCCGGGATCGAACCAGGGGTGCCTTTCCGCTGCCGAGTCGTTCGAGGACGGCGCGCGTGAACCAATCCAGCTGCATGCGCTCGGAATCGGTCAGGGTGCGCCGCCGACTTCCCCGCGAATCGATCACGTCGGCACCGCGCAGGATTGCCAACGACGCCATCACCGCCTGGTCGTCGCTGGTGAGCGCCCCGACCTCGGGTGGGGTGAGGACTCGTCCGGTCGGCGATGCCGAAGCGGACCGATGTGCAGCGAGCCGGTTACTCACCAGCGTCAGGGCCACTGCGAGGACGGCTGCGAGCAGATACCACCGCAGGAACTCCGCGCCGGCAATGCCCCAGGTGTCGGTACTCTCCACGGCTGCACCACCCTTCGGTCGGAACCAGCATCTGGTGTCAGTATCGGGCCCACCGGCCAGAAAGCAAGCCCGAGACGTCCCCGCGGGGACGCGTCGAACCCCGTCGAGAAGTTCTTGTCGGTGCCCCACCGTACGGTTCGTCGAACATGTATTCGATGAATGGGGGCGTTCATGATCGACATGGCCGAGACGGGATCCGAGGCGGGGCGGATCGAGACGAGAGAGATCGAAACCGAGATATGCGCTCTGGCCGGTCAGATCGCTGCGGCGTCGGCGCAGTATCTGATCTTGGTGGGTGAGTTCGACGTGCGACGCGGATGGGCGGGCTGGGAAGTGCGGTCGTGTGCGCACTGGTTGTCCTGGCGTGCGGGAGTCGACCTGCACACGGCCCGTGAGCAGGTGCGGGTTGCCAAAGCGATGCGAGAGCTGCCGCTGATCACCTCGGCGTACCTGAGCGGCACGGTCTCGTACTCGAAGGTACGGGCGATGACGCGGGTGGCGACGGCCGAGAACGAGGCGTCGCTGCTGCAGAAGGCGCTCGACGCTCCCGCCGCACATATAGAACGGCTCTGCCGTGGTCTGAAGAAGGCGATGCGTCCCACTCGGCAGAACGGTGTGGATCGAGATCCGTGCGTCGGACGGTGGCGCTGGGACGAGGACGACGGCTCGCTCGTGCTGACGGCGCGCTTTCGGCCCGAGGACGGTAAACGGATCATGGCTGCATTGACCAGGGCGGAGTACGAACGCACCCGCACGGACGAGGAACGCGGCGCAGATCGGGCCGCCCCCGCGCCCATCGATCCGGTGCCGGCGATGATCGCCATGGCCGAGATGGTCTGCGCTGCGCTGGATTCGCCGGTTGTCTCACCGGCAGCGGAAGTGTTGGTCCACATTGGCAACAGCGCCGAAGCCGGATGCGATCACGCCCATTTCGACGACGGCCCGGGTCTGGACGACGAAACGTTGGCTCAGGTGCTGTGCTCCGCAGTCATGCGGACGGTCGGTCACGGCCGCCTCGGCAAGACCGTGCGTTGGAGTGCCACTGCCAAGGCTCCGAGCCGAACCCAGTTGCGTCAGTTGATCATTCGCGACCGATGCTGCGCGGTGCCGGGATGCGGCCGTACTCGCTTCATGCATGCGCATCATGTCACCTATCGGTCACGCGGTGGTGAGACCACTCTCGACAACCTGGTCCTGCTGTGCGGCGAACACCATCGAGCGCTGCACGACGGTTACTTCTTCATCGAAGCCCGTGGAGATCAACGCTTCTCGTTTCGTCATCCGTCGGGAACCGAGGTCATCCACGCTCCCGCGATGTCGGGAGTCGCCGACGAGATGAGGCGACGGTACGGCGGCATCGCGCCCGACGCCATCGTCCCGAACTGGGGTGGTGAAGGCCTCGACCTCAGCTACGCGACCGATGTCCTGATCACCAATTGGCAGCAGGCTGCATGAAATGGGGTCGTCGAGGGCAAGTTAGTGTGACGGCGAGACTCGGACAAGAAGCGGTGGCACATGAGCGTCGACAGATCATTGGGGGACGAACAGCCCTGGCCGGTGGAACGAGCACCGAGCCGGAGCGACGCGACCAGGCCCGAGGACGACCCTTTCTACACTGCGCCCGAGGGGTACGAAGCAGCTCTACCGGGCACGATTCTCAAGGTGCGGCCGGTCGAGGTCGCGATGTTCGGTCGCGTGCGCCAGCGAGTCGACGCCTGGCAGCTGCTCTATCGCACCGCTGATCTCGGTGGTTTTCCGCAGGCCAGTGTCACGACTGTGCTGCGCCCGCGGGATGCCCAGCCGGTGCTGCTGTCTTATCAGTGTGCGATCGACGGCGTCGCATCCTCGTGTTTCCCGTCCTATGCGCTTCGGCGTGGCTCGCGGGCGTTCGGTGCGGTTCCGCAGTTCGAGTTCCTGCTGGTACTGCACGCCCTGCGCCGTGGTTGGACCATCTCGATCCCGGACCACGAGGGTCCCGACGGTCATTGGGGTTCGCCGCAGGAACCCGGGTTCTGCACGCTCGACGCCGTTCGCGCGGCGCTGTCGTTCGAGCCGCTGGAACTGCATTCGACCACGCCGGTAGCGCTGTGGGGCTACTCGGGCGGCGGGCTCGCGACATCCTGGGCGGCGGAGATGGCGCCGGAATACGCTCCGGAGATCGAAGTGGTCGGTGCCGCCCTCGGCTCGCCCGTCGGAGATCCCGGTTCGGCGTTCACCAGGCTTAACGCAACGTTCCATTCGGCGTTGCCGACACTGGTGGTTGCGGGTCTGCGACGCACCTATCCCGAGCTGGACCGGGTCATTCGCCAGTACGTCGACGAGGACGGAATGCGCATTCTCGATTCCGTCGAGAACATGACGACCGTCCGCGCTGTCACCCGCCTCGCGCGGCACGATCTGGACCGCTACATCGACGTTCCGTTGGCAGACTTGCTGGCTCTGCCCGAGATCGTGCAGGTGTTCCAGGACATTCAGCCGGGCCGAACGGCTCCGACGGCACCGCTGCTGGTCGTTCAGTCGGTGCACGATCAGATCATTGCCGTCGACGACGTGGACGGGCAGGTGGATCGGTACATCGAGGCCGGTGCCCACGTGACCTATCTACGGGATCGGCTGAGCGAACACCTGTCGCTGCACCCGCTCAGCGCGCCGCTGACACTGGACTGGCTGGCCGATCGATTCGCCGGCCTGCCGGTCGAGGAACCGTCGACGCGAACGGTGTGGTCCACAGCGTTCTCGCTCTCGGCGGTGCGCGGGTTGTTGTCGCTGACCTGGACAACCATCACAGCGTTGGTCGTCGGCATCCGGGCGTAGCTACTCTCGGGCTGATGCGACGAACCTGGATACGAATACTCACCGGCACGATCGCCATTCTGGGCATCGTCACCGGGCTCGTGGCGATGGGCGTCTACTACACCGACACCCGGGTCAACGTGCTGATCGCGCTGGCGTCGTTCGCTCCGTTGATGTTCGTCGCCGTCGTGGTCGGTGCCCTGGTGGCGTTGATCGGTCGACGCTGGGTTCTGGCAGGAGTCTCCGCGCTGGTGCTCGCTGCAGGCGCATTCGCGTACGCACCGCTCTACGTTGCGGACGCGGCACCCGAGGACGGGACGAGCTCCGACGGCGTACGACTGCGAGTGATGCAGGCGAATCTGATGATCGGGCTGGCCGATCCGACTGTCGTGGTCGGGCAGGCCCGCGACAGCGCCGTCGATGTCGTCACGATTCAGGAATTGACCGATGCGTCGGTCATCGGTCTGCGTGACGCCGGCATGGAAGAGCTCTTTCCCTACCGCTACCTCCAGCCGCACGTGACAGGCGGCGGTGGGGCCGGAATCTACAGCCGATTCCCGATCTCGGACAACCGTGAGCTCGACGGGTACGGCCCGGTGAATCTCGCCACCGAGGTCGAGATCCCCGGTTCCGAGCCGGTCACGCTGCTGGCCGTGCATCCCGGTCCCGCCTACATCACCCCGGCCGATATCTGGACCGCCGAATTGGACACGCTCCGAGACGATTTGGAGGCAGCGGCGGGCAGCGGTCCGGTGATCGTCAGCGGCGACTTCAACACGACGTATTCACACAAGAAGTTCCGCAACCTGCTCGATGCCGGATATTCCGACGCCGCAGCGCAATTGGGGAAGGGACTGATTCCCACGTATCCGACGGACAAGGGCACACCGGCCGTCGTCGGGATCGACCACATCCTCACCAACACCGGTCACGCTCGGTCCTTGGAGCGAATCGATCTCCCCGGATCGGACCACCATGGGTTGATCGGGGAGATCGAGTTCTCCTCGAGCGTCAGCTGACGCGAACGACCTGCTTCCGAGACTTGCCGCATTGCAAGAGGATTCGCACCGCGGCGGGAGTGCCGTCCAGCGACGTCACGATGTCGTTGCGGGTTTGTGCCGCCGCGCTTGCCACCTTGTCGAGCGACGTGACTGCGGGGTCGAGCGTCGCGGTGATCTCGACGACTCTCTGACCACGGTCTGACACCGAACGACCGGTCGCCGAGACGACACCTTCGTGCGCGGCAAGTGACTTCGCGGCGCTTCGAGCAGCGGTTCCCAGGTCGACACTGAGCCGGCCGTCGACATCTGCATCCGCAGTGGACGCGAAAGCGACGGTGCCGACCGAGCGGCGCGGCAGGTGGGCGAGTAGCCACCACAGACCGAGCAGAACGAGGACGATGGCTGCTGCTCCGAGAGCCCAGGGCCACCAGCCTGCGTCGACGGCGGTGTCGACGAAGGCCGCGTCGAGACGTTCGCGGCCGGGAAACTGTCCGCGCTCCCAGGCGATTGCTCCGCCGCCCAGAGCGATCAGGGCAAGGCCGACGACGGCGGTGCTGGTTCGGTCGACCGAAGCGGTGGCGCGTTTCACGATGGTTGTCCTGTCGTTCGCACTCGGGTGCGGACCTTGGGAGCCGACGCGAGTGGGCGGAGGGCGTCGTCCACGGAGGTGACGACGGAGGACTTCAGCTGGGAGGTGTCAGTGCCTGCGACGGTGGACACGGCGACGGTGACCTTCTTGTTGCCGGCCTTGGCGGTCGCAGAATCGACTCCGACGCTGTCGAGAGCGGCGGTGCGGGCAACGGCTGCGACGTCGCCCTTGCGGAGCCAGACGTCCTGCTCGGAGAGGGCGCGGTGGGTGCGCCGACGGGGGCGGATCGCGGCGAAAACCAGAACGAAGCCCACGACGACCGCGGCGATGCCTGCGGGCAGCATCCACTGCTGCGCGGTGAGTCCGTCCAGGTTCGTGGCGGCGGGGCCGACCCACTCGGGGCCGTCGATGGCACCCAGGGCGAGCAGTGCCTCGCGGCCGAGGACCACTCCGGCACCGATGAGGACGAGTGCGAACAGGATTGCGGGTACGGCTGCGGTGGGGTTCGCCACAGGCTTCTTGCCTGCCTTCTCGATCACTGCACTCTCCCTTCTTCATGGGTGGCCTCGGCGGGTACGCATTGGACGGTGACGTCGACACGGTCGACGGTGTAGATGCCCAGCTCGGACAGATCCCGTGCCACGGCGGCACGGACGTCGGCGGCCACCTTCGCCAGCGGCGAGGGCCACGTGACCGCCACCGCTACCTGCGCGCGGACACGGGAGCCGTTGACCGTCACGTCGGCCTTGGGCAGATCGCGCCCACCGAGGACGCGTAGACCCGGCTGAGGTCGGGCGACCGCGTCGGTGCTGCGGGCAGCGAGGACGGCGAGACGCTCGACGGCCTTGTGCTTGATCTCCAGCGATCCGCGTTGACCGGCGTCCCCGAGCGTGTCGGTCGTCACTGTCTCAGTCACGACCGCGACCACGCATGATCGAGTTCAGGTCCAGCTCGCCGTCGATATAGCGGCCGACGAAGAAGCCGAGGCCGCCGAGAACGATGGCGATGAGGAAGCCGGTGAAGCCGCCTGCCGCTGCGGCGATGGCCAGCAGAAGTCCCACGAACAAACCGATGGTCGCTGTGGTCATGGTCTTGATCTCCACTCAGAGTTCGAAGTAGTTGCGCCTGGTGACGCGTTTGCGGATGCGAGCGATCCGCTTGGGAAGTGTGCGTATCGGGGACGGAATCGAGGACGCGCGGAACGCCGTCGGCGCACTCGCTGCGTTGGCAGGGGCCGAGGGCAGCACCGCGAATCGTCGGTCGACGGCGGCGAGTTCGGCCATGTACTGCGCCGGATCCCCACCGATGTCGGGGTGGTGTTCGCGTGCCACAGCGCGCCGAGCCGCCTTGTACGCGGCGGCTCGGTCGTGCGCTGCATGCTCGTTCACCTGGTCAGACTCGCACAATGTCCTCGACGGTGACGTGCACGGGCCCGTCGACCATCGTCGCTACTGCGCGACGCACGGCGTCGGCGGTCTCACGTACCGCAACCCCGAATTCGAGAGTGACGTGAACCTCGGTTCCGTCCTCCCCGATTCGAATGCCGGCGATCCGGCGTCCGGGCAGGTACGTAGCGGCTTCGCCGAACATGCCTCCGTGCAGGCCGACGACACCGTCGATCGCCAGAACGGCGTCGGCGATGTCCTCGGACCTGTCACGTTCCGTCATGTGCGGATCGGTCACTGCACTCGGGTGGTGGCGGGCTCGGTGGCGGTGTCGTCGTCGTCCGAGCCGTCGTCGAGGTAGATGTCGTGGACGACGATGTTGACCTCGGTGACCTCGAGGCCGGTCATGCGCTCGACGGCGTTGATGACGTTGCGACGGATGCCTGCCGCGAGGTCTGCGATCGAGACGCCGTAGTCGGCGACGATGTCGATGTCGACGGCTGCCTGACGCTCGCCTACCTCCACCGAAACGCCCTGCGACTGGTTGACGCGTGCGCCGGGGATGCGCTCACGGAGTGCGCCGATTGCGCGGCTCGCTCCGCCGCCGACGGCATGCACTCCCTGAACCTCACGGGTGGCGATACCGGCGATCTTGGAGACGACGGTGTCGGCAATGGTGGTGCGGCCCTGCGAACTGACGAGCACGGAATCCGACTTGGTGGTGATGTCGGTCTTGCCTTCGCCGGTTGCGGATACGGTTGCCTTGGTGTCCGTCGTGGAGCTCATGAATGCCTCTCTTCGTTGAGTGTCGTGCAGAGTGTGTGTCAGGAGTTGGTCGTAGCTCGATCGCCGAAACGCACGTACCAATAAAGTGAGCTACGTCATAGATTACGTCTGGGGGCTCGATGGAGTGGGTTGATGCATCGGACCGCGTACTCGTCGGCGCAGCCGCGCTCGGTGAGACGGATGCGTTCGAGGAGATCGTCCGGCGCTACGGCCCGGAGATGTTCCGGTACGCGCGGAACATGTTGTCCGATCAAGGTGCAGCCGAGGAGGTGGTGCAGGACGCCTTCGTGGCAGCGTGGAAGGGCCTCGACAACTTTCGAGGTGACTCGGCTCTGCGAACATGGTTGTTCTCGTTGGTCTCGCACAAGGTGATCGATCATCGACGCCGTCGCAGCGTTCCGCCCGCAGAAGATTGGGTATTCGAGCGAAAGAGCACCGGCGCGGGCAGTGATCCCGAGGCGGATGTCGAAGCCGACAGCTTCATGACCGAGCTGGGCACAGCGCTCGCCGAGCTGCCCTATCGGCAGCGGGCCTGCTGGCTGCTTCGCGAGGTGGAAGGCCTGACGCACCCCGAGATCGGGGCGATCATGACCCTGTCCGCCGGAGCAGTACGTGGTCAGTTGACCAGAGCACGAGCAACATTGAGCGAAAGGTTGGCAACATGGCGAACCCACTAGAGCCGGACTCGGTTCTCGCGCGTGCTGCCACCGAACTTCGGGACGCACCGCAGGAACCCAATTGGGTGGACATCAGCGCGTCCATCATCTCGAAGGTACGCAACACCACCAGACGCACGTGGCCGATCGACAGCGCGTTCCCCTCCGGCTCCACGGCCGGACCGGAGGACTCGCTGCGGGTCAGCGACCACATCGTCAAGACGACGCTTCGCCGTGCGCTGGCAGGCGTGCACGGCGCACAGCCGACCGAGATCGACCTCGATCTCGACGACCACGCCTGCATCGGTCTGTTCGTCGCGGTGATCGGGGTGTACGGCGACGACCTGCAGGCCGCCGGAGACGAGCTGGCGACCATCGCGATCGGTACCGTGTCGGACCTGTTGGGCGTCACCCTCGGGCGCGACGTCGTCGAGATACGCGTCGACGACATCGAGGAGCGCTAGCTGTATCGGCCGGGTGAGGAGACAGGCTGTGGCGGACAGGGGTGAGCTGAGGATCTACCTCGGCGCAGCACCCGGCGTCGGCAAGACCTTCGCCATGCTCGGCGAGGCGCACCGATTGCGCAGCCGGGGCTGCGACGTCGTGGCCGCGGTGGTCGAGACACACGGCCGAGCGCGGACGATCGACGCACTCGACGGCATCGAAGTGCTGCCGATGGCGACCGTGAACTATCGCGGGTCCTCGGCGCAGGAACTCGATCTCGACGCCGTCCTGGCCCGAAAGCCGCAGGTGGTGCTCGTCGACGAACTGGCGCACACCAACACCCCGGGGAGCGTGCACGGCAAGCGGTGGCAGGACGTCGAGGTGCTCCTCGACGCGGGTATCGACGTCATCTCCACCCTCAACGTGCAGCACCTCGAATCGCTCAACGACGTGGTGCAGCAGATCACCGGAGTGCCGCAACGGGAGACGGTGCCCGACAGCGTCGTTCGAGCCGCCGACGAGGTCGAGTTGGTCGACATCACCCCCGAGGCGTTGCGCAGTAGGTTGCGGCACGGCAACGTCTACGCCGCCGAGAAGGTCGACGCGGCACTGAGCAACTACTTCCGCGGCGGCAACCTCACCGCTCTGCGCGAGCTCGCGCTGCTGTGGATCGCCGATCAGGTCGACGCGGCACTGGTGAAGTACCGCAAGGACAATCGCATCACCGACACGTGGGAGGCCCGCGAGCGCGTGGTGGTGGCAGTGACCGGCGGCCCGGAATCGGAAACCCTGCTCCGCCGAGCGAGTCGGATCGCCTCGAAGTCCAGTGCAGAGCTGATGGTGCTGCACATCGTCCGCGGTGACGGGCTCATGGGCGTCTCGGCACCGCAGATGGGCTCGGTCCGCACGCTCGCCGCCGGCCTCGGTGCCAGCGTGCACAGCGTCGTCGGTGACGACGTGCCGTCGACCCTGCTCGACTTCGCCCGCGGGGTGAACGCGACCCAGCTGGTGATCGGCACCTCGAGAAGGTCCCGCGCGGCGCGAATCCTGGACGAGGGAATCGGCGCGGCAGTGGTGCAGAACTCGGGAAAGATCGACGTGCACATGGTCACTCACGCCGAGCAGGCTCGGCGACGGGGAGTGCAGGTCGACTCGGGACGGCGCCGCATTCTTGCGTGGGTTGCCGCTGTACTGGTGCCCTGCCTGGCCGCGGCAGTGCTGAGCACGGTCGGGCCCGACTTCGACTCGAGCGGCGAGAGCGCCCTGTTCTTCATGGTGGTGCTGTGCGTCGCGCTGCTGGGAGGGGTTGCGCCGGCGGCACTCTCGGCGTTGATCGCGGGCTTCCTGCTGAACTACTTCTTCACCACCCCCAGATACAGCCTCACCATCGCCGAGCCCGACAACTTCGTCGTCACCGTCGTACTGCTCCTCGTCGCCGTCGCCGTCGCAGCCCTCGTCGACGCTGCCGCCCGGCGGACGCGTCAGGCACGCCGGGCGACGCAGGAGGCCGAACTGTTGACGCTGTTCGCCGGCTCGGTGTTGCGCGGCGCGGACCTGACCGCACTGCTCGAACGCGCCCGCGAAACGTACCGACAGAGCGGGGTAGCGCTGTGGGACAACCAGTCCGGATCGATCGTGGGTAGCGCGGGTGCGCAGGCTCCTGGCGATCGAGCCGGGGCGGACACCGAGGTCGACGCAGGCGACTTCACGTTGTTGCTCGTCGGCGAACGCACACACGCGCACGATCGGCGGGTACTCGCTGCAGTGGCCAATCAGGCCGCCGGCATGGTCCGGCAGGCGCGCCTCGCCGAGGAAGCCAGCCGCGCCAACGCTCTCGCCGAGGCCGACGCGTTGCGTCGAGCATTGCTCTCGGCCGTCAGCCACGACCTGCGGACGCCGTTGTCCGCGGTCAAAGCGGCATCCTCGTCGTTGCGCAGCACCGACGTTCAGTTCTCGCCCGAGGACACCGACGAGTTGCTGGCCACCATCGACGAGTCTGCCGATCAGCTGACCGCCCTGGTGAGCAATCTGCTCGACTCCTCGCGGTTGCAGGCCGGTGTGGTGCAGCCGAGCCTGCGGCCTGTGTTCGTCGACGACGTGCTCAGGGGCGCGTTGGTCGGAGCGGACGACCGAGTACGCGTCGAGGTAGGCGATGTCGAGGTACTGGCCGACCCGGGTCTGCTCGAACGGGTGCTCGCGAATCTGGTGAACAACAGTGCCCGCTACGCCCCCGTCGGCGACATCACCGTCAGTGCCGTCGCGCACGGCGAATGGGCGAGTATCTCCGTCGCCGACCACGGACCAGGCATCACCGAGGGAGCCGAGGAGACCATGTTCGACGCGTTCCAGCGCCTCGGTGACCGCGACAATTCGGTGGGCGTCGGGCTCGGGTTGTCGGTGGTGCGGGGATTCGTGCGGGCGATGGGCGGTACCGTCACGGCATCGAACACCGTCGGCGGCGGGCTGACGATGACGGTCGAGTTGAAGGCGGCGAGCAGGTGAAGGTGCGGGTGCTCGTCGTCGACGACGAGCCGCAGATCGTGCGAGCGTTGAGGATCAACCTCAACGTGCGTGGGTTCGAAGTGGTCAGTGCGGCGAGCGGCGGCGAGGCGCTGCGGGTGGCTGCGAACTTCCACCCGGACATCGTGATTCTCGACCTCGGCCTGCCCGACATCGACGGAATCGACGTCATCGCCGGTCTGCGCGGCTGGACCGACGTACCGATCCTCGTGCTCTCGGCGCGAACCGATTCCGCCGACACCGTCGAAGCACTCGACGCCGGTGCCGACGACTTCGTCACCAAGCCGTTCGGCATGGACGAGCTGCTGGCCCGATTGCGCGCAGCCCTGCGCCGTGGACCGCACACCGTCGCCGACCCCGTTGTCGTCACCGAGGACTTCACCGTCGACCTCGCCACAAAAACCGTTGTGCGAGACGGTGCGAGCGTGCACCTGACCCGTACCGAGTGGGGTGTGCTCGAACTACTGGTACGCAACGAGGGCAAGCTGGTGTCGCAGAAGGACATACTGCGCACCGTCTGGGGGCCCGGCCATGAGCGCGAAACACATTATCTACGAATCTATCTCGGCCAACTGAGGCAGAAGCTCGAACGAGACCCGGCGTCCCCGGTGCATCTGATCACCGAAACCGGTATGGGTTACCGATTCGTGAGCTGACCCCTATCCACGCTCGCACCTATCCACCCAGTACCTCACCCTCACGGCGTGGGTCGGCTCCACCGATCCAGCCGCCGTCGGTGCGCTGCAGCGCGCTCAGTCCGCTGGACTGATCTGCGACCGACACCTCGTGGCCCATCTCGCGGAGCGCCGCGACCACCGGATCGTCCTCGCCCGAGACGTTCGGGTGTTCACCGCCGTAGTTGGTCGACGGCGTGTTGGCCGCTCCGAAGTCGACCATCGACACCGCCTGCTGCGGATCCATGCCCCAATCGAGCAGTCCCACCAGCGTTTTGACGACGAACTGGATGATCACCGAGCCGCCGGGAGAGCCGGCGACGAGCACGAGGTCTCCGCGCTCGCCGTCGTCGTTGCGGTCGAAGACCAACGTCGGGGCCATCGAACTGCGCGGACGCTTCCCCGGCTCGACGCGATTGGCCATCGGAGTTCCGTCCTCGGCCACGGGAGCCGCGGAGAAATCGGTGAGCTGATTGTTGAGCAGGAAGCCGTCGACCATGTGGAACGAGCCGAAGGCCGACTCGACGGTCGTCGTCATCGAGGCCGCATTGCCCTGACTGTCGACGACCGAGATGTGGCTGGTACCGAACTCTGGATCGGTGGACGAGGCGAACTGCACCGGGCCGAAGTCGCCGGGCTGCGCGGTACCCATCGACTTGCCCTCGTCGATCAGTCCGGCTCGCTCGCTGAGGTATTCGGGATCGAGCAGCGCATCGGGTGAACCGCCGGGCAGGGGAACGAAGTCCGGATCTGCGACGTACTTGTCACGATCGGCGTAGGCCAGGCGCTCGGCCTCGGCGATCAGGTGTACACCCTCGGCCGTCGGGGTTCCGCCGTTGTCGTCCATCCCCGTCGGCGCGTACTGCGACAGGTCGAAGTTCGACAGAATCCCCATCGCCGACGCCACCGCGATACCGCCCGAGGACGGGCCTGGCATGCCGCAGATGTCGTGGTCGCGGTACTCGGTGCATACGGCCGTGCGGGTCTTGGGTTCGTACGCGGCGAGATCCTCCAGCGTGATCTGCCCGGGAGTGCGGCCTGCGGTGGTGTCGGCGGTGGCGTCGACGATGGCCTGTGCGATGTCACCGGTGTAGAAGGCGTCTGCCCCGTCGGTTGCGATGGCGGACAGCGTCTTCGACATCGCCGGGTTGTTCAGCACCGTCCCGGCCGGCTTGCCGGTGCCGTCGGGCTGCAGGAAGTAGTCCTTGGACGCTGGGTCGAGGGCGAGCTTCGGTGCCGAGTCGGCGATGGACGAGGCCATCCGTGGGCTGATCTCGATTCCGGTGTCGGCGAGGTCGATTGCGGGTTGGAAGAGCTCACCCCATTGCTCGGTGCCGTGATCGTCGTGGGCCTGCTCGAGCATCCGCAGCACCCCCGGGACGCCGATCGAGCGACCGCTGGACCGGGCATCGGGTTGCGGCAGAGTGCGATTCACGTCGTCGATGTACCGCAGGTAGTCCCCGGTGGCGCTCATCGGGGCGGTCTCGCGGCCGTCGTAGCTCTGCACTTCACCGGTGGCTGCGTCGTAGTACATCAGGAATGCCCCGCCGCCGATGCCGGAGGACTGCGGCTCGACGAGGCCGAGCACCGTCTGCGCCACGATCAGCGCGTCGGCCGCGGTGCCCCCGTCCCGCAGGACCGCGCACGCGGCCTCGGTGGAGACCGGATTGGCCGTCGAGACGGAGTACGAGGCCGTCTCCACCGGGGTCATGTTCGATCGATACCCGGTCGCCACTTCGGGATTGGTGGAGATGTCGCCGGAATTTGCGCTCGGTGTCGCTCCTACCGGGGTGCCGCCACTGGCACCGAGGACACAGCTGTTCTCGGCCGCGGAGTCGGGATCGGTGCTCTCGCTGCTACTGCACGCGGCGAGCGGCACCAGCAGCAGGGCACATGCAAGGACAGTCGAGCGGTGCACTCCGATTACAGACACCGACCGACGCTAACATCCGGCTCACCTGCCGGCACGGGTCTCGGCAGATTCGAGAAGCCAGTGTGCGACGGGTGCAGGTCTACCGAACAGAAAGCCCTGCGCGAAGCGGCATTCGAGAGCCTCGATGATCTCGGCCTGTTCCTCGGTCTCGACGCCCTCGGCCACCGTCGCGACCGGCAGCGCCGACGCCATGGCGACGATCGCGCGAATCAGCTGAGTGTCGGATTCCGAACTGCCGATCTGGTGGACGAAGGACTTGTCGATCTTGAGCAGCGCGATCGGCATCGCGCGCAACCTGCTCAGCGAGGAGTAGCCGATGCCGAAGTCGTCGAGAACGATGAGCACACCCATCGCGGCGAGTCGGTCGAGAACGCTTTTCGCCGTGCCCATGTCGTCGATCAGGACGCTCTCGGTGATCTCGAGGGCCAGATCCGCTCCGTCGAGCTCGTACGTGTCGAGCAGTCGCCCGACGATGACCGGCAACGAATCGTCCCGCAATTGCATCGGGGACACGTTCACCGACATGGTGACGTCCTGCCCGTTGGACCGAAGTGTCACCAGGTCCGACATCGCGGTGCGCAGCACCCATTCGCCGATTTCCTTGATGAGATTGGTCGATTCGGCAATCGAGATGAACTCGTTGGGGGTACGCACTCGCCCCTGCCAGTTCCAGCGCACGAGTGCCTCGTAGACGACGGTGGTGCGCGAGACGGTCTCGATGATCGGCTGGTAGTACACCTCGAGTTCGCCGCGTCTGATCGCGCCGCGCAGCGCGGTGGCGGTCTCGATCGCGGATGTCGCTCGCGCACGCAGGGACTCATCGAAGAATGCGTAGCGCGCTGCGCCGAGAGACTTGGCGTGATACATCGCGGTGTCGGCCTCGCGGATGGCGTCGTGCAATCGGTCCGCGTCGGCGATCCCCACCGAGGCCGTGACGTATGCCGTTGCGGCGCTCAGGGGGAACGGTTCGTTCGTCCGATCGATGATGCGGCGGGCCAACGCCTCTGCTCCGCCGCGATCGCGGCGGGTCAGCACGACGAACTCGTCACCGGCGTACCTGACCACGGTGTCGGCGGCACCGAGTGCGGCGCGGATGCGTCGTGCCGCGGCCACGATGAGTTCGTCACCGACGCGGTGACCGTACGAGTCGTTGACCATCTTGAAGTTGTCGAGGTCGACGAACAGAACGCATGTGCGTCCCGGAGTCTGGATGCGCTCGAGCCGGGTGAATTCCTCGTCGAGCATCGTGCGGTTCGGTAGGCCGGTCAACAGATCGTGAGCGGCCAGGTATTTCGCGTGCTCCTCGCCGACCTGCACTCGGGTCAGCGCGCGTTCGCCGCGCAGGAAGGCGCCCACCAGGATCGACGCGAGCAACAGGGACCGGACGATCAGATCTCCGGTGGACACGGCCGAGCCCAGCAGCGGCACCGTGGCGCAGACGACCAGCAGCGTCACCACGAACACGACGCGGCGGCTGCTGTGCGCCGGTGCAGGAGTCTGCCGTTGGGAGACGGTGCGCATCGACGGATCGAGGGCCGCCATCGCCAGGGAGAGATACGCGAACAGGTAGATGCCGTCGAGCAACCCCGAGGACGGCGCGTCGTCGGTGGTGGCAGCGAATGCGTACGAGATGTCGCCGACGAGTGTCGCGACGAGTGCGATCAAGGCCCACTGCAGCGCTGGGGTACGGGGCTTGGACGAGAACAGTAGGTAGGTGGTCAGGGTGATCAGTGCTGCGTCTATCGCCGGATACAGCCCGTTGACCACCGTCGATGCCGAGGAACGAGGAGATTCGAGGGCCGGTGAGATGAACAGCAACCACGACAGGAAGAGGGTGCCGAGGAAGATCAGGCCGGCGTCGACGAGTGGAGTGATGTCGTCGATCGACTGCCGATCTCGGATCCACCGCGAGAGTGCGTACCCGACGAGTGCGTACCCGGTCAGTGTGAACAGATCCGGCAGCAGCGGGAACGAGTGATTCAGTGCGGTGGGATCGCTGCGGAGCGAGACCCCGAACATGAACAGCACCGAGGCACCGAACAGTGCCCACCAGCATCGAGAGTCGTCGGGGCGGTATCTACGGATCGCGGCGCTGATGGTGAGTACCGATCCGACGGCAACGGTGGCGAGGACACCGGCCCGCACTCCGGCGTCGCCGAGAACGAAGACGGTGCTCGCGACGACGACCACTGCCACCAGACCCGCGGTTCTTCTGGTGTGCATGGGGAAGGGCGCAGCGACCTTCGTGTTCATCGAAGGACCTACTTCCTTCTCGCTCGTGGCGTTCGCATGGCTGTTCGCGACGCCTCCATGGGTGAATATACGTCTTTGCGCAGCGCACACGGGGCCGAAGTTCGCCGCCGTCGGTGAAGAAGTTCAACAGATGTTGCAACGGCACAGTGTCGTCAACCGAGGGTTGACGGCTGCACATCGTCAACCTACAGTTGACGCATGACGCAACCACTGAAGATGACGAACCCCGTCCGTCTCGACGATCTCATCGACGCCATCGAGAAAGTGCACACCGATGCGCTCGACCAACTCTCGGGTGCGGTGATCGCGGCCGATTCCCTCGGCGAGGTCGCCGACCATCTGATCGGGCATTTCGTCGATCGAGCCCGCCGCTCAGGGGCGTCCTGGACTGCGATCGGAGCATCCATGGGAGTCAGCAAGCAGGCGGTGCAGAAGCGCTTCGTTGCGAAGGGCGGCGACGATCCCGCCGATCTCGATGCCAGTCAGGGCTTCTCGCGCTTCACCCCACGGGCGCGCAACGTGGTGGTCGGAGCGCAGAACGAGGCTCGGGCCACTGCCAACGACTGCATCACCACCGGGCATCTGATCCTCGGTCTGCTCGGCGAACCCGAGGGATTCGCAGCGAAACTGCTGGGCGCGCAGGGCCTCACGCCCGAGCAGATCCGTTCTGCGGTGACGGCGACGCTGCCGGAACCGACCGACCCCGTACCCGATCTCGTGCCGTTCGACGCCGGTGCCAAGAAGGTGCTGGAACTGACTTTCCGTGAGGCGCTTCGGCTGGGGCACAACTACGTCGGTACCGAGCACATTCTGCTGGCACTGTTGGAGAACGAGGACGCCACGCTCGCCTCGCTCGGCGTCCGCAAGGACACCGCCGAAGAGGGGCTGGCGGCGGCGCTCGGTATCTAGGAAGCGATGGCCTTCGCCCGTTCGAGAGCGATGCGGACATCCTCCTCGATCAGGTCACCGTTGATCGCAGCGCCGGCCTTGACTCCAGCCGCGGACGCCGCCACCACGGTGTCCATCGGTGCAGACACGTTGCCTGCAACCCATACGCCGGGAACGGATGTTGCACCGACGGGATCGGCCTCGACGTACGTGCCGAGGACGTGGTCGTTCATGACCATCTCGGTCGTGGCCAGCCCCAGCGACATCAGGATGTCCGCGCGCGAGGTGAAGTTGGGTCCTACGACCAACGCGTCGAGCGGGATCTGCGTGCCGCTCGCGAGTGTCACTCCCACGATCGCGTCGCTGTCGACATCGACCCGAGCGATCTCCTCGCCGACGACCTCGATGCCACGTGCGGCGAGTCGCGCGAGGTCCTCTTCGGCCAGTGTCGGTGCCGTGTGCGCGAACACCGTGACGTGCTCGGTGAGCTGACGCCACATCTGTGCCTGGTGTCCGACCATGGCGCTGCCGATGATTCCGATCCTGCGATCGCGTACCTCCCAGCCATGGCAGTACGGGCAGTGCAATACATCGCGCCCCCACCGATCGGCGAGGCCGGGGATGTCCGGAAGAACATCGGTGAGGCCGGTGGTGACCAGGAGGCGGCGGCCGCCGACGACGGAACCGTCGGCGAGAGTCACCTCGAACCCGGTGTCGGTTCGACTCGCGGATGCGGCGACGCCCTCGACGATGCGTACGCCGTAGTGCCGCGCCTCGTCTCGGCCGAGTCGAACCAGCTCGAGAGGCGACTCCCCGTCGCGGGTGAGGTAGTTGTGGGAATGCGCTGCCGGTGCGTTGCGGGGATCGCCCGCGTCGATGATCGCGACGGATCGTCGGGAACGGCCGAGGGCCACGGCGGCGCTGAGTCCGGCGACTCCGCCGCCGACGATGATCGCGTCGACCTGAGTGTGTCGATCGGTGTCTGTAGTCATGTGGAGAGTGTCCGGCAGAGGCCGATTATTGGCAAGAAATCTTGCCAATGCAGCAAATGGTCAAAGCGGAAAATACCGTGTACTGGGATTGGAGGCGCAGATTCGGCCATTCGCCGAATTGTGATCGTGCCGACTGGCGTCGAGGCTGCCAGAGGTCGATGTAAGCGCGGATCTACCGCTTGAACAGGGCGTTCACTCGAGGTCTACTGGTCGGTAAGAATCGAGCCGGGGGGGCATGTGGGGCACTTCGAGATCGGCGAGACCGTGATCACGGTCCGCAACCTGGGACATGTGCGATGGCGCAGCGGAATCCCCAAAGGGACCGTGGGAATCGTCGTCGGAATCGATTGGCTCGGTGACGCTCGCGTGAACTTCACCGTCGACGAGTCGATGCTCACCCGAGGTGAGACGGTGGAACACATCGTCGCCGACGGCGACGTTCGCACGCTGCGGGCCGCTCCCCGTCGTTTGACCGGCTAGTTGCTGTCGGTTCGCTCGTCGTCGGTCGCGGGACCGGTTTCGATCGCTCCGCCTTCGCTCGACCAATCGTTGTCTTCCGCCGCTGCGGCCGGATCAGACGTCACGTCTTCCTTGGCGGCGGGGGCAGTGTCGTCGTTCTTCGAGTCGTTGTCGTTGGTAGTCATGACTCCGGGGTACCCGCGCGGAACCGAAGCAATCGTCGGCCCCGCGCGGGCGGGCGTTCCGGCGGTCTCTACAGCCCGAAGGGCAGCGTTCCCGGTGCCAGCTCGAAGCCGCTGCTGCCAGCGGAAATGGAGCCGAAGCCGCTGAGGATCTGGTTGATGAACGCGGTGATCATGTAATTCCTCTGTTCGATGCGATGGACGTTCTGTCCTGGACAACCAGGTCGAGGTTACCGGCAGCTGTAGCGTCGAAGCTGTGAGGAGCCAGGGAATTCTCGTCGGTCTTGCTGTGTCCGCCTGTGTACTGGCGGGCTGTTCGTCGGACTCGTCGGTGCCGGAATCGCCTGCTCGGCCGTCGAAAGCCCCGGCTTCGGCGAACTACGTCGCGTTGGGTGACTCGGCCGCATCGGGCCCGCGAATCCCCAACCAGGTCGGCGCACCGGGATGCCAGCAGTCCGACGCCAACTACCCGCACGTACTCGCCGAGGATCTGGCCGTCGGTTCTTTCGACGACGTCACCTGCTCGGGTGCCGTCACCGAGAACATCGTCTCCACTCCGCAGAGAACGTCCAGTGGCGAGGTTCCGCTGCAACTCGACGCAGTGACCCCCGAGACCGATCTGGTGACCGTCACGATCGGCGGCAACGACATCGGGCTGGTCTCGACGGCCGTGCAGTGCCTCACCTTCGCGGACACCTCCGCCACCAACGTCTGCAAGGACCGCCTCACCGCAGGTGGCGTGGACACCGTCGCCGCTGCCATTGCAGACAAGGCCCCCAGCTGGGGTGCCATGCTCGACGCGGTGGCCGAGCGTGCGCCCGACGCGCGAATCCTGGTTGTTGGCTACGGCACCTATCTGCCGAGCGGTGGCTGCTTCCCCACTCAACCCATGCTGCCCGAGGACGCCGACTACATCCAGGGCAGCATCACCGCCATGAACGAGGCCCTGCGGACGCAGGCGAACGAGCACGGAGCGGAGTTCGTCGACACCGAGCCGTCGAGTGTCGGCCACGATGTGTGCGTGGCTCCGGACCAGCGGTATTTCGAGGGCGTCGTCCCGCAGAATCCCGCTGCGCCGCTGCACCCGACGGCGGCGGGGATGGCAGCCATCGCCGATGCGGTGGCCTCTGCAGTGCGTGCCGGGTAGGGAACCACAAAACCGTAACTGGCTCTTCTCGAGCGGGACGGTCGACGTGAAGTCTTGACCGCATGGTCTCGTATTCCGCAGTTCTCGGAGTGTTCGCTGTGGCTCTCGCGTTGGTGCTGACGCCGGGGCCGAACATGATCTACCTTGTCTCGCGCAGCATTTCGCAGGGCCGACGAGCGGGAATGGTGTCGCTTTCCGGAGTCGCGATCGGCTTCCTGATCTATCTGACGGCCACCAATCTCGGCCTGGCCGCGGTGTTCACCGCCGTGCCCGCGCTGTACACGGCGGTCAAGCTCGCCGGCGCGGCCTACCTCGCCTGGTTGGCGGTGCAGGCCTTGCGCGGCACGGTCTCGGCCTTCGAACCGACCGAGCTCCAACAGGATTCGACGGGGCGGCTGTTCACGATGGGATTGGTGACCAACCTGCTGAACCCGAAGATCGCGATCATGTACATCTCGGTCATCCCGCAGTTCGTCGATCCCACGGCCGGACACCTTCTGCTGCAGGGATTCGCGCTCGGCGGCGTGCAGATCGCGGTGGCGGTGGCGGTCAACCTGGCGATCGTGGTGCTCGCCGGTTCGATCGCGCAGTTCCTGGCCGTTCGCCCGACGTGGCTGAGAGTGCAGCGCTATCTCATGGGTACGGTGCTCGGACTACTTGCGGTGCGTGTCGCCACCGACGGCAGCAGGCCCGTCTCCGCGTGAGCGGTAGGCCCGCCAGCCGCCGAATTCGGTGATGTCGGTTCCGGTCTCGGCCGCGTCGTGTGCGCAGCAGAACCCGGTGACCCAGCGACCGTCCGACAACTCGACCGGACCCAGACCCATCGGTGACGGTAGCCCGGCGAGGAACGTGCCGAGCGCCGCAGCGGACATGCGGTAGAGCTCCCCGGAGATGGGAGCGCCGTCACCCGCGCGCCGTACCAGACCGGGCTTGGGCGGGGTGGTGTGCAGATCCACCAGCCGGTAGTCCGCCGTGGTCGTCACCTCGCCGCCGAACCGTGCACCGCGATCGGTCAATTGGTGATGCACCGGAAAACCGCGCAGATGGGCACCGACGGCCAACACCTCGATGCCGTCGTCGATCAACGACGGTGAGGCTGTGCCTGCCAGCCGAGCAGCGAGGTCGATCGCGACCTGATCCTCGAATGCGGGCACGACGAACATGACGCCGAACGGGGTGCCCTCGTGCGTCGGGGCACCGGGAACCGCCACCGCGGCCATGTCGAGCAGGTTGCAGAAGTTGGTGAACGTGCCGAGGCGTCGATTGATGCTCATCGGATCCGACTGCACCGCAGCGATAGTGGGATGTTCGGTGGTGGTGGGCAACAGCAGGCCGTCGAACTCGCTCAGGAGCGTACGGACCGCTGTCTTCGCTCGCGCGAGGGCATCGAGATCGTCGACGTATCGGTGGGCGGACGGCTCGGCAGCCGAGCCGACGATCGCGGCCACCGTGGGATCGGCACCGGCAGGAGCGGCGTCGAGAAACTTTCCGACGGCCGAATAGCGCTGCGCCACAATCGCTCCGTCGTACAGCAGTGTTGCAGCGTCGAGCAGGGCGGAGATGTCGACCTCGACGTGGGTGAACCCCTTGTCGGCCAGTCCCGCGACCGTGTCCTCGAATGCCCGACGGTATGCCGGGCTCAACGACGCCAAGTCCTCACCTCGCGGGATGGCAACGCGGGGATCCGGTGACGCGGCGAGCCGGACGTCGGCAGGCCAGGCCCGGCTGCGTGGATCGGTTGCGGTGGGCCCGGCCATGACGTTCATCGCCGCCGTGGCAGTGTCGAGATCGTGAGCCAGTACGGTGACGCAGTCGTAGTCGGCGCACGCAGGAACGACGCCGGTGTTCGGCACGATTCCCAGTGAGGCCTTGATACCCACCAGGCCGTGGAAGGCTGCAGGAACTCGTCCCGATCCTGCTGTGTCGGTGCCGATTCCGATGTCCGCGATGCCCAGTGCCACCGCGACGGCGGAGCCGGAACTCGAGCCTCCCGAGATCAGTGTTGGGTCCCAGGCGCAGCGCACCGCGCCGTAGGGGCTGCGGGTGCCGACCAGTCCGGTGGCGAACTGGTCGAGATTGGTCTTGCCCAGGACCAGTGCGCCCTGGCTTGTCAGTCGCTCGATTGCGACGGCGGATACCTCGGGTGTGTAGGCGAACTCGGGACATGCTGCGGTGGTGGGTAGACCGGCCACGTCGATGTTGTCCTTGACGGCGACCAGTGTGCCCGCGAGCGGTAGATTCGCACCGGCCGCGAGTGCCTCGTCGAGTGCGACGGCGTCGGCCAGCACGTCGTCCTCGTCGCGCAGGGTGATCCACACCTCGGGCCGATCGATCTCGGCGATCCGCTTGTAGGCCTGCAGAACTCGTTCTCGTACCTCAGGCTGCATCGGTTCTGCCCTTCGTCGTATCGAATTCGCCTGCTGCCGACCACGCGTCGCGCTCGGCACCGAAGGCGACGGCTTGTCTCGCGCGGAACTCGGCGATGGAGTCCGAGTTGGTCTCAAGGAAGTTCTCGTGCTCGGCCAGTGAGAACTCACCGTCGGTGATGTCCACTCCGCCGCCGCGGCCGGCCGCCAGATCGGCGCGCAGGTCCATGAGTTCCTCGGGTTCGACCGAGTACCAGGAGATTCGGTCGAAGAACCGGAGCAACCACGGGGTGCCTTCCTCGAACGGTCCGTCACTGTAGGAGGCGCTGTGGTTCCACACCTGCGTGGTTCGACCCACGAACTGGTATCCGCCGGGGCCTTCCATACCGTAGATACACAGGTACGCCCCGCCGATACCGACGGCATTTTCCGGCGTCCAGGTGCGGGCCGGGTTGTACTTCGTCGTCACCAAGCGGTGTCGCGGGTCGAGCGGTGTCGCCACCGGAGCGCCCAAGTACACATCACCGAGTCCGAGCACCATGTAGTCGGCGGCGAAGACGGTGTCGAACACGTCGGCCACCGAGTCGAGTCCGTTCATGCGTCGGATGAACTCGATGTTCCAGGGACACCATGGCGCATCGGCACGCACGCCGTGCATGTACCGCTGGATGGCTTCCCGGGTCGAGGGGTCGTCCCACGACAGTGGGAGCCGAACCTGGCGGCTGGGAACCACGAGTTCCGAGGCTGCGGGAAGATCGTCCTCGACCTCGGACAGCAGGCCCATCAACGAATCGATGGACAGCACATCGGGATTCACCTTCACCTGCAACGAGCGGATGCCGGGGGTCAGGTCCACCAGACCGCGCGGCGCGAGGGCCTCGACCCGCTGGTGCAGTGCGTGCACCCGAGCTCGTAGGGCCAGGTCGAGCTTCATGTCGCCGTATTCGACGAGTACGTTGTCGTCGCCCGAGCGGCGGTACGTGACGCACGTATCGGCGTCGCGTCGGGCGATCACGCCGTCGTCACCGTCTCCGCCTGCGGAGAACACGGCGGGCAGCGATGCGCGGCGAGCGAGCCCGAGTGATCCCAGCGGCGCGGTGGCCGCGGCCTTCACGGGAACGAAGCGGATGGTGTCCCCGGGCCGGAGCTGGCCGAGCTTCCACCGTTCGGCCGCGACCACGGTGACAGGACAGACGAATCCGCCGAGACTGGGGCCGTCGGGGCCGAGCAGGATCGGGGTGTCGCCGGTGAAGTCCAATGCGCCGACGCTGTAGGCGTTGTCGTGAATGTTGGACGGGTGCAGTCCGGCGTCGCCGCCGTCGGCTCTGGCCCACTGCGGCTTGGGCCCGATGAGCCGGACTCCGGTGCGATCGGAGTTGAAGTGCACCTCGTAGCGGGTGGCGTAGAGGGTGTCGATGTCGTCGCGGGTGAAGAACTCCGGTGCGCCGTGTGGGCCTTCGGTGACGGCGATGTCCCAGTTGGACGTCAGCACCGGCAGGTGTTCCATGGGGATGGGACCGAGGACCGCGGAATTGTCGGAGCGTCCGGCCAGGCCGATGACGTCGCCCTCACCGAGGGTGCCGCCTCGATGTCCGCCGAACTTGCCGAGCGTGAAAGTCGCTGCGCTGCCGAGATAGTCGTCGACGTCGAGGCTGCCCTGGATCAGCACGTACACCCGTAGACCCGACCCGGTGGTGGTGCCGACATCGAGAGTCGACCCGGCGGGTACCAGAACCGGCTTCCACTGCGGGACCGGTGTGCCGTCGATGTGTACCGGTACCGCAGCACCGGTGACGCAGACGTAGGTGTCGGCGTCGAACGTCAATGCAGGCCCGGCCATGGTGGATTCGAGGCCGGGTGCGCCCTCGGGATTGCCGAGCGCGGTGTTGCCGAGCCGGAACGACAGATCGTCCATCGGCCCCGACGGCGGCACGCCCACCTTCCAGTAGCCGATGCGTCCTGGCCAGTCCTGCACCGTGGTGAGCATCCCGGGCCGGTGCACGGTCATCTTGGTCGCGGTCATGATCGCGTCACGATCATGCGCACTGCGGTGGGGTCGAATCCGTTGCAGGGATTGTTGATCTGCGGGCAGTTGGACACCAGCACCAGCGTGTCGATCTCGGCACGCAACGACAGCTTCTTGCCGGGAGCCGACAGACCGTCGACGATGCCGAGGGTGCCGTCCGCGTCGACGGGGACGTTCATGAAGAAGTTGATGTTGGGCACCAGGTCTCGCTTGCCGAGTCCCCACTTGGATCCCTCGATGAGGAAGTTCTCGACACACGCGTGTTGATGCTGGGTGTGGTGGCCGTAGCGGAGGGTGTTCGATTCCTTGGAGCACGCTCCTCCGACGGTGTCGTGGTTGCCGACCTCGTCCTCGACGATCGTCATGATCGGCGTCGAATCATCGCTGCGGAGAACGGTTCCGGTGGTCAGGAACAGGTTCCGCTGCGCGGCGACGGTGGCGGGGGCCGAGTATCGGATCGAGTGATCGTGTGCGCCGTACATCAGTGTGTCGACGGCCTGATTGCCGTACAGATCGACGATGGTCAGGATGTCACCGGCCTCGACGACGGCGGACCAGGGGCCGAATGCGGGGGCGATCTCGTCTTTCACAATCACTGCACTGGTAGTCACTGTGCTGCCTTCCATGCGTCCTCGGTGTTCTGCACTGCGCGCTGGTATTCCGGTTCGGTGTTGTCGAGGGCGAGTAGCTCTTCCGGGGCACGCCACGCCAGCACGTCGAGGGTGGTGGTGGGGTACTCGGGGCTGGGGTCCAGTGGGTGAGCGGTGTTGGCCAGCAACACGATCACCGGCAGGTGGATGAGCAGGTCCACCGAGCGGCCCGGTCCGGCCGAGCCGGTGCTGACGAGGCCCCCGTCCGCGGCGACGGTGACGCCGTGGAAGAACGACAGGGACGGCGCGACGTCGCGTGGTTCGAGCCCGTGCTTGGCTGCGGCGAGGGTGAACAGTTCGCGTCCGGCCGGAGCCGACGAATGTGGTCCGCTGACTCCGTATTTCGCGGTGTTGGTCGCCGAGGACGTCGTGCCGCACAGTGCGTCGTGGCGACCGGAGGTGTCGTCGACGATGGTCGCCAGCACGCGGCCCTGGTCCGAGAGCAGGGGGTGGCCTGCACTCAGGTAGGCCTGCCACGGAACCTTGACGGTGTCGGCGGTGTTGAGTCGCTCCCACGGGGCGTCGGCGCGGTAGAGCAGCAGATTGGCGCAGGCGGCACCGTCGACATCGACGAGGCGTAGCCGGGTTCCGCGAGCGAGCACCTTGGTGGTGTAGCTGCCGCCGGGTACCGACTCGGCCCACGTGAGCTCCGAGATGCCCGCCGGTGCAGTGGGTGCCGGCGCGACGGTCGCTTGAGATCGTGCGTGTTCCTTGGCGGAATACGTTGTTGCGGTGCTCATGGTTCAGGCTCCGATCGTCACGGGCTTGGGGTGGACTTTGCCGCGGGGAAGGCAGGCGATGCCGACCACGATCACGGCGAGGACGGTCAGTGGTGCGGCCCATCGCAGCAGTGGGAATTCGCCGGTGGGGTCGAAGATCTCGGCCCGCGGCCACGACAGGTTGATCACCATCAGGCCGCCGTAGAGAACTGCGGCGATGTTGACGGGCAGGCCGAGGCGTCCAAGGGTGAAGAGCTTCTCGCCGTCGCTGTCCTTCTGTACTCCGCCGTGCGGCCAGCCCTTGAGTCGCTGGATCAGCAGTGGGACGGTCACCATCATGTAGGCGAGGTAGATCAACACGATGCAGACGCTCGAGAGCGTGGTGAAGATCGCGGAGTTGCCGACGTTGACGGCCAGGATCGCCACGCAGGCCAGACCGATGAGCACCGACGGTGCGATGGGAGTTCCGGTGCGCGAGTTGACCTTCGCCAGCGCTGTCGAGGCGGGCAGGCGACCGTCGCGGGCCATGGAGAACATCAACCGAGATGCCGCGGTCTGGATCGCGAGGGTGCAGATGAACACGGCGATCGCAACGTCGATGAGCAGGACCTTGCCCCACGGCGAGGTGAGGATCGAGTCGATGACGTACGGAAGTCCCTGCGTCGCAAGCTGACCGTCGGTGAGGCTGGGTGCGGCCATCAGAGCGCCGACGATCATCAGGCCACCGCCGAGTGCCGATGCCGAGAGGGCCAGGCGGATGGTGCGCGGCGCGACGCGTCGGGGATTGCGGGTCTCCTCGGCGAGTTCGCCTGCCGAGCCGAAGCCGACCATGACGTAGGCGGCCATCAGGCCCGAGACGATCCAGGCACCGATGTAGCCGGGATCTGCTCCGGCGCTTCCGGTATCGAAGACGACCTGCGGTCCGCGCTCGGCGTGGGTGAAGAACACCAGGACGAGGGCGATGACGCCGACGATCTCGCAGGTCACGCCGATGCTGTTGATGCGCGACATCCAGTTGACGCCGATGCAGTTGATGGTGG
This sequence comes from Rhodococcus sp. 05-340-2, assembly GCF_002258915.1. NCBI lineage: Bacteria > Bacillati > Actinomycetota > Actinomycetes > Mycobacteriales > Nocardiaceae > Rhodococcus > Rhodococcus sp. 05-340-2. Next base: position 84,030 of record NZ_NOYU01000038.1, read on the forward strand.
TGGTGAGTACCAGCAGAATCGATCCCAGCACAACGGCATTCGCAGCTCCGCTCGACGAGGTGAGTGCGGTGTCCTCACCGATCAGTTGGAAGCCGCCCCAGATGCTGGGTAGTACGACCTGCAGTGCGATGGCGGCGGCGGAGGCGGTCACGATCTGCGCGATGATCATGAACCAGCCGGCGAACCACCCCACCAATTCGCCGCCCATACGCCGCGACCAGTGGTAGATCGCGCCCGAGATGGGATAGCGGGCAGCGAGTTCGGCGAAGTTGAGGGCCACCATGAACTGACCGAGAAACACCAGCGGCCAGGTCAGGAAGAAGGCCGGGCCGCCGAAGCTGAAGCCGAGGCCGAAGAGCTGGAAGATGGTGGTGAGGATCGAGACGAACGAGAAGCCGGCGGCGAACGACGCGTACTTGCCGAGGCTGCGGTGCAGTTGCTGGTCGTAGCCGAGGGCCGCCAGATCCGAATGGTCGGTGGTGGACGACGGTTCCGAACCCGCGCCGGGGGCCGGCAGTGTTGTCGAGCTCATGTTCTCTCCTACAGGCGAGGTGGGTGGTGAGTGACCGCCCGCTGCATCGCCGAGGCGGGTTTCTGTCAGTTGATAGTTTTCGGCACCGCCGTTCCCGGGCGGTGACCGTCGTGCAACAAGCTCGTTTCGTCTATTTCGATCAGATGACAGAAATCTCACCGACACGTCGACCTGACAAGATGAGGCCATGACCGGCGCAGGCAGACCCAGGCTGAGCACGAAGAAGCGGCCCGGCGACACCGCTCGCGAGGAAATTCTGGACGCCTCGGCCGAGCTCTTCACCACCCGCGGCTTCACCAGTACGTCGACTCGCGTCATCGCCGACGCCGTCGGACTGCGTCAGGCCTCGCTCTATCACCACTTCGGCACCAAGGACGACATCCTCGACGCGCTCCTCAGCGGCACCGTCGATGCACCGCTGGCCGTCGCGCAGCGCATCCGCAGCGCCTCGGCCGATGCCGCAACCCAGATGTACGCGCTCGCCTTCTTCGACGCCGAGCAACTCGCCGCGTCCACCTGGAATCTGGGAGCGCTGTACCTACTGCCCGAGCTGCGCAGCGAGCGATTCGAGACTTTTCGCGACCATCGGTACACGCTGATGAGCCTGTATGCGGCTATCGCGTCGGACACTCTCGTTCAACTCGGTTCCGAGTGCCGACCTGGCACCGAGGACCTACCGTTTCGCCTGGTGGAGACCGTGGTGAATGCGCGGGCCGATCGTGAGAACGGGCGCGGTGACCCCACCGCCGACGCCGCGGGGATCGCCGCAGCCGCCGTGCGCGTGCTCGGTTGGGCCGGAGATGTCACTGCGCTGCACCGGAGTGCGGAGGCCCTGCTCGAGACGGTCGTCGGAATAGTCTTCGATCGTCGGTCCTTGCACGGGACATGACTTCCATAGCAATTGTCGGAGCAGGTGCAGGTCTCGGAGCGGCAGTGGCGCGAAAGTTCGGCGCGCAGGGCTTCTCGGTCGGCCTGATCTCCCGCAACCAGGCTCGTGTCGACGTCCTCGCAGATCAGCTCGCTGGCGACGGTATCTCCGCGAAGGGCTTCGTCGCCGATGTGCGCGACCCGGCCTCGATCGCCGCGGCCTTGGAGCAGGTCACCGAAACGCTCGGTCCCATCGAGGTGCTGCAGTACAGCCCGCTTCCGCAGAAGGACTTCATGCGGCCCGTGCTCGAGACCACCCCGGCCGACATGGTCGGACCGGTCGAGTTCTCCATCTACGGTCCCATCGCCGCCGTCCATCAGGTCCTGCCGGGTATGCGATTCCTCGGCAAGAACAAGGGCACGATCCTGTTCGTCAACGGCGGCTCTGCCGTGAAGCCCGGTCGCACCGTCACCGGCACGTCCATCGCCTTCGCAGGCCAGGCAGCCTATGCGCAGCTGCTCAACGAGGAGTTGGCCGAGGAGGGAATCCAGGTGTCGCAGTTGATCATCGGTGGTGCCATCGACGGCAGGGATCCGAAGAAGAGCCCCGAGGCTCTCGCCGAGCAACTGTGGAGCCTGCACACCGAGCGCGACAGGTTCCGGGTTCAGGTCTCCACGGACTGACTAGGGTTGCGTGCATGACGTCGCTGCCCGACTGGGCTCTGAGCCTGGACCTTGCACCCCATCCCGAGGGTGGCTGGTTCCGCGAGACCTGGCGCAGCGAGGTCACGATCCCACAGACATCTCTGCCCGACGGTTATCCCGGTCCCCGGGCGGCAGGCACGGCGATCCTGTTCCTGCTCATGCCCGGTCAACAATCGGCGTGGCACACCGTCCGTGGCACCGAGATGTGGCTGTATCACCGCGGTAGTCCGGTGCAGCTCGACCTCGGTGGGGCCGGGGACGGGCCGGGCACCGTGACCTCGCTGCTGGTCGGACCGCAGTCGCCGCAGCAGATCGTGCCACCGTCGGTGTGGCAGCGGGCGCGTCCGATGGGTGACGAGCCGAGTCTGGTCAGCTGCACCGTCACCCCGGGATTCGATTTCGAGGACTTCCGGCTACAGGACTCCCATGGGTAGGAAGCGGGAGTCCGCCGGGGGACTGAAGCCCGGTCTGTTCGAAATCGATTCGGGCACCTGTGAATTGGTCCGTGACACATTCTCCGACGACGGCTGGGTCGTCAACGTCAACGACGTCCCCAGTTCGCACATCGACATGAACGACCCCACCGTGCTCGAGTTCGAGTACATGCGGTGGATCTCGGGACTGGTTCGGGCGCAGTGGGATTCGAGCTTTCCATTGCGAGCGCTGCATCTCGGGGGCGGGGCCTGCACGCTGGCCCGCTCGTTCACCGCCGAATTCCCGGGTGCGCGTCAGGTGGTGGTGGAGCTCGACGGCAAGCTCTCGGAGCTGGTGCGCGAGTGGTTCGACCTACCGCGTGCACCGTTGCTGCGCATCCGCGTCGGCGAGGCACGGGCCGTCACCGAGACGCTCAACGAGAACAGTCGGGACCTGATCGTGCGAGATGTGTTCGCGGGAGCGGTCACTCCGGAGCCGCTACTGACGGCCGAGTTCACCGCGCATGTTCGACGCGTCCTCTCGCCCGGCGGCATGTACGTCGTCAATTGCGGTGACCGACGCGATCTCTCGCTCGCGAAGCAGGAGGCGGCGACTCTTCGCAGCGTCTTTCCGCATCTGGCGATCGTCGCCGATCCGGCGATGCTCAAAGGCAGGCGCTACGGCAACATCATCATCGCCGGCAGCGACGTGCCGATCGGGGATTCCCCGTCGTTGGCCCGCGAACTACTCGGCGGAGCGGTTCCAGCGCACGTGTGGTTGACCGAGCAGGTCGAGTCCTTCGCTCGTGACGCGAGGGTGTTGAAGGATTAGGGCGCTGGAACGTTGCCCGCGAGGTCTTTCGCCAGTCGCTCGGCGGCCGAGATCAGCAGGGGCACGAACTGCTCGGCCGACTCCAGCGTGACCCGGGCGGTGGGCCCGGCGATGGACATCGCTGTGAGCGTCGGCGCACCGATCACCGGTACGGCGAAGCAGCGCACTCCCACCTCCTGCTCACCGTCGTCGATGGCATAGCCGCGTTCGCGGATCGTCGCGAGGTCCGCCAGCAGTGCGTCGAGGGTGGTGATGGTGTTGACGGTACGAGGGGCCATGCCGAGCCTGCCGACTATGGCGCGGACGGCGTCGTCGTCCAACTGCGACAGCAGTGCCTTGCCGACACCGGTGGAATGCGGCAGGACGCGCTGGCCCACCTCGTTGAACATCCGCATCGCGTGTTCGGACGGCACCTGCGCCACGTAGACCGCCATGTCGTCCTCGAGGAAGGCCATGTTCGACGTCTCGTGGGTTATCCGGACCAGCTCGGCGAGGTACGGCTTCGCCCATCCGCCGATCAGCTTGCTTGCGCTGTCACCCAGGCGAATGAGTTTGGTGCCCAATGCATATCGGCGGGACGGCAGTCGCCTGACGTAGCCGAGAGACACCAGGGTCCCGATCAGTCGGTGCACGGTCGGCATCGGCAGATCGGTACCCTCGGCCAGTTCGCTGATCCCGATGGATCCTCCCGAGGCGGCCATGATGTCGAGCAGCTCGAACGCGCGCTCCACGGACTGCACCCCGCCACCTGCCGCCACAGTCCCACCTCGCATGCTCGTAGCTCCTACCGATCTCGATAGAACACTACTGGTGATGCCGCGTCGCCACCGGTGGTGCAGCGGTCACCACCGAGGGCGAGGGTTTCTGGCCGATCGTGACGACGTTGAACAGGATGTTCAGCACGACGGCAACGATGCTCGCGGCACTGATGCCCGAGTCGAGCACCACGTGTACCCAGTCGGGGAACGCGGCGTAGAAGCCCGGCACCGCGATGGGAATGACACCGAACCCGATCGCCACCGCCACGATGACGAGGTTGAGGTTGCCGTCGAACTCCACCTTGGAGAGCGTCCTGATGCCGCTGGCGGCCACCGAGCCGAACAGCACGATGCCTGCCCCGCCGAGCACCGGCAGCGGAACCGATGCCACCACCAGCCCGAGGATGGGAAAGAGTCCGAGGAACAGCAGCACCGAGCCGCCGGCCGCGACGACGTAGCGACTCTTGATTCCGGTGACGGCCACCAGGCCGACGTTCTGGGCGAACGCACTGGCCGGGAAGGTGCCGAACACAGGAGCGATGGTGGTGGCCACCATGTCTGCGCGCAGCCCGTCGCCGACGCGTCGCGCATCGACGTCGGTGCCGACGATCTCGCCGACGGCCAGGATGTCCGCGGTGGTCTCGGTCATGATCACCAGGATGACGACGACCATCGACATGATGGCCGCCACCTGGAACGTCGGCGCTCCGAATGCAAACGGCTCGGGGAAGCTGAAGATGGCACCGTCGCTCACACCGGAGAAGTCGGCCTTGCCGACGAGGACCGCGAACAGGGTTCCGACAATGATGCCGATCAGAATGGACAGGCGCGAGAGCGTGCCCTGCACCAGTCGACTGACGAGCAGCACCACCACGAGGCTGAACGCCGCGAGCCCGATGTTGGACATCGAGCCCCAGTCGGCGGCTTGCTGATCACCGCCCATGGCCCACCGAACCGCAACGGGCAGTAACGAGATGCCGATGACGGTGATGATCGTGCCGGTCACCACCGGTGGGAAGAAGCGCACGATCTTGCTGAAGAACGGGGTGATGAGGATGCCGATGGCACCGGCGGCGATGATGGCACCGAACACCGAGTTCAGTCCACCCGGTCCGCTCGCGATGGCCACCATCGTCGACACCGAAGCGAACGAAATACCCTGCACCAGCGGAAGTTTTGCACCGAAGTACGGCACTCCCAGTGTTTGCAGCAGGGTGGCCGCTCCACTGACGAACAATGCGGCCGTGACCAACAGGGCGATCTCGGTTCCGGTCAGTCCCGCTGCGCCACCGACGATCAGGGGTGGTGCGATGACGCCGCCGTACATCGTCAGGATGTGCTGCAATCCATAGAGATACGACCTGCCGATCGACAACCGCTCGTCCTCGGGACGGGCGGGATCGTGCGGCGCATGAGTGCGTTTCGTCAGCTTCGGGGTCGTCAGTTTCACGGCGGTGCTCCTAGCAGAATCCGGGAACGGTATCCCAGGCGCGGCCTGCGTCCGGGGCATCGTCGCGCTGCACCGTGGCCTCGATCAGACCGTAGGGACGATCCGCGACGTAGAAGACCTCACCGGGGTTGTCGAGTCCGAACGGCTCGAGGTCGACGAGGAAGTGGTGGATGTTGGGCATCGAGAACTTGATCTCGCCGATCTCCGGGTGCGCTTCGAGAACCTGCTTGCCCATCTGGAACAGACTCTGCTGCAACGCAAGAGAATGCGTGGAGGCGAACGCGTCGAGCATGATGGAGCGGACATCGTCGAAGGTCTTGTCGAAATCCAGCTCGGTGGTGAGGTACCGCCAGCGGGCGCTGACCGAGGTGGCGAGGATTCGGTCGGTGGTCTCCTTCAGCGTGGTGTACCGGTCCTTCGGGTATCCCCAGAACTCCGACGCCGTCGAATTGAGGACCACGAGGTCGCTGATTCCGGAGACGATGGAGATGTTCTCGCCGTCGACGGTGACGATGGTGTTCCGCTTCTCGTCACTCGCCTTGACGAACGAGTGGTCGTAGCCGTCCTGACCGTTCGCGATACGCGACCACTGGTACTGCTCGATTTCCCAGCGCCCACCGGTGATCCAGTCGAAACTGCCGGTGAAGTGCGCCCCGAGACGAAGTGCGAAGCTCTCGATCGCGCCGATACCGTCCCGCGCGAACGCGTACACGGTGTTCTTCTGAGTGTCGGTCGCGACGACGTGGGCGTTGTCGCCCTCGGTGTGGACGGCCTCGAGGTCGCCGCGCAGCTGCGAGGTGACGCTGACGTCGGTGATGCGGTGGCGAGGAGTCTCGCGGTCGATGCGGACGAGTCTGCATTCGGCTTTGCCGTACTGGTTTGCTCCGAGCACGATGGTCATGGGTTCTAGCTCCCTCGATAGGTGGTGAAAGCGAACGGGCTCAACAGAAGTGGGATGTGGTAGTGCTGGTCGGGTGCGGTGATCTCGAAGGTGACGACGACCTCGGGGTGAAAGCATTCGGTGTGCTGGGCCGCGAAGTACGCACCGGTTGCGAAGGTGAGGCGGTAGGTGCCCGGTTCCAGTTCGGTGGGGCCGAGCGCTCCGACCCTGCCCTGCTCATCGGTGACGGCGTCGGCAACGTGGATACCGTGGTGATCGGCGAGGACGATCGAGACACCCTGCGCAGGAACGCCTCTCGCCGCATCGAGTACGTGGGCGGTCACATGGCTCTTCGGGTCAGACATCGCCGAGACTTCCTGTTGCGCGAATCTCGGCGATCTCTCGCAGTTCGTGTTCGACGACGACGGCCTCGGTCTCGGCGTCGTTGGCGAGCCTGCTGTGCAGAGCATCGAGAACTGCGTGGGCATCCCGGCCGGCGGCCCTGATCAGAAACACCTGCCCGAACCGGTTCTCGTAGGCCAGATTTCCTGCTCTCAGTCGCTGTTCGACGGTCGTGTCGGAGATGTCGACGCCGGATTGCTCGTTGCTCGCGTGCCGAGCGCTTGCGTCGTCGCCGTCTGGTCTCTCGCCGATGCGCGGATGCACGGCAAGTGCGCGGTGCACTTCATCGGTTGTCAATGGTGCGGCAGCGCGATGAATGGCGTGGCGCAGAGCCTGCACGTCGGTGAACGGCCGGGCGCTCAGGACTCCCTCGACCCAGCGAGGCACGTCGAGGCAGAGCGAGAGTGTGCGTGCCGCTTCGGTCTCGGAGGCCGTGTTCAGATCGGCCACGACCCCGGCTGTGTCTAATTCCGCAATACGAAATGATGATTCCACTGAATGAGCGTGACACCGATCACATCCACTGTCAAGGGTTGATCCGAGGCTGCTCGCGTCGACCCCTGCAGCGTTGCTGCACTGCGGTATTGGGCGCTTCGCTTGAGCTGTCCAGGTGCCCGGGTCTTGACAGATCCGCGTGGCGCACGCCACACTCGAACCACAAAACGGAATTGTTATTCCGTATGGCGGACTTTCAGTCCGGACCGTTCGAGCCCGAGAGGAACGACTTCATGGCGGAGCTTTTCTGCAACGGTGGTGCGATGCGCGGCGGCAGCCTGCACCACAACGTCTCGTCCCACCCGTTCGTGGGGACAGTGCGCACCACCCCGAACTACCGCTTCTTCTCGGTGCGTGACGAGTTCCCGGCACTGTTGCTCGACCACACCGCTGGTGCGGCCATCGAGGGCGAGCTGTACGACATTCCTCTCGACGACATCCGAACCGCATTCCTGCCGGACGAACCGCCGGAACTCGAACTCACCGTGGTGGCGCTCGAGGACGGGCGCTCGGTCCTGGGCGTCGGCCTGCGTCCCGGGGTGCTCGATGCGCAACCGGACGAGCTGACCGACATCACCTACGCAGGCAGCTGGCGTAGATACCGCGGACTGCCGCAACCTCAGAACTGAAAGGTACTGTGCATGAATATCTTTGCTGATTCTCGACTCCGATACACCGTCAACTGTTCCATCCTCTTCACCGACGTGCCTCTGCTCGATCGACCGCAGCGCGCGCGAGATGCCGGCTTCGACGCCGTCGAATTCTGGTGGCCGTTCGGGGGCCCGGTGCCCTCGGACGCCGATGTCACCGCATTCGTGTCCGCCATTCGCGATGCCGGGGTACAGCTGACCGGACTGAACTTCGCGGCCGGCGACATGTCTGCAGGCGATCGTGGGATTCTGTCCGATCCAGCGCAGAAGCAGGCCTTCCGAGACAACATCGCCGCCACCGTCGGCATCGGCGAACAACTCGGCACCACAGCGTTCAACGCCCTGTACGGAAACCGCATCGATGGCGTCGATCCGCTCGACCAGGACGAGGTCGCGATCGAGAACTTGGCCGCCGCCGGGAAGGCCGCGGCGAAAATCGGTGCGGTCGTGTTGATCGAGCCCGTGAGCGGCGCACCCGCCTACCCGTTGAAGTCCGCCGCCGGAGCCGTCGCGACCATTCGCCGCGTGGCCCGTGAACAGGACGTACACAACCTCCGCCTGCTCGCCGACCTCTACCACCTCGCCGTCAACGGAGAGGACGTTCCCGCAGCGCTCGAGGCACACCACGACCTGATCGCGCACGTACAGATCGCCGATTCCCCCGGCCGCGGAGAACCGGGCACCGGATCGCTCGACCTCGGCGGACAACTTGCCGGCCTCGCAGCGCGGGGTTACGACGGCTACGTCGGACTCGAATACAAAGCCACCCAGCCGGATCCGTTCGCGTGGCTCGAACTGGCCACCACTACCAAGTAGGGATTTCTCATGAGCACCATTGCATTCATCGGCCTCGGGATCATGGGCAGTCCCATGTCCGTTCATCTCGCCAAGGCAGGCCACCAGGTGGTCGGCTACAACCTGACGCCCGACCGCACCGGTCCCCTCGTCGACGCCGGCGGCACCGCAGCCGACTCGATCGCCAAGGCCGTCCACGACGCCGACATCGTCGCGATCATGGTCCCCGACTCCCCGGATGTGCAGGACGTTCTCGCCGGTGAAGGCGGCGTGTTCGACAATGCTCGACGCGACGCGCTGATCATCGACTTCTCCAGCATCCGTCCCGACGTCACCGCCACCTTGGCTGCCGACGCGTCCTCACGCGGATTCCGGATCCTCGACGCCCCGGTCTCCGGTGGCCAGGCCGGTGCGGAGAACGCGACTCTGTCGATCATGGTCGGTGGCAGCGCGGACGACTTCGCCACGGCCAAGCCGATTCTCGACGTCGTCGGCAAGACCGTCGTGCATGTGGGTCCCAGCGGATCCGGGCAGACTGTCAAGGCGGCCAACCAGCTGATCGTGGCAGGCAACATTCAGGTGCTCGCCGAGGCGATCGCGTTCCTCGAGGCGTACGGCGTCGATCTGGCCGCGTCGGTGGAGGTTCTCGGCGGCGGCCTCGCCGGTTCGGCCGTGCTGAACCAGAAGGCGCAGAAGATGTTGGACCGCTCGTTCGAGCCCGGCTTCCGCATCGACCTGCACCACAAGGATCTCGGGATCGTCACCTCGGCAGCGCGTGAAGCGGGCGTCGTGATTCCCATGGGCGCAGTGCTGGCGCAGCTGATGGCCTCGGCCCGAGCCAACGGCGATGGCGGCCTGGATCATTCGGCGTTGTACCGGGGTGTCGCTCGGCTCTCGGGATCCCCGATCACAAGCAAGGACAACTGACATGGCCAGGATGCGTGCGGCCGATGCCGCAGTGAAGATCCTCGAACTCGAAGGTGCAACAACCGCATTCGGTCTCCCCGGTGCGGCCATCAACCCCTTCTACGCGGCGATGCGCAATCACGGTGGCATCCGCCACGTGCTGGCCCGCCACGTCGAAGGTGCCTCGCACATGGCGGAGGGCTTCACCCGGGCCGCACCGGGCAACATCGGAATCTGCATCGGAACCTCCGGCCCGGCCGGCACCGACATGATCACCGGGCTGTATTCGGCCATGGCCGACTCGATTCCGATCCTCGCCATCACCGGCCAGGCCCCGGTGGCGCGGCTGCACAAGGAGGACTTCCAGGCCGTCGACATCGCGTCGATCGCAGCACCCGTCACCAAGATGGCGATGACGGTGCTCGAGCCGGCTCAGGTTCCCGGTGCCTTCGCGCAGGCGTTCCATCTGATGCGCTCCGGTCGCCCCGGTCCGGTGCTGATCGATCTGCCCATCGACGTGCAGCTGGCCGAGATCGACTTCGATCCCGAGACGTACCAGTCGCTGCCCGTGCACAAGCCCGTCGCCTCGCGTGCTCAGGCCGAGAAGGCCATCGACATGCTCCTGGCTGCCGAGCGCCCGTTGATCGTGGCCGGCGGAGGCATCATCAACGCCGACGCGTCCGACTTGCTCGTGCAGCTCGCCGAGATCCTCGACGTGCCGGTCATCCCGACCCTGATGGGCTGGGGCACCATTCCGGACGATCACCGCCTCGCCGCAGGCATGGTCGGTTTGCAGACCGCACACCGGTACGGCAACGCGACCATGTTGGCCTCGGACTTCGTGCTCGGCATCGGAAACCGTTGGGCCAACCGGCATACCGGCGGCCTGGAGACCTACCGCAAGGGCCGGAAGTTCGTCCACGTCGACATCGAACCAACCCAGATCGGACGAGTCTTCGCACCCGACTACGGCATCATCTCCGACGCCAAGGCCGCACTCGAGCAGTTCGTGGCCGTCGCCGAGGAGCGCCGTGCCGCAGGTACCCTCCGCGATCTCTCGGGTTGGGTGGAGGACTGTGCGACCCGCAAGCGCACGATGCATCGCCGCACTCACTTCGAGAACGTGCCGATCAAGCCGCAGCGTGTGTACGAGGAGATGAACAAGGTCTTCGATCGCGATACCCGCTACATCAGCACCATCGGCCTCTCCCAGATCGCGGGCGGTCAGTTCCTGCACGTCTACTCCCCGCGCAACTGGATCAACTGCGGGCAGGCCGGCCCGCTCGGCTGGACCATTCCCGCGGCGCTCGGTGCGGTGGCTGCCGATCCCAAGGCGAATGTCGTTGCACTGTCCGGAGATTACGATTTCCAGTTCATGATCGAAGAGCTGGCCGTCGGTGCGCAGTTCAATCTGCCGTACGTGCACGTGGTGGTGAACAACTCGTACCTCGGGCTGATCCGTCAGGCGCAGCGCGCGTTCGACATGGACTTCTGCGTGCAGTTGGGATTCGACAACATCAACCACCAGGACACCGTGGACACTCAGCCCGGTATCCCCAAGGGCTACGGCGTCGACCACGTGCAGGTGGCAGAAGGGCTGGGCTGCAAAGCGCTTCGCGTCACCGAGCCCGAGCTCATCGGTGAGGCGCTCGTGCGGGCCAGGACTCTGGCCAACGAGCACAAGGTTCCCGTCGTCGTCGAGATCATCCTCGAGCGGGTCACCAACATCTCGATGGGCACCGAGATCGACAACGTCGGTGAATTCGAGGAACTGGCCAACACCTCGGCGGACGCACCCACCGCGCTGCTTCTGCTGGACTAGAGATGACACGAATTCTGCTCGCTCCGGACAAGTTCAAGGGCTCGCTGTCGGCAGCCGAGGTCGCTCGGGCATTGGCCGAGGGTCTGGTGGCGGTCGACCCGTCACTCGAGACGGTGTGCCTGCCCGTCGCCGACGGCGGTGACGGCACCGTCGATGCTGCCGTCGCCGCCGGGTGGGACCGAGTGGCAGTGACCTGCTCGGGACCGACCGGTGAACCGGTCGACACCTCGTACGCTCGCCGGGGTGATACCGCGGTCGTCGAACTGGCGTCGGCGGTCGGGCTCGAGCTCCTGCCCGACGGACGGCCGGATGCTCTGGGATCCAGCACATTCGGGCTCGGCACCGTCATTGCACACGCACTCGAGGCAGGTGCAGGGTCTGTTTCAGGTGCGCGGCGAATCGTCGTCGGGCTCGGGGGCAGCGCATCCACCGACGGCGGTGCCGGAATGCTCGTCGCACTCGGTGCTCGGATCCTCGATGCCGACGGCAACGACGTCGCGCTCGGCGGTGGTCCGCTGCGCGGTGCAGTCCACCTCGATCTGAGCGGCTTGTTGCCTTCGGCTCGGAATGCGGTGTTCGAGCTGGCCTGCGACGTCGACAATCCGTTGCTCGGTGTCACCGGAGCCGCGGCCGTCTACGGCCCGCAGAAAGGTGCCGGACCGCAGGAGTTGCTGTATCTGGAACACGGCATGCGGCAGTGGGCACATCTGGTGCGCAACGCAATCGGCCGTGACCTCAGCGGTCTGGCGGGCACCGGGGCGGCCGGCGGAACCGCCTTCGGTGCCATGGCCGTACTCGGTGCTGCGGCCAAGCCGGGGATCGAGACCGTGCTCGAGTTGATCGACTTCGGCAGCGCTCTGGCGTCGGCCGATCTGGTCGTCACCGGCGAGGGGTCGCTGGACGAACAGAGCCTGCACGGCAAGGCACCGATCGGTGTCGCGCACGCTGCGCGTGCAGCCGGTGTTCCGGTGATCACCGTTGCGGGACGCAGCGTGGTCGGCATGGATCGATTGCGCCCCTACGGAATCACCGCCTCCTATGCACTGACCGACCTGGAGCCGGACGCGCAGATCTCGATGCGTGACGCGGCCAGGCTGTTGCACGAGGTCGGCCGAACCTTGGCCACCACACACATTTTGGAAGGAACTTCATGACCGGAACCGATTTCACCACGCTCACCGATCTGGCTTCCCGGGCGCTCGGCGGCAGCGTCTCGGCGGCGAACGACGAGCTGTTCGCCCAGCGCGAGAACCTGATCAAGCCCGATGCTCCGCTGTTCGATCCCGCGGACTTCGGCCACAAGGGAAAGGTGTACGACGGGTGGGAGACTCGGCGTCGTCGTGACGAAGGCGGTCACGACTGGGCGATCGTGCGACTGGGCTCCCCGGGAATCGTGCACGGCGTCGTCGTCGACACCGCTCACTTCACCGGTAACTATCCGCCGTTCGTCTCCGTGGAGGCGGCGTCGATCGACGGCTATCCCTCCATCGAGGATGTGCAGAATGCGGAGTGGCACAGCATCGTCGACAAGTCCCCCGCAGTCGGTGACACTGCAAATACGTACGCGGTGGCCGATCGGCACCGGTGGACGCATGTGCGGCTGTCGATCTACCCCGACGGCGGCGTCGCCCGGTTCCGTGTCCACGGTCAGGTGGTGCAGGATCCGCGGTTCCTGGCAGGCACCGTCGACCTGCTCGCCGCCGAGAACGGCGCTCGGCTCACCGACTGCTCCGATGCGTTCTACTCCTCGCCGGCCAACATCATCCTGCCCGGGCGGGCTCGCAACATGGGCGAAGGTTGGGAGAATTCCCGACGACGTAACGGCGGCAACGACTTCGCAGTGTTCGCGCTCGCGTCGCCCGGCACCCCGCGCCACGTCGAGGTCGATACGAGTTACTACGTCGGCAACGCACCGGGGTGGATCCGGCTCAGCGCCATCGATTTTCGTCGTCGGCACATCACGGACCCGACGGCGTGGAGCGAGATTCTGCCCCGCACCGCTGTTCAACCGGATACGCGCCACCGGTTCCTGTTGAGCGAGGCCGACGCGTACACGCACCTGCGACTGGACGTGTACCCCGACGGCGGACTGTCCCGATTGCGATTGTTCGGGGAGCTCGACGCCGAAGCCCTCGATGCGGCAGATGTCGCTTGGAAGTCGTCCGAGCTCCAGAGTGTCTCCAGTGCAGTCTGATCTGGTTGTTCTCGCTTCGCGGGCGGTGATCGGTGGACGGGAGGTTGCGGCCTCGATCTCCGTGTCCGACGGGCGCATCGTGGCAATCGACTCCGTGGATGCGCGCGTATCTGCGGCGGCGGTGGTCGAGCTCGGGCCGGATGAGGTGCTGCTGCCGGGTTTGGTGGACACCCACGTTCACGTGAACGAGCCAGGACGTACCGAATGGGAGGGGTTCGCCAGCGCCACCCGGGCTGCCGCGGCTGGTGGCATCACCACCATCGTCGACATGCCGCTCAACAGCATCCCCCCGACGGTTGACGTTGCAGCCTTGGAGATCAAGCGTCGGGTGGCGGCGGATCAGTCGGTGGTGAACGTCGGATTCTGGGGCGGTGCCGTGCCGGGGAATGTCGACCAGCTGAGACCACTGCACGATGCGGGTGTCTTCGGCTTCAAGTGCTTCCTGCTTGCGTCGGGGGTGGACGAGTTTCCGCCGCTGACGATTCCGGAGCTCGAGAAGGCTCTGATCGAGATCGCGTCGTTCGACGGGCTGATGATCGTGCACGCCGAGAACGCCGAGGTGATCGCCGAGGCACCGTCGGCGGCGGGCCGTGAGTACTCGGGATTCCTCGAATCGCGCCCACGTGCGGCCGAGAACCGGGCCATCGAGCAGGTGATCGAGTTGTCTCGTCGGACCGGGTGTCGGGTGCACATTCTGCATCTGTCGAGCGCCGATGCGTTGCCGATGATCGCGGCGGCGAAGCGGGACGGGGTTCGGGTTACCGTCGAAACATGTCCGCACTACCTGTGTTTCGACGCCGAGGCCGTGCCGGCGGGGGCTACCCAGTTCAAGTGCTGCCCGCCGATCCGCGAAGCCGGCAACCGAGAGTTGTTGTGGCAGGGTTTGTCCGATGGCACGATCGACACCATCGTGACCGATCACTCCCCCTGTACTCCCGATCTGAAGAGGTTCGACACCGGAGACTTCGGTGATGCGTGGGGTGGGATCGCGTCGTTGCAGGTGTCGCTGGCTGCGGTGTGGACGGAGGCGCGTGCCCGTGGGTTCGCGCTGACCGACATCGTGCGGTGGATGGCCACCAACACCGCCGACCAGGTGGGCATGACAGATCGCGGACGCATCGAAATCGGAAGCGCTGCAGACCTTGTGGCGTTCGCTCCCGACGAGAGGTTCACCGTCGACGTTGCGCACCTGTACCACCGCAACCCGGTGACTGCCTACGATCGACTGGGTTTGTCGGGTGTGGTGCGACGGTCGTGGATCGCGGGGTCGGAATCCTCGACCGGGCGATTGCTGGCGCGCAACTAGAACGGCGGTGTTGCCGTGTCGTCTGTCTCGGGCTGTCGGTTGTCGGGTGGGTCGGGGTAGGCGATGATGCCGGATCGTTTGGGTCTGGTGGGGATGTGTGGTGTGAGGTCGTTGCCGAGGATGGGGATTGCTGTGCCGTTGGTGGGCAGGGTGATTCGGGTGGTCTTGGATGTCGATGTCCAGAGGATGGCTCCGCCGGGGAGCATGGTGGCGGTCCAGTAGCCGGCGGTTTTGACGCTGTGGTGGTATTCGCAGAGGCATTGGAGGTTGTTGACGGTGGTCCAGCCTCCGCCGAGGGGGTTGGTGTGGTCGAAGGGGGTGATGTGGTCGAGTTGGCAGCGTGCGGCGGGTCGGTGGCAGCCGGGGAAGCGGCAGTGTTTGTCGCGGAGTCGGACGGCTGCGGTGGTGAGGGTGTCGGGTCGGTAGATCAGGACGCGGTCGGTGAGTGGGTCGCGTGCGACGGATGTGCCGAGGGTGGGGTCGGCGGCGATAGCGGCTTCGAGTGCTGCGGCGAGGGAGGCGTTGCCGAGGTAGATGCCACTGGCTGTACAGCTACCGCGGTTGCCCGAACGACCGAGGCCCGACTGGTTCAGGGCTGTGCGGTTCAGTGTCGGGAGGTCGAGGGCAGAGCTGTGCCGTGTGCCCCTCCCTACGGGGGTGTGGGTACAGAACAGGGCTGCGGCGGAGGTCAGCGATTGGGTCCGTCGTGGCCTGTCTTCACCTCCGCCGGTGTCGGGTGGGGGTGTGTCTGCCGTTGAATGGGCAGAGGTGTCCCCTGTCTGACCCTCGAGCGGAGCCGGTGACGCCGTAGTCCCGGGTTCCGACGCCGGAGCTGTTCCTTGCGTGGGGCTTGTTGTCGGCGGTGGTCCAGGTGTCGGTGTGACTGTCCTGGTGTGCTCGGGTTGATCTGGAGCAGTGTGGGTTTCGGTTTGACCGGATGCAGTGTTGGGCATCGGCGCAGATGCAGGTGCTTGTGCTGCATCGGGTGTTCGATGTGATTCGGCGGTCGGGTCTGGTGTCGAACTCGATGTGTCGACCGGACCTCTCGCCGATGCTGCATGCGATGGTGCTGGATCGGAGCCACGGCCGGGATCTGTTTCCTTGCCGGAAGCGGAGTCCGCTGCTGTCGCAGTGGCCTTTGCCGCCGCGCTGGTCGGCGCGGGATCGGGCGATGGTGCGGTGGTTGATTCGGTGGCGTGGCCACCGCTTGTGGCGGATTCGTGGGTCGGTTCCGCCTTCGGTACAGCAGTCGCATCGGTGGCGGTGCCGGTGCCGGTGCCGGTCGCGGCGGTGTCGGCGTCAGCGGAAGTGTCTGTGGTCGTGCATGATTCGCTCTCATTGCCCTGTGCGGGGTCGGTGTCGTCGCGAGTCGCGGGCTCGTCTGTTGCCGAAGCAGCGTTCGTCTCTGATTTCGTGTCCGTGTCGTTCGCCGGATCCGACCCTGAGGCCGACTCCTGCTTGTGATTTTTCGGTGTTCGTTCCCATTCCCCCGTCTCCGGGTCCTGGTGTGCGAGGCCGAGGGATTCGGCGAGGGTGATTGCTTCGGTGAGCAGGATCTGCCAGTGACTGTTCCGCGACAACTCCCGGGCGAGGTCGGGATCGATGGAACCATGCCCGGCCAGGTAGGCGGGGTTGGTGAGTAGTCCGATGAGGGTGGCG
Organism: Rhodococcus sp. 05-340-2; assembly: GCF_002258915.1. Classification (NCBI taxonomy): domain Bacteria; kingdom Bacillati; phylum Actinomycetota; class Actinomycetes; order Mycobacteriales; family Nocardiaceae; genus Rhodococcus; species Rhodococcus sp. 05-340-2. The sequence goes on from NZ_NOYU01000038.1 coordinate 100,696, forward strand.
ATGTCGACGGTGATCATCGTCAACGGAACCCGCCGATCCGGCAGCACTGCGTCTTTCTTCGGGCAATCCTCGCGGTGGCACAGGCATGCCAGTCGGGGTTCGCCGTGCATGCGGGCCATGAACGCATCACACAGGCGCTCTTTCTTCCCTCGCGGGTCTTTCGGGCAGAGCGTGTCGGCCATCTCCTCGAGGAGTTGCCATGCGGCGGCGGCTTCGGGTGCGGTCAACTCGGCTCGGATGCGGGCGAGTTCGCCGCCGGGACTGTAGGTGACGGTGCGGAACTTCTTCGCGAACTCCCGCAGCGCTGCTGCTTCCTCCGGTGCGACGCGCAGCAGGATGTCCCAGATCGCCTGCTCGAGCGGGCCCGGGGACGACCTCCGCGCCGCCTCGACGACCTCGGCTTCGACGCGCTTCACGATGGCGTCGGAGAGGTTGTCGAGGATCCGGCATGCGGTCCGCACGCGGGGGAGGTCGATCTCCCCGGTCTCGAACGCTGCTCGTAGCAGTGGGAGTCGGGTGTGCAGGGCGACTCCGACGGATACATACGATTCGGCGACGGTGGCGGAGCAGCCCAACGCGACAGCCATTTCGGTGCGTCCGTATCGGCTGTAGTGCTTGTGCTTGGTGTCGCGGGTGATCCAGTCGCAGTGCACGGTGTAGCAGGCGGTGATCTTGCGGGCCGCGTGGCGATTCTCCTCACGCGCGGCAGCGGTCAACGCCTCCAGTGACACGGTCGGTACTGCACCCACTTTTCACCCCCCGGTGACCCGAAACAAGAACGCCTGTTCGAACAAGAAGAACAGTAACCCGGACCACCGACAAGAAACGCTGGACATTTCAGGATGTTCGCCACTACACCTCTGAGCTGGGTATTCAACGACGAATCATCGAACTCGAGCAACAAGCCATCACCTTCACCGACTCCTCGGCTGAGTCCACTGCCGAGCTCGACGCCGCCCGGGCAGTCGGCCGAGAGACGTTCGCACGTGTCAACACCGCCTCGTAGCTACAGAGCCAGAGCGTCCAGACGCACCGCTGCGGTAGCAGATATAGCCCACGAAATTCCGAGGTGATCTTTGAGGGAGGCAACTCTTCTATGTCGCAATTCGGTTGAATCGAAATGTTTTCCGAAAGGTCCGTCATGCCGGCCCCACGACGTCCGTCACTCGGCGCATCACACAGAGAACGCGCAACTCAGGCAACTCGAACAACGACTATGCCGGAACCCCTTGTCGATGAGGGATCGAAATGGCAGCCCTCGACGCAGAGGTGATACTCCCTACGGATTCATGAGTCCATGCTCGTTGCCACTTCTGCGGCGAAATATACGAAGCCCGGTCAGGACTGCGGCCGCAGCAAACAAACAAGTAGCCACCCATGCCCAGACCGCAAATTCACCGTCCTGAGTTCGAATCACCGAAACAACGGCCCACAGCAACGCCTGCGCTGACCAGAAGAGAACCCATCTCTTCCCGCTCGGGAAATTCACCGCCACTCCTCGCATTCGAAAGGGAGCCTGTGCACCGGTAACACCGAAATGTGGTCGTTCCATCGCAACAGGCAGACGCGAGTGCTATCAGGCTGATCGGGGTCAGCACTCTCGTCAGACCGAATGGTTTTGTTTCTCCCTCAGTGCAACACGATGCGTCGGCACACGCAACCGTCCACGCGCCAACCTAGTTCGCATGGACAAGGGATATTCGCGACTACACCTCAGAAACTGTGTGTAGCACCTGTCCTGGCCAGATCAGAGTGCTTCGAACCGAAACCGGAAGAGGCGGTTCCACCGTTCGTCGGTCAACAACATCGGGGCGATGACTGCCATGATTGCGCCGGTCGTGGCTGGTAGGTAGTTCCCAGCTACGAGTGATGCGAAGCATCCGAGCGTGAAGCAGGCGAGCGCCATGCGAGGAAGCAGCCAGGTGGGCTTGCGGCCAGCGTGGCGGACTCCGTACACAACGGCCGCGCTCACGCACACGAGGATTGCGACATGCGCGAGGAGCCGACCGACGTGGGTCGGGTCGAGTACCTGAAGCGTGGCGATCGCAGCCATGGTGCCCAGAAGAGCAATGCTCACCAGGTTCAGTTGTCGGTACCGAGGCAGGGCGCGAATCAACTGAGGTCCTTCACTGGAGCGGACGGCGTGTCGAGAACCAGGGTACCTAAGCGTATTTCGCATTCACTCCGTCGTGATGGATCGGACCCGCAGTTCGGGTCAGTGGCAACGCACTACCCCCACGTCGCACGGCGACGAATTCCGCCGCGATGGCCAGCGCAGTTTCCTCCGGAGTTCTCGCACCCAGGTCCAGGCCGATCGGCGACTTCAAGCGTGCGAGCTCCTGCTCGGTCAACCCGACGTCGCGCAACCGGGCCGCGCGATCGTCGTGGGTCCGACGCGATCCCATGGCTCCCACGAACGCCACCGGCAGTCTCAAAGCAACCTCGAGCAGAGGCACATCGAACTTGGCGTCGTGCGTCAGAACGCAAATCACCGTCCGGGCATCGACTGCCGTTCGCGCCAGATAGCTGTGCGGCCATTCGGTGACCACCTCGTCGGCATCGGGAAACCGTGCAGCAGTGGCGAAAACGGGGCGCGCATCACAGACCGTGACGTGATACCCGAGGAACTTGCCCACGCGGGCGAGTGCGCCGGCGTAGTCGATGGCCCCGAAGATCAGCAGCCGCGGGGCGGTTGCGTAGGACTGTACGAACACGTCGAGATCCGGCCGGCACCGCACCGACCGGATGCCGGTGCCCCCGGAGTCCAACATCGCCAGCGCCTCGCCCACGACCACCGCGTCGACGTCGGCGAAACCGGTCGCGCCCATGGTCGCCGAAGACGAAACCGCAAGTGACTGTCCGGAGCCGTCGAGCATCGTGACCGTGGCCACCGCAGTATCCGACGCGATGGCCGCGAGCACGGCCCGCGGAGGACCGAGGCGCACGAACACCTCGATCACTCCCCCGCAGGTCAGGCCGACCGCAAAGGCATCGATGTCGCTGTAGCCGAACGACTCTCGCTTGGACTCGCCGGTCTCGAGAACCTCGCGGCACAGCTCGTACACTGCGCCTTCGACGCAGCCACCGGAGACGCTGCCGACTGCCTCGCCGTCGGCGCACACCGCCATCGCAGCACCCGGAAGCCGTGGAGCACTTCCGGATACCGCGATGACCGTCGCCACCGCGTAGGGAACACCTGCGTGGTCCCAGGCGGACAGACGATCGACAATTTCTTTCATTTTACGAGATTCCCAACGCTTCTTCGATCGGGTGCAGGGCGAAGTAGACCAAGAAGATACCCGACATCAGGTACAGCAGCCAATGCGTCTGGCGTGCTTTGCCTTTGGCGAGGCGAACCAGGGTGTACGAGATGACGCCTGCTGCAACACCGACGGTGATCGAGTAGGTGAAGGGCATCAGGACGATGGTGAGGAAGGCCGGGATCGCGATTTCGGTGTTCTCCCAGTCGATCTTGCGTACGTGCGTCATCATCAGCGCGCCCACCAGAACCAGGGCCGGTGCAGCGGCACCGACGGGGACCACGCCGGCCAGCGGGGTGAAGAAGATCAGGCTCGTCAGCAATCCGCCGGTGACAACGCTGGCAAGACCGGTCCGGGCACCTTCGGTGACGCCTGCCGCAGACTCCACGACGGCCGTGTTGGCCGATCCGTTGATCGCGCCTCCTACGATGGCACCGATGCCGTCGACGGTGAGGATGCGGCTCAATCCCGGCATCCTGCCCTGCTTGTCGACCAGGCCTGCTTCCTCGCCGACACCGAGGATGGTGCCCATGGCGTCGAAGAAGCCCGAGAGAACGAGAGTGAACAGGACGACCGACGCCGTGACGATTCCGGCCCGTGCGAAGCCGCCGAACAGGTCGACGTTGAACAGTAGGTCGAATTGTGGTGTGGCGACGATGGAATCGGGCACCTTCGGAACGACCGGTCCCCACGCCTCCGGTTCGATGTCGAACACCGAGTTCAGGATGATCGCCAGGTTGGTGGCCACGAAGATGCCGATGAGCATCGCGCCCGGCACTTTCCGCACGAACAGCATGATCATCAGGACCAGGCCGACGCAGAAGACGAACACGGGCCAGCCGGCGAGCTTGCCGAACGTGCCGAGGGTGACCGCGGTTGCTGCTGACTCGTGGTGCCCGACGAACCCTGCGTCGACCAGGCCGATGAGCGCGATGAATGCGCCGATCCCGACGCCGATCGCCTGCTTGAGTACGAGCGGTATGGCATCCATGATGAGTTGCCGAATGCCGGTGAGAGCGAAGACGACGATGACGACGCCCTCGAGAACCACCAGCCCCATCGCCTGCGGCCAGGTCATGTACGGGGCCGCCTGGAACACCACGATCGGGGTCACCCCGAGGCCGGCCGCCATGGCGAGGGGCGCGTTTCCGACGACGCCCATCAGGATGGTCGTCAGACCGGCTGACAACGCCACCATGGTCGACAGCTGCGCCGGATCGAGCGTTGCCCCGGTGACATCGCGGGCGTCACCGATGATCAGCGGAATGAGAACGATCAGGTAGGCCATGGCCACAAATGTGGTGACACCACCGCGAATTTCGCGGGAGAGCGTGGAGCCCCGGCCGCTGATGTCGAAGAACTTGTCGATCTGGGATCGACCTCGTCCACTTTGGCGAGTGCTGGATGTGCGTACGTCGGTCATGATCGGCCCTCCCAGGGCGTGATCAACCTCGTCGAGCGTGGGGCCGGGCCGACGTGCCGGGGGAGTTGGCGTCGGTGCGGTTGTGCCGGAGAAGGTTTCGTCGAATGGGGATGGAACTCGGATCAGCTGTTGATGATGTGTTCGGGTCGGACGGGCACGCGGGTCAGCGCGAGCCCGGTGGCGTTGCGGATGGCCGCGACCACGGCGGGGGTCGAGGAGAGGGTGGGTGGCTCGCCCGCCCCGCGAAGACCGTACGGTGCCAGGGGATCCGGGTTCTCGAGGATGTCCAGCTTCATGGGCGGCATGTCGAGAATCGTCGGAATGAGGTAGTCGGTGAACGACGGGTTCTTCACGAGACCGTCGACGACGACGATCTCTTCCATCACCGCGAGACCGAGGCCCTGCGCTGTGCCGCCGTGGATCTGGCCTTCGAGCGACAGCCGGTTGAGGATCTTGCCGACGTCCTGCACGGCCGCCATCTCGACGACCTTGACCAGACCGAGTTCGACGTCGACGTCCACCACGGCGCGATGGACACACAGTGCGAGCTGGGTGTGGCTCGCTCCCTGTCCGGTGACCGGATCCATTCCGCTGGTGGGGCGATGGTGGAATTCACGCGTCTGCTCGATGACTCGGTCGCCGAGGACATCCTCGATCGTGGCCAGTACACCGTCGGTGGCCGAGACGATCTTGCCGCCGTCGAGGCTCAGGTCGGCAACCGCGCGGCCCAGGTAGAGGCCGGCCAGGACGAACACTGCCTCGCGGACAGCCTCGCACGCGGTCTTGACTGCGCCGCCGGTCATGTACGACTGCCGCGACGCGGACGAGGAGCCGGCATTACCGACCTTGGTGTCGGCGGGATGGATGACGACCTTGGTGACGCCGAGCTCGGTGCGTGCGATCTGCGCCTCCAACGTCACCAGGCCCTGACCGACCTCGGCAGCGGCTGTGTGCACCAATGCTGTTGCCTCACCGCCGATCACCTCCAGTCGAACGCGCGCGGTGGAGTAGTCGTCGTAGTTCTCGGAGAAGCAGATGTTCTTGATGCCGACGCCGTATCCGATTCCGCGTACGACGCCTTCGCCGTGGGTGGTCTGCGACGCCCCGCCCGGTAGATTACGGATGTCCGACGCGTCCACGGGGGCAGGCAGTTCCATCGCCTCGGCTCGGGCGAGCATCTCGGCCAGTGGGGCAGGTGCTTCGATGACCTGGCCTGTCGCGAGGATCGAACCCTGGCTGACGGCGTTGATCTGCCGGATGGCCACGGGGCCGATACCGCAGGCCTCGCCGAGCTTGTCCATCATCGACTCGTATGCGAAACATGCTTGCACTGCGCCGAATCCACGCATCGCGCCGCAGGGTGGATTGTTCGTGTACACGCCGTAGGCGTCGATCTCGATGTTGGGAATGACGTACGGTCCGACGCCCAGCGAGGCTGCGTTGCCCACGACGTTGAGGGTTGCCGAGGTGTACGCGCCACCGTCGAGGATGATCTCGACATCGGCGAACACGAGCTTGCCGTCGCGGGTCGCGCCGTACTCGTAGTGCATCTGCGCGGGGTGGCGGTGAACGTGTCCGAAGAACGACTCGTAGCGGTTGTAGACGATCTTGACGGGCTTGCCGGTGTGCATGGCGAGCATCGCGGCGTGAATCTGCATCGACAGGTCCTCGCGGCCACCGAATGCCCCACCGACACCGGCGAGCGTCATCCGGATCTTCTCCTCGGGCAGTCCGAGGCACGGTCCGATCTGGGCCAGATCGTTGTGCATCCACTGGGTTGCGACGTAGAGGTCGATGCCGCCGTCTTCGGCCGGAACTGCCAGTCCCGATTCGGGTCCCAGGAATGCCTGATCCTGGATCCCGACGGCGAAGTCGCTGCTGACGATGACGTCCGCGGTGGCCCGGGCGGCGGCGACGTTGCCGACACGCACCGGCTGATGGCGCGCCACCCCGCCGCGTTCCTGCACCTTCGGGTAGTCCGGGTCCAGTGCTGCGCGTCGGGCGTCGGTCAGAGGTTCGAGAACGTCGTACACCACAACGATCTTTTCCATTGCGCGCCGGGCGGTCTCGGGATGATCGGCCGCGATCAGCGCGATCGGTTCACCTTCGTGCCGGACCTCGTCGAAGGCCAGAACAGGCTGATCCCACGTGTGGTCGAGTCCGAAGCACTTGCGTCCCGGCACGTCGTCGTGGGTGAGTACCGCCTCGACGCCGGGTGTCGCGAGAGCCTGCGAGATGTCGACCGAGACGATCTTGGCGCGCGGATGCGGACTGCGGAGCGTTGCGCCCCAGAGCATGCCGTCGATGAACAGGTCCGACGAATATGCGAACTCGCCCTTGACCTTCAGTGTTCCGTCGGGTCGCAGGGGACTGTCTCCGACTCGGCCGCGTCCCGGTGCGGGGATGTCGGCGGGAGCTTGCCGGGGTGTGGTGGTCGGGGCGCTCACAGCACGTCCTCCGCGAGTTTCATCAGGCGACGGTGCGCGTCGGCTCCGGCGCGGCCTATTTCGTCCTGCGGTGCGCTGGTCAACACATCGTTCTCGACGATCGTCCGACCACCGACCATCAACCGCGCGAGCGGCGGTGTCTGTCCGTACGCGAACGCGACGACGGGATCGTCCACCGCCGAATAGAAGCCGTCGGTGCGCCAGATCGCGATGTCGGCGAGCTTGCCGACTTCGAGTGAACCGATCTCGCTCTGTCGGCCCAGTACCGTTGCACCGCCGAGCGTTCCGATCTCGAGTGCCTGACGCGCCGTCAGGGCTGTCGGACCGTACTTGGCCCGCTGCATGTACATCGCCTGACGGACCTCGCCGGCCAGCGGCACCATTTCGGCCGAGGCCGAGCCGTCCACTCCGAGGCCGACGGGTGCGCCGGCGGCGAGCAGGTCGGAAATACGGGCGATGCCCGCACCGAGCCGAGCGTTGGAACTCGGGCAATGGGCGGTACCGGTACCGGTGGCTGCCATCTTCGCGATATCGGAATCGTGCAGGTGTACCGCGTGGGCGAACCACACGTCGTCACCGAGCCAGCCGACCTGCTCCATGTATTCGACCGGGGTGCAGTTCATCTGAGCGAGGCAGTGCTCTTCTTCGTCCAGCGTCTCGGCCAGATGAGTATGCAGCCGAACACCTTTGGCGCGAGCGAGGGTGGCGGACTCGACGAGCAGCTCCTTGCTGATGGAGAACGGGGAGCACGGCGCGACCGCGATTCGGAGCATCGAACCGAAGGAGGCGTCGTGATAGGTGTCGATGGCCTCGGCCGTGGCGGTGAGGATGTCGTCGAGCGATTCGACCACCTCGTCCGGTGGCAGACCGCCGTCGGACACACCCCGGTCCATCGAGCCGCGGCACGGTTGGAACCGCACGCCGATCCGCTGTGCGGCGTCGATCTCGGCCGCGAACAGGTCGCCTCGGCCCTTGGGGAAGATGTAGTGGTGATCGGTGCTGGTGGTACAGCCCGATTTCGCGAGCCAACCGAGACCGGCAGCGGCGGCACCGCCGACGACCTCGGCGTCCATCTTGGACCACGGCTTGTAGAGTGCGACAAGCCATTCGAAGAGCGTGTTGTCCTTGGCCAGGCCCTGGGACGCCCACTGGTACAGGTGGTGGTGGGTGTTCACCAGGCCTGGGGTGACGAGGCAGCCGGACGCGTCGATCGTCTCGGCCCCGGCGATCACCGGTGCCGGGCCCGAACCGATGGCGCTGATCGTGGTGCCCTCGACGACGAGGTATCCGGAGGGGATTTCGTCCCCGACGATGGGAGCGATGTAGGCGCCCGAGATCACCGTGGTCATTTGGCTTCGGCCTTTCGAGTTGCTGCGAGCCGCGCGGCATCCAGGATCTTTTCGTATCCGGTGCAGCGGCAGAGGTTTCCGGCGAGAGATTCACGGATCTCTGCGTCGGACGGATCGGGAACACGTTCGATCAGATCGTGAGCCTGGACCACCAGTCCCGGGGTACAGAAGCCGCACTGGACGGCTCCGCACTCGACGAACGCTTCTTGCATCGGGTCCAGCTTCTCGCCGTCGGCGAGGCCTTCGACGGTACGAATCTCGCGGCCCTCGACCTGACCGGCTGCCACCAGGCAAGCGCACGCCGGAATGCCGTCGAGATAGACGGTGCACGAACCGCATTCGCCTTGTTCGCACGCGTTCTTGGATCCGGGTAGTCCCATGCGTTCGCGCAACAGGTACAGCAGACTCTCGCCCTCCCAGACGTCGTCGGCTTCCATGTCTTTTCCGTTGATGGTGCAGTTGACTCGCATGTTCAGGCCACCTTCCGTGCGGCTGTGAGGTCTCGCCATGCCCAACCCAGTGTTCGCCGGGCCATCACGGACAGGGCGTGCTTGCGGTAATCGGCAGTGCCTCGTACGTCGTCGATGGGACTTGCTGCCGCACTGACCAATCGGCCGAATTCCTCCGACACCCCAGGATCGAGGGCACCGTCCCACTCGAGTTCGGCCGCGAGGTAGTTCTCGGCATCGTAAGCCCGGCGCGGCGTCGGCGCAGCGGAGCCGAGACCGGTACCGACGCGACCCTCCTGTGGAAACAGCGCGATCGAGAACGAGCAGACGGCGATGACCATGGCGTTGCGGGTGCCGATCTTCGAGAAGTACTGCGGTCCCGCTGCCGGTGCCACGTGGAAGGCGCGGATGAGTTCGTCCGGCCGGCAGGAATTGCGCTTGACGCCGAGGTAGAACTCGGTCGCGGGAATCATGCGTACACCGCGCTCGGCCGATTCGACCTCCACGGTTGCGCCCGCCGCGAGCAGAGGCGCGTGCAGATCACCTGCGGGTGACGCGCCACCGAGGTTGCCGCCGACGGTGCCGCGATTGCGGATCTGCGGTGAACCGACGGTGCGGGAGGCCTGGGCGATGCCGGGAAGCATGTCTCCGAGCTCGGCGATGATGCGAACGTAGGGCACGCCTGCGCCCACCCGTAGCGTCCCGTCGGGAAGCTGTTCCCATTCGGTGAGTTCGGTGATCGGGTTCAGATCCAGCAATGCGCCCGGCCGGTGCAGGTCGAAGTTCATCTCGACCATGACGTCGGTGCCGCCCTGGATGGGCACCGCGTCGACATCGTCGGCCTTCGCGGCCAACGCGTCGCCCCAGGTCTGTGGTCGCAGAAAATCCATATTCGGTACTCCGCTCGCTGTCTTCTTCATCGGGTCGTTCCTGCAGGCTCCACTCCTGCTTCGTGTTCACCCAGTACAGCGGCCTGGGGCGTTGGGAACGAGAGACAGGAACGACGAAGTATGACGCCGATCACAGTGTAGGTTTTGGAGGATCCTACGAAGAGGAGGTCGATGTCACCGTGAGGCTGCGTGATCTGGCTGGTCTCGCCGATCTGAAACTGCAGCCGATCGTCACTCCCGAGCACTTCGATCCGACCATCCGATGGGTCGTGACCACCGACATGCTCGATCCGAGCCGCTACCTCAGCGGGGGCGAACTGGTCTTGACCGGCCTGATGTGGCGGACGGGCCCCGAGGACTCGAGGACGTTCGTACGGGCGGTGTCCAAGGCCGGGATCTCGGCGCTGGCGGCATCCGACGGCGGCGTCGTGCCCGACGATCTGGTCGACGCCTGCCTCGAGCACGGGCTGCCGCTCTTTCGTGTACCCGCCGACATCGCTTTCGCCACGGTCACCGAGAGCGTCGTCCGGCAACTGTCGACGGCGAGAGCCTCGGACCTCAGTCTCGTGCTCGACCGGCATCGACGCCTCGTGGCAAGTGCCGGCCCGGGCGGCGGGCTGGGTCCGCTGCTGGAGATGGTCAGCTCCGATCTGGGCATGAACTGCTGGGTCGTCACTGCGTCGGGACGGGTACTCGCCGGATCCGACAATCCGCCGGACACCGAAGCCGTGGCGCAGGAATTCATGTCGTCCGTGCGGCTGCCGCGGTACTGCCGAGAGCAGAGAGTCTCGGTGTTCGCCGTCGATGGAGAGTCCGCGCCGCGGGTCGTGGATTGGTTCGTGGCCTTCGAAAGCGATTGGCAGACATGGGATGCGCCGAGGCTTTCCCTGGCCGGGCAGCTGGCGTCGATCGTGGCCGTGGAGCGCAGTCGCGTCGACGATCGCCTGTCGGGGTCGGGAATTCTGGCGCAGGAGTTCGTGCGCGCGATCGTCGGGGGCGCGACGGCCGCAGACATCCTCGCCCAGATGCACGTCATCGGACTCGATATCGAAACACGTTACGCTGCAGTGGCTGTGGCCACATCCGGCGAGACCCTGCGCCTCGGTGAGTTACGCCCGCTGCTGCGAGAAGTGCTGGCACCGTTGGAGATCACGGTCGGAATCGTCGACGACGAGGCCATCGCGTTGGTGGAGGCGAGAACCGATCGAACCGATTCGGTTCGGCGGGCCGTCCACACGCTGGCGCCGGGACTGATCGGTAGCGGCACCTCGATCGGTGTCAGCGCTCCGACCGCGCCCGCCGACATCCGAAGCGCGATCGAGGAAGCGCGCTACGCCCGCCGGCTCGCCGAGCGCCGTGGCTCGGACTGCAGCGTCGTCGGGCACGATGAATTGGCCACGTTGACAATACTTCTCGCCAACGTTCCCGATGACGTGCGACGCATGTTCACCTCGAGGCTGCTGACTCCCCTGGTCGACTACGACGACCTGCACAACAGTGATCTCGTGGAGACATTGTCGGTGTACCTCGACACCAACGGTGCCTGGACGCGATGTGCCGAACAACTGCACATGCACGTCAATTCCGTCCGATATCGCATCCAGCGCATCGAGGAACTCACCGGCCGCGATCTGTCGCGACTGGAGGACAGAATCGAGTTCTACTTGGCACTTCGGCTGAGATGACTAGTGTGAAGCCATGGCACTCATCGCTCTGTTGGATCTGACGTTCAAGCCCGAGTCCGTGGCCGATGCCCGCGCGTTGCTGCGGACGGTGCTCGCCGATACTCGCGCATTCGAGGGTTGCCTCGGTGTCGAGGTGTGGGTCGACGAGGAGAACGAGGCACACGTGATCGCCTACGAGACGTGGGAGTCGGCCGAGGCCGATGCGAAGTACCGCGAGTTCCGCGCCGGACCGGGCAAGATCGCCGAGTTGCCGCCGCTGCTCGCCGCCGCGCCGACTCTGACTAAGTTCACCGTCGATTCGTCGATCTGAGTTCTCTGCGAGAGCGGCGGTGCAGCGCTACCTGCTGATGTCCGACAGCGGTAGAGGTCGTCCGGTGAGAAAGCCCTGCACCATGTCTGCCCCGAGTTCGACGGCCACCCGCAGTTCCGCTTCGGTTTCGACGCCTTCCATGATGACCGTCGAGCCGATCTCGTGTGCGAATCCGATGACCGATGCAGCGGCGGCCCGTCGAATCGGGTCGGTGTCGATTCCGTGCACCAGTGCGTAGTCGACCTTCAGGGTGTCGGGTCGCAATTCGACCACCTGGCGAAGTCCGGCGAAGCCTGCACCCACGTCGTCGACGGAGATGGAGATGTCTGCTCCGCGCAAGGATTCGATGGTTCGGGCGACCGCGCGGTAGTCGTGGACTCGCTCGTGTTCGGTGATTTCGATGTGGAACTGTCGGTTCTTCTGGAACGGCCGCAGTACGGCAGCCAGATCGGTGGAGCGAATGGTGTCGGCAGATGCGTTGAGTGAGATGAAGATCCCGCAGGGAAGTGATTCGGATGCGGCCAGCGCGCGGTCGATGGCCGCGACTTCGAGAAGCGGTCCGATTCCCGCATCGGTGGCGTCGCGGAACCACATCGACGGCGGGCCGTAGCCGAAAGGAAAGCGAGAGAGCGCCTCGTACCCGACGACCGTCGTGGTGGCCGCGTCGCAGATAGGTTGGAACACCACGTCCGGCCCGCCTCGCGAGATCAGAGTCTCGATGCGCGTGCGGATGGCCGCTCGCGTTCCGGTGCCGCTGCCCCGTGCACTGCCGTCGTCCTCGGACAGTCGAGACTTGTTGCGATACATCTCGATATCGGCCAGTGCGATCAGTGTGCGCACGATGGTAGGGGTGACGGGTTCGCTCCCTAGGAGCTCCGAGGCCGAACCGACACTGGCGGTGAAGGGCGGCCCGGAGAAGCTCTCGTCGAGACCGGCCCGGATCCTGTGATCGGTCGATTCGATCTCGCCGGGCGAACCGACGTGCACGATGACGAACTCGTCGCCGCTCAGACGCGAGACCACCGATGTCTTCGGAACCGCGGCGGTGAGTCGCGAGGCGACCTCGATCAGTACTGCGTCGCCGGTGGGGTGCCCGAATCGGTCGTTGATGTCCTTGAACCGATCGATGTCGAGAACGGTGACCCCGAGGGTTCGATCCGAGGCGCAGTCGGTGGACGCGGTACCGACGTCGTCGATCGCCTCGAGCAATCCGCGCCGGTTGTACAGGCCGGTCAGCGAATCGACGACGGCACCCGATGCCCGAGAACGTAGATGTCGGATGTACGCCCGCATCATCAGGGGGGTGAGGTACAACGTGGCGACTGTGACTGCGGTTGCTGCCACCAGCCACGGGTTCTTTCCCTGACCGACCGCGAGTACGCCGAGCGCAAGTACCGTCGCCACCGAGACTGCCAGGTGAGCCCACATGACTCGGAACGAGCTGGCGATGACGGTGAAGACGGCCACGATCGTGAACATCATGCACCCGGCCAGCGGTACGTAATGGTCGGTGCTGCTGAACAGGATGCCAACGATGCCGACGTCCGCGTAGAACACGAAGGCATTGGCCAGACGTGTCGACGGCCATGGTCTGACGAACCACGCGATCGCGACCGGAATCGTCGTCAACGCCCCGATGAGGACGAATACCGCCAAGCCGTCGTAGTGGATGCCGGTGGGAACCATCAGGATCCCGGACAGGCCGAACAACAGTGTCAGGGTTCCGATGAAATACCGCACCCAACGCTCGCGCGCGGTGTTCGCGAAATACGTGTAGTCGTCGTCGACACTCGAGTGTGTGGCGTCGAGGCCAGGTCTGTACCGTGTTCGGCCCTCGGCCGTCACCGTAATCCCCGGTCTGGAAATGGGCATACCTCTCATGGGCAGATCCCCGGCCGACTGAACGCTACCAGCGCCACCTGGAGCTGGGCCGGAATCGGGCGTACTCGCTGGCTACCGGTGCGTCAGACCATGTCTCGCTTGGTGAGCCACCGTAATGTCGGCCACCCGAGAAACACCGGCAACCAGCAGGTCAGGACACGGTAGAGCAACACCGACGGTACGGCGATGGAGGCGGGCACGCCGAAGGCGGCCAGACCGCCGATGAGTGCGGCCTCCACGGCACCCACACCGCCCGGCGTCGGCGCGGCGGAGGCAAGAGTTCCGCCGATCATGGTCACCACCGTCACGGTGACGAACGTGGTGCCGCCGCCGAAGGCCTCGATGCTGGCCCACAGTGCAAGCGCGGCACCCAACGTCGTCGCCGCGCAGCCGAGAATGATGATCGAGAAGCGTTTGGGGTCGCGGGCGAGCTCGCCCAGTTCGCCGAGGACCTCCTTGATCTGCGGCCGGACGGCGACCCGCAGCCAGCGGCGCAGCTTCGGGACGAACATGAACGTCCCGACGACGCCGAAAGCAGCACCGGCGATGAGATACAGAACAGTGTTGCCCGGCACCATGTTCGACAGTCCGGACGAGGTGCCCGCGACGACGCTGAAGAAGATCAGCAGGCTCACGTGCGTGATCACCTGGACGGATTGTTGCAGCGCCACAGCGGCCGTCGCGCGAACCGTTCCCAGCCCACCCTTCTGCAGGAAGCGCACGCTCAGGGCAAGTCCGCCGACGCCCGCTGGTGTCGTCGTCGCCGCGAAGGTGTTGGCGACCTGCATCACCGTCAGATTCCAGAAGCTGACCTTGCCCAGCGCGCACGCCCACAACGCAGCTCCGGCACCGATGTACGTCAGTGCGGACACCGCGAGACCGAGCAGAGCCCACCACCAGTTGGCCGAACCGAGTTCGGTGACGAATGCGGGCACCGCACTGATGAACGGGTATGCGACATAGACCAATCCGATCAACAGCACGAGCGAGATGATCTGGTTGCGGCTGAATCGGGTGACCTGTTCGGCCTCGATCTTGGCGGTGCCGGTCTGCTCGAGAACTTCGAGCCGGACAGCCTTCATCGTCTTGTCGGCGTCGCGCACCGACTGGCGAATGCGAGGCGGGATGGCGGACTTGGTCAATCGACCCGAGGCCGCGACCACGGTCTCGAAGCCGAGTACGTCGATGGCGGTCGCGACGGCGCGCTGGGAGCCGAACAGGTCCGCCGTGGTGAGCAACAACTGCGCGACGTCGGATTGCATCTGGGAAGCCGAGGCACCGAGTTCGGCATGGCCGAAACCGCAGAACAGGGCATTGCCGTCGTGGATCCTCAGTTCGCCGCGGTGCAGATCGCCGTGGGAGATCTGGTTCTCGTGCAGGGTGTTCAGGGCCGTCCACAGGGCACCGAGGGTGGCGTCGTCGTGCTCCGCCTCGACCGGATCACCGATGGGCAGGCTGTGCGCGTACAGGGTCCATCCCCTGTCCAGCGCTGCCACCGCCAGCGGATGACTGCCCGCCGCACCCAACCCCTTGATGGCCAGACCCATCAGGGCGCGATGCTCGACGGCCCTGCGCATCGACGCGTGCAGTGGCGCAGTTTCGCTGCCACGCAGCGTGAACCACCGCCAGGACTGGCGCAGTGCGCCGCCGCTGCGCTGATTCTGCCCGTACAACTCGACCACCACATCGGCGTCGGGAGTGTGCGCGTTCAACACCAACGGGCCGGGGCCGGCCGGACGGACGACGGTGAAGCTGCGAACGGTGACACCGCGACTGTGGAACAGGCGAACAGCCGCGTCGAGTGGAACCTCCAGTGCCGGTGTACCGACGAGCAACACGATGACGGCTCCGACGAGCCAGCCGACCGCCAGTCCGAGCATCGAGCGAGCCGGGACCACGGTGGAGACGACCAGGTGTATCGGTACGAACGCGAGCAACAACGTCCACCATGCCCGACGCCATCGTGCGGGCAGGCCGGGACCGGACACCGTCAGGGCCGCGGCCAACATGGCGATCCAGCGCGAATCGTCGAGGAATTGCGAGAGGAAGGTGTCGAGTCGCTCGGGAACGTCGAGGTCCCAGGTGGGAGTGGAGATCCCGGTTCCGGTGATCGACAGCGCCAGGGCGGCCAGCAGTGCCGCGGCCGCGTACCCGGCGAGCAGTTTCCATTTGCGGCCGGCGATCAGTCCGATCAGGACGCCGAACGGGAGCGCGAGAATGGCGACGCCGTAGACGATGTAGACGGCATTGGACTGGTCGGGACTGAGCACGCCGACGATGTTCGAGACCGATTGCTCGAGCGCATCCCACTGATTTCTGGTGATCAGCGAACCGGCGATCACCACGCCCAGCAGTGCCGCGGCCGATACGACCCGAATGATGTCGCTGGTTCTCCGCACCAGCGGCTGAAGCAGGTTTCCCGCTACGGGAATGTCCCGCCCATCCACACGCATGGGGTCAACCTACCGTGAGGTACGCCTGCGGAGTTCGTTGCGGACGGTGGGCCATTCGGATTCTATGATCGAGAACACGACGGTGTCGCGCAACGAACCGTCGGACATGCGTTGATGATTGCGCAGAATTCCGTCCTGCTTCGCACCCAGTTTCGCGATCGCCGTCCGCGACTGCATGTTCATCCAGTGGGTACGAAATTCGACGGCGATGCATCCCAGTTCCTCGAATGCATGCGTCAACAGCAGCAGTTTGCTCGCGGGATTGGTGCCGGTTCCGTGCGCGGAGCGGGCATTCCAGGTGTATCCGATTTCGACGCGGCGGTTGCTGGCGTCGGCGTTGCAGAACGTCGTCGCTCCGATGATCTGCCCGGTGTCGTTGCGGCGCAGCGTGAACGGAAGCATGGTGCCCGCGTCGAGCAGTCCGAGTCGACGGTCGATCTCGGCGGCCATCTCCTCGGGCTTCGGCACGCTGGTGTACCAGAGATTCCACAGCTCGCCGTCGCGGGCGGCGTCGCACAGACCTTCGAGATGATCGTGGCTCAGCGGCTCGAGGGTCACGAGATCGTCAGTGAGGGTCACCGGTTGCAGAAAGGACATTCGCCGACGATACGTCGGACCTGCCCGTCCGGGAAAGCACGACGATCAGCGCTGCGGTGACGGCCACGGCCACCACCACCAGGGCGATGACTTCGGTGAAGGCGTGGGCGTAGGCGTCGGCGAACCCCGGTTGCCCGGCCGCCGCTGCCTCGGCGTCGGCCTCGCCGGGCACACGTCCGCGGACGAGGATCGTCAGCAGCCAGGCGTAGCCGGCGACCATCACGGCCTCGCTACCGATGCGGAAGAGATTGAGTACTCCTGCTGCGGTGCCGCTGCTGCGCGGCGGAACTGCAGCGAGTGCTTCGCCGTCGACCAGCCCGATCGGGAGCCCGAATCCGAGCCCCAACAGAATCATCGGGACCACGACGGCGGCGAGCGAGACGCCTGGTTGCAGGGCCAGCATGCCGAGATTCCCGAGAACCAGGAGGCCGAGACTCGTGCCGATCACACGGTTCGGGGTGACGGCCTCGAAGGCGGTGATCGCTCTGGCGACCGTCAACGGAGCGATCAGTACCGGAATCGTCATCGCCAGCATGAACAGTCCGGCCCGTCCCGGCGTCAGAGACGCGACGGCGCTGAGCGCAGCGGGCAGATAGGTGAGCAGGGTGACGAATCCGACGGCTCCGGCGACCGGGACCAGGCACAGCGCGAGGAAACGACGGTTACGAAGTAGGCCGAAATCGAGCAGTGTCGATGGTGTGGTGGGGGTGCGTAGTGCCGGCAGGGCCAGGGTGCCGACGGCCGCGACGACAAGGACGAGAGCCTGAGCGGCGAACACTCCACGCCAATCGAGCACGGCGATCAGCAGTCCGGAGATGGTCGGCCCGAGTGCCAACCCCAGTCCGTTCACGGTGCCGAACAGGGCGAACGCCGTCGCTCGTTCGGTCCCCTCGAAATGCAGCGAAAGAATGGACGTCGAGCCCACCAGTACTGCTGCGGCACCGATGCCGGCGAGGACTCTCGCGGCGTCGAGCAGGAGCAAGGAGGGTGCCAGTGCACTGGCCAGGCTGGCGACAGCCGTGAGCACGACGCCGATGCGAAACGACGTGCGGTGGCCGATGCGATCCGAGACCGCACCCCAGACGACGGTGAACAACGCGAAGGCAACGTTGAAGCCGTTGACGACCCATTGCAGCGGTGTCGGATCGGAGCCGAGATCTGCGGCGATCACCGGGAGCGCGATGGCGGTGCCCGAGATGGACATCGGTACGACGAACTGTGCTGCGAGTACGACCGGCAGAACTGCTCTCATGGATCCCCCCTTGGCTTAGGTACGATGGTTTTCGTACTAGACCAGGTTTGAAGGTACGGCGCAAGTCGTACCTTGTTGTGGGGAGGAGCTCATGGCAGACGAGAACGGGCATCCGGAGCCCGAGGAAATGCAACTCGGCGCGGTGATGTCTGCACTGGCGGATCCACTGCGGCGCAAAGTGGTCACCGAACTCGTCGGCGACGACGACGGTGCCGAGCGAACCTGCATGTCGTTCGAGCTCGGCGTCACCAAATCGACTCTGACGCATCACTTTCGAGTGCTGCGGGAAGCCGGACTGGTGTTCCAGGTCGATCGCGGAAACAGCCGCAAAGTGACGCTGCGACGCCAGGAGCTGAACGATCGATTTCCCGGCTTGCTGGATCTGATCGCCAACGAAATCCACTAGCTCTCGGCACGCGATGCGCCTTACGGTGGGCACCATGCACATCGCCATGATCGGCACGACGGCCCCGAGTCATATCTATCCATCGCTGGCCGTGATAGCCGAGCTGGTCCGGCGCGGGCATCGCGTCACCTATGCCGTCGGTGATTCTCTGCGACACGTGGTCGAACCCGCAGGAGTCGAAGTGGTGCCGTTCACCTCGATACTTCCCGACGGAGAGGCGTCGTGGCCGGACGATCCGGCGGCGGCGATGCAGGTCTTCCTCGACGAGGCAATTGCGTCGTATCCCGTGCTCACCGCGTTCTACGACGACGATCAGCCGGATCTGTTCCTGTACGACATCGGCGGAATGACGGCACCCGTCCTCGGTGTGCGATACGGCGTTCCTGCGGTGCAACTGTCGCCGACGTACGTGGCGTGGGATGGATACGCCGAGGATCTCGGTGATGGGATGACTTCTATTCGAGAGTCGCCGACCGGCGTTGCGTATCGCGAAACCTATGCAGCCTGGTTGCGAGAGAACGACATCGACGCCGATCCGTGGGAGTGGATCACCTACCCGCAACACTGTCTGTCGCTGATCCCGAAAGTGATGCAGCCCCATGCGGATCGGGTACCGGATTCGGTGCAGTTCGTCGGGCCGTGCGTCGATCCGGTACGTCTGCAGGACCGAAGCTGGACGGCACCCGACGCGCCTGTCCTGTACATCTCCCTCGGCACCGGATTCAACGAGCGACCGGAGTTCTACCGCCTGTGCATCGAGACGTTCGCGAACACAGACTGGCACGTGGTGATCTCCATCGGCCGACGCGTCGACCCGGCCGTGCTCGGAGAGCTACCCGCGAATATCGAAGTACACGAACATGTTCCGCAGCTCGCGGTGCTGGACGCTGCCACCGTGTTCATCACCCACGCCGGGATGGGTGGCTGTACCGAGGCACTGTGGTTCGGTGTGCCGACCGTCGCGGTCCCGCAGGCCGTCGATCAATTCGGCAACGCCGCGATGCTCGCCGAACTCGGGGTAGGCGTGCACCTGGAATTCGAGAAGGTCACGGCTGCGGTCCTGGCCGACGCCGTTGCCAAAGCTCGCGAATTCGCACCACGCGCAACGGGGATCAGTGCAGAGGTGCGGGCGCACGGTGGCGTCGACCAGGCAGCGGATGCGGTAGTCGCGTTTCTTGCGTGATCAGTTGGCGGCGCTACCGCTGTCCAGTATGGATCCGAGATCGGGGGCCGGCGTACTCGGCTCGACGGTGACGACAGTGGAGGACTGCTCCACCTTGTATGAAGTCCAGGGAAGCCCGTTCAGAAATTCGTCGAGTCCGGGGTAATCCGAGATCCATGCGGTGGTGGTGTCCCCGTCGACGGAAGTGCACGACGCCAGCGCGACATAGGAGCCGGCCGGGACGTCGGTAATCGTCTGGACCGTCGAACCCGGCTGGGTGTCTCCGTTGGTGTACAGGGACTGCCCGTTGCCGATCACCTCGAGGACCGGAGGAAGAACACCGTTCGGCGCAGGTGCGAGCGATGTTCCACAGCCGATAACCGTGCCCGAGGAATTGGTGATCGTATTGGTCACGCTGGTTCCGTCGACCGCGAACGAGAATGTGATGTCCCCGGGTTCGGCCGCGAGGGCCGACGCGGGTGCAACGAGGGCGAGGGTGGTGCAAGCCGAGGCAATGGTCAAGGTGCGCAATGTCGTTCGCATGAAGGTTCCTCGTCGTCGAGTGGCATCGTCCGCATCAGAGTCTGCCTCAAAATAGACCGTTTGGCACTTTTCGGGCGCGGCGCAGCAAAGCCATCGTGAAACCTGCGAATCTGCTGTTCGAGACCGACTCGCACTCCTACATCGCGGTTTGCGGCACCGATCGGTACCCGTGAGGTCCGGGTATCGCCGCAGTCCGAGTCGAGCATGCACGAATCCGGTGCAGCCAGCCGCGCTGAGCGCGGTCCAGTGCACCCGATTCAGTCCTCCAGAACGCTGACGCTCACGCCGTAGGGCAGGAAGCGGACGCGTCGACGCGGGTCGGTGTTGTCCTTGTGTGCACGGAGAGCATCGAGTTCGGTGGCGTAGAGCTGGTCGATCTGGGGTGATCCGGCGTCGTCGACGCTGTAGATCGCCCAGACTCCGTCACCCTTCTGACCTGTGGTTTCGGGCTCAGGCGGAGCTTTGGGTGCCCCGGCGTTGGATGCGAACAGTGAGCCGACCACCTCACGCAGTCCCTCGGTTGCCTCACGAGCGAACTTGTCGAAGTCGTCGGATCCGAATCCGAAGGGTCCTTGATTGGCCATGACGGTACCTCCTCAGGTGAAACTCCAGTATGCGCGTTTTCTCCGAACAGCCGCCGCGCATACCGTCGAGGTGCTGCGAGCCGCGCTACTGCTGTAGTTGGGCACCGATGGTGTTGTGCAGCGCTCGCAAGGAGTTCTGGCCCAGCGAGACCGTCTGCGATTCGATGTAGCGCAACAGATGCGAATCGTTGAGCACCTTTTCGCTGGACTGGATCAGCACTGTGCCGGCACCGGTGAAGTCGAACTGCCGCTCCTCGCCGCTGTTGGCTCCGAGAAATCCGCGGGCCGCACCGAGGAAGTTCTGCATCCAGTCGGCGTCGAAGTGATGCGACGGTGATGGGCAATCTGCCCATCCCACAAGGGCTTCCGGGTCGATACGCAGCGGTGGCTCGGCGAACATGACGGGGCCGTTGGACGAGGCCAGGAACTTGCCCGTACCGAGCAGAGTCAGGAATCCCGGGACGATGGACTGCTTGAGATCCAGAGTCGGCTCGAACGCGAGCAGGTTCGCGGCCCGGATGGTGAGGTTGCCGTCGTCGAGGTCGTAGCTGTTGATGTTGAACCCGCGATCGCCGAGGATCAGCTTGCCCTGGCCCTGCGCGAGTACCCAGTCGTTCGAGTACAGCGGCGACGAGAACCGCGCCGCGACGATGGCGGGCATCGACGTCTGCCCGAGCGGTTCGAAGCGAACATTGCCGTAGTACGCGATCATCGCGCCCTTCGACGTGAACCACGGCTGGCCGGCGAGTTCGACGCAGAACGCGTAGTCGTTGCCGGGGACGTTGTCGTTGACCGGCAGCGTGTACGGGGTGTGAATGTCCAGACCCATGGGGTGTCCCTCCTAGAACTTCTGCTCGGACGCCTGCACCCACACGGTGCCCATGCCGGTCATCTTCAACTGGATCGCCTCGCCGCTGCCCTTGCCGACGGCGTCGCGCCATCCGACGTTTGCGGAGATGTCGACGTTGATGTTGCCGATGTGGCAGACGTACGCCTGCGGATCCACCACGACCTGAGGGTGATCGGGCCCGACCTGCAGCGGAGTCGCGCCGCCGTGCGACAGAACCGCAACGCTGCCCTGGCCGGTGAGCTGCGTCGTGAACAGGCCCTGCCCGGTCATCGCGCCGCGCACTGCTCCACGGACGCCGCCCTGCGAGGTCAGGGCAACGATGGAACTCTGGAGGTAACCGTCGTGCACCAGGAGCCGATCGGCTTCGACGGTGAGCATCGACGAACCGTCGAGGTGGATCACCTCGATGTACAACCCGGCATGACCGTAGAAGACCTCGCCCTGCCCCTCGGCTGCCATCATCGCCACGTGCTCGCCCGCCATCATCCGCCCGGCCATGCCTGCAACGCCGCCCATGCCCGGCATGGCACCGGCCGAGCCGCCCATCGAGTGCGGAACGAACCGGACGTCGCCGGTGTAGTAGAGCATCGCTCCACGACGCGCGAGCACGTTCTGATTCGGTGCCAGAACGGATTTCACGACTTTGCTGTTGACGAGTTCGAGCGGCACGTCAGCGCTCCTCGGGTTGGATGTAGACGACGCCTTGGCCGTCGAAGCGGAGGGAGAACGCCTCGCCGCTACCGCCGCCGATGGCGGAACGCCACGTGACGTCGGTGACGAAGCTCTGGTTCAACTGGCCGCGATGGGCGACGAAGGCGTCGGGATCGACGACGAGTGGGTACTGCGGATCGACGGCGAGGGCGATGATCGGCCCACCCTTGGACAGCAATGCCACAGTGCCGGATCCGCTGACGACGGTGGTGAACAGTCCCTGGCCGGAACTCGCGCCGCGTAGACCGGAGAATTTGATGTCCGTCTTCAATTGCCCTGTTAGAGCGAGTAATTGGGACGACTCGACGTGAAGGTTGTCGCCCTGGACCTCGACGAGAGTGATGTCCTGAGCGTCGACGGCGAAGTACACGGTGCCCTTGCCGGACACGTCCATCAGAGACAGCGACTCGCCGGTCACCTTCTGTTTGAGTGCGGCGCGAAGTCCGCCGCCACCACCCATGCCGGCACTCTTGAAGGCGACATCACCCTCGTACGCCACCATCGAGCCCGACATTGCGCGCAGGGAGTCGCCGGTCAGGTCGGCGACCAAGACGCGGTGCCCGTTCATCCTCAGCTGAGCCACGGGGGAACTATGCCACTGCACGCGCCCCCGCGGCTACTGCTGGAGAAAATATCTAGACGAGCGGCTTCAGGGCTTTACCTGCCAGTTCGACGGCTCCCGGCTGGTGTCCGTTGGTGATCAGGTTGATGATGATGCCGTCGACGCCCTGATCGAGGACGCGCTTCTGCACCTGCTCGGCAACGTCGTCGGGGGTTCCGCAGAAGTGGCGATCGGTGGCCTTCGCCGCGTCCTCCTCCGACAGGTTCGTCAGATCGAGGCCCTGCTTCAGTACGAACTCGCGCTGCAACTCCTTGGCCTTGTCGCCGTCCTCGTCGATGATGACGAAGGCGAGGAAGCTCGTTTCGAGATCCTTGGGGTCGCGGTCGACCTCCTCGCATCGGGCCTGCACGGCAGCCATCTTGCGCGGCAGTTCGTTTGCGTCGCAGATGATGTTGAGATGGTCGGCGAACTGGGCAGCCAAGCCGAACGTCTTCTTCTCGCCGCCACCGCCGAGCATGATCGGCAGATCATCGCGGATGCGCGGCTCGTTCATCGCGTTCTCGACCTGGTACCAGAGGCCGTCGAACGTCGGACGCTGGCCGCGCAGCATGGGTTCGATGATCTGAAGTGCCTCGTCGAGTCGCTCGAAACGGTCGGTGAAGGTACCGAACTCGAGTCCGAAGCTCTGGTGCTCGAGTTCGTACCAGCCGGCACCGATCCCGAGGATCGCGCGACCGCCGCTCACGACGTCGAGCGTGGTGACGGTCTTGGCCAGGATCGCCGGATTGCGGTAGGTGTTGCCGGTGACCAGGGCGGAGAGCTGAATGGTGTCGGTGGCCGTCGCAAGGGCGGACAGTGCGGAGTAGGCCTCGAGCATCGGCTCGTCGGGCTTGCCGATTCCGGGAAGTTGGTAGAAGTGATCCATCACGAATGCGGTGTCGAACCCGGCCGCTTCGGCCTCGCGCGCCTGCGCGATGACCTGGGGAAAGAGCTCTGCGACCGAACCGTCGTAGCTGAAGTTGGGCATCTGGTAACCGAGGCGAATAGTCACGAGATCCACGCTACTCGGATATCCGCCCGCGGCACGTGCGAGAGCGCGATAATTCGACGATGACAATTCTGGAGCTGACCAGGCAACCGTTCTCGGGGTTCGCCGTCGACGACCTGCAGGCGGCGCGCGCGTTCTACGCCGAGACGCTCGGACTGACGGTCACCGAGAACGAGATGGGCATGCTCGAGCTGCACCTCGGGACCGGGGCGATCGTGCTGATCTATCCGGGTCCCGGGCACGTGCCCGCGCAATACACCATCCTGAACTTCCCGGTGACCGATATCGAGAGCGCAGTCGACGCACTGACTGCGAAAGGGGTTGTGTTCGCACAGTATCCGGAGATGGGCACCGACGAGAAGGGGATCTTTCGACACGGTGGACCGCTGATCGCCTGGTTCACGGACCCGGCGGGCAATGTGATGTCGGTGCTGCAGGATTGACGACCCCTATGCAGTCGGTGTTCCGGCGGCGAGTGTGACTGTGCCGGAGCTGGTTACACCGGCGTCATCGACCCATTCGACGACGGCGGATTCGCCCGGGCGACGTCCGAGCAGCGCCTCCGCCAGGTCCGATGAGGATCCGATCTCGGAGCCGTCGAACGTCACGATCACGTCCCCCGCAGACAATCCCAGCACCTCCGCCGGGGAATCGAACGTCACCGTCACGACGGCCGCCCCGATCGCCGGCTTGTTCTCGAAGACCGACACATCGCGCACCGAGACTCCGAAATACGGTGTGGGGCCGACATGTACGGTGCCACCCGACCGGCCGGCGAGCACTTGATCGAGGACCGAGACCGCCTCGGCGATGGGGACGGCATACGCCTCGGGCGCCTGTGGGGGTGAGAACTCGGTGCCGTTGCGTGCCTCGTCGGACAGCCCCGCGGTGTTCACGCCCACCACACGACCCCAGGCGTCGAAGAGAGGTCCGCCCGAATCCCCCGCTCGCACATCGGCATCGACGCGAATCATTCGTTCCAACGTATTTCCCGATCCGTCCACCGAACTGCGCGTACGCACCTGCTGATCGAGGGCCGTCACCGCACCGGGAGCAGGAACCAATACCCCGGCACCCGAGGCATTCCCGACGGCGGTCACCGCATCACCCACCTCGGGAAGTGGGTCCGGGGCCAGCTCGACCACCGGCAGGTCGGCCGCGGTGATCAACTGCACGACCGCCACGTCACGAGATTTGTCGTAACCCAACACGGTGGCGTCGTAGATCAGTCCGTTCCCCATGTGTACTGCGCTGATCTCGGTGGCGTTCTCGACGACGTGGAAGTTGGTGAGCACGATTCCGTCGGGGGCGACGACGAAGCCCGTGCCCGCGACGCCGGAAAATCCTGCGGACGCCGAGAGGGTGACGACGGTGGGGTCGACGCGAGTCGACAGCTCGTCGAGTGTCAGCGGTGGCGGTTCGACGACGGGTGCGACGGGTGCCGGGGTGGCGACGAAATCTGCGGTTCCGGGATCGAGCGGTGGCGTCGCGAAGAGCCACACGCCGGCAGCGACCAGCGTCAACACCACCGCTCGTCCACCCGACCGCATAGAGACCGATTATGGTCCGGTGGCGATGGTGGTGCCAGCTAGTTGGCGATCACGGCCTGGCGGTACCTCTCCGTGCGTCCGTCTACAGTCTGTCCATGCCCGCGTCGCATCGACCCCGAGTCCTGATCGGCATCTCCGGTTGGACGTACGCGCCGTGGCGAGGTGATTTCTATCCGGCGGGCTTGGCCCACCGCAAGGAGCTCGGGTACGCGTCGGAACATCTGACGTCGATCGAGATCAACGGCACCTTCTACGCGATGCAGAAGCCGTCGAGCTTCACCAAGTGGCACGACGAGACGCCGGACGACTTCGTGTTCTCCATCAAAGGCGGTCGATACGTCACCCACATCAAGCGGCTCGTCGGTGTCGAGGCAGCCCTCGCGAACTTCTTCGCCACCGGGGTCTTGACGCTGGGCGACAAGCTCGGACCGTTCCTGTGGCAGTTGCCTCCGAACCTCGAATTCGACGCGCAGAAGATGTCGGACTTCTTCGCCGTGTTGCCCCGAACAGTCTCCGCTGCAGTCGCTCTGGCGCAGTCTCGCGATGACAAGCTGACCGAGGATCGGGTGTTGTTGCCGCCTCCGTCGTCTCGTGTCCTGCGGCACTGCGTGGAGGCCCGGCATCAGAGCTTCGCGACCGACGAGGCCGTGCACTTGTTGCGCGAGAACGACATTGCGTTCGTGGTTGCCGACACCGCCGGCAAGTATCCGTACGTCGACACTCCGACAGCCGATTTCATGTATGCCCGCCTGCACGGTGACGAGGAGCTGTATGCCAGCGGCTACACGGATGCGGCGCTCGATCGGTGGGCGGCGAAGATCTCGGACTGGACGGCCACGGGCCGAGACGTCCACGTGTACTTCGACAACGACGTCAAAGGATATGCACCTTTCGACGCCATGAAACTGATCGAGCGAATCGGTAGATGAGTATTCGGCTCTCTAGCCCACCTGGTAGATGTACGTATAGTTCAATGTTCTCGCCCCGGCGCAGGTAGCGCCTCTGCCACACGGGACAGGCCCTTTGCGGAGGCAAGAATCGTGGACACCTTCTCTCTCAGGGCATCGCCCTCGAATGTCTCCGCTCGGCCGCCCACGCTGATCGATGCAACGACCGCGCCGCCTCGCCCGAGGATCGGTGCTCCGACCGCCGCGACGCCGGTGAGGTAGTCCGAGTTGCTCAATGCGTACCCCTGCGCTCGGATCTGTTCGAGACGTGTCAGCAACTCGTCCGGCGCGGTCGGCGTTCGATCCGTGAACGCAGGTAGGTCTTCGGTGAGCCATCGGTCGCGAATCCGAGCGGAGAACGCCAGCATGGCCATCGGGCCTGCGGTGGCGTGATACGGGAGAACCGAACCGATCGAAATGCCAGCGACCACAAGAGGATTGCTTCCTTCATGGCGATCGATGCAGACGGCGCCCTCGTCCGCAGGTACCATGAGATACGCAGTGTCACCGAACTTTTCGGCTATCTCCGACAGGTACGGTTGCGCGGCACCGCGGATGTCGAGTTGCGTCAGTGCCGACGATCCGATCTCGAAAACGGGCATGGCAATTCGGTACGAGCCCTCGGGCGTTCGGTCCACCCAGCCGGCGTGGATCATCGTGGTCATCAACCGGTGCACGGTGGTCTTGTTCATTCGACTTGCTGTCGTCAAGTCGTTCAGTGTCCATACCGGATGCAAGGTGTCGAAGTGCTCGAGCAGCCTGCACGCCTTGACCACCGCTCCGACGATGTCGCGGCCGGCGTTGGCGTCGGACTCGATGGGCGATGCCACGTGTGCTCCTTCGATCGGACTGGGAAGTGCTGCCGCCATCCTACGAACCCCCCTTGACTTGTGATCGCCACCACTCTAGTTTCGGAATGCGTTCCGCAATACGAAATGGATGGTGTGTATGACTGCGACACTCAGAGAACTGACCGAACAGGGACTCGTGTACGCCCCCGGCGTGTGGGACGGGCTGACCGCCAAGCTCGCCGAGCAGGCCGGATTCTCGGCCCTGTGCGCCTCCGGATTCGCAGTGTCGGCTGCCCTCGGACTCCCCGACGCCGAGCTGTACACGATGACCGAGAACCTTCAGGCGGTACGCACCATCGGCGAAGCGTCTTCCCTCCCCCTCGTGGCGGACATCGATACCGGCTACGGCAACGCCGTCAACGCGGCGCGGACAGCAGCCCGGTTCGCCGCCGCAGGTGTTCAGGGCGTCTTCATGGAAGACCAGCTCTCGCCCAAGAAGTGCCCCATCTGCGTGGGCGAGCCGGTGGACCTCATCAGCATCGAGGAAGCGTCGGGCAAGGTGCGCGCGGTACGGGATTCGCTTCCGGACCACGTCCTGATGATCGCCCGCACCGATGCGCGTGGCGACGACGCGATCCGACGCGCCACCGCATACGTCGACGCCGGTGCCGACATGATCATGCCGGTCACGAAGACTTTCGAGACCGCCGACGAGTGGGCTCGCTGTCACGACGCCGTAGGCGTCCCGCTGATGGCGACGTTGACCGCATCGACGTGGACCGAGCGGGAGTTCACCCCGGACGTGTTGCAGCAGATCGGTGTTCGACTCGCTCTCCTGCCCACTCAGGTGCTGATGGCCGCCACCGGCGCCGCTCGTGAGGCCCTGCGACGACTGGCCGGCGGCGAAGCGCCGGCCGACGTGAGCGCCGACGCGTTGCAGCACCACGAGTTCGTCGATCTGATCGGCTTTCCGGAAGTGGAAGCAGCGCAACGCAAGTACCTTCCCGCCGACGCGAAGGTGTGATCGGCATGAGCTCCGACGCACTGACGATGGTCGAGAAGATCCTCGGCCGAACCTGTGATGCCGATGTGGTGCATGCCGGAGAGAATCACGCCGTCAGGCCCGCTCGCATGATCGCCTACGACTTCCCCGGCTACACCGACGTGATGTTCCGGCAGATGCGCGAGGACTTCGGCATCACCGAACTCGTCGACCCCTCCCGGTACGTCGTCTTCATCGACCACATGCTCACCAAGAAGAACGCCAAAGAGCAGGAGGTGCATCAGGTCACGCGAGACTGGTGCGAGTTCTACGGCATCGAGCTGCACGAGGGGCGGGGCATCGGCCACCAGCTCACTGCCGAACTCGGACTCGCGACGCCAGGAGACTTCCTTGTCCACTTCGACGGGCACATCAGTGGAATCGGTGCTTTCGGCGCACTGGGTTGGGGCATCCGCCGCGATCTGATCGAGGCCTGGGTGACGGGTCAGCTGTACGTCGACATCCCGGCCACCACGCGGTTCGACCTCGTGGGTGAGTTCGGCGCCGGCGTCGACAGTCGCGATCTCGTTCACACGATCATCGACCTGGTCGGTGCCGACGGATGCGCCCACCAGGTCATGGAGTTCGGTGGCCCCGGAGCGCGGTCGATGAAGATCGACCACCGTCAGGGGCTGTGCGGAATGGCGATGTTCACCGGAGCGGTCTCGGCGATCTTCGAACCCGACGAGCTGTCGCTCGCCTACGCCCATGACGTCGCCCGGCGGACGTTCACCCCCGTGCTTCCCGATGGGGGTGCCACCTACGCGGCGCACCACACCATCGACCTGTCGACCATCGTGCCGCAGGTGGTGCAGCCCGGTTCGGCCCGTGCTGCCAACACGCACACCGCTGCCGATCTGGCCGGAATCCCGATCACGAAGGCCTTCATCGGCTCCTGCGCCAGCGGCCGCATCGAGGACCTACGCGCAGCGGCTCTGGTGCTCGACGGGCGAACCGTCGCTCCCGGCGTCGAGCTGAACGTCGTGCCGACCTCCCAGAAGGTGCACGATCAGGCCGAAAGCGAAGGGCTGCTGGACATCTTGCGATCGGCGGGCGCACACATCGCGGTGTCGAGCTGCGACTTCTGCTTCGGCTACCAGAAGCCCCTCGCGGCCGGCGAGAACTGCATTTCCACCGGGGTGCTCAACATCTCCGGGCGAATGGGTAGCTCCGACGCCAACATCTACATGGGTTCGCCCTTCACCGTCGCGGCCAGCGCCCTCGCCGGGACGATCGCGCAGGTGGGGTCATGAGCGCGTACCCGCCCCCGCCCGACGTCATCGACGGCGCGGTCGCGTGGATATTCGGTGACGACTTCGACATCGATCTCGTCGTGGGAGTGGCCAACATCAAGTCATACGACCCGGACCACCTGCGGTCGGTCTGCATGACGGCGTACGACCCGGGCTTCGTCGATCGAGTCCGCCCCGGAGACATCATCGTCGGAGGACGCAACTTCGGTTATGGACATCCGCACTATCCACCGATGGTGGCGCTTCGCAACCTGGGTATCAGTGCCGTTGTGGCGGAATCCTTCTCACCGGGATTCTGGCGCGGCGAGACCTTCAACGGTATGCCCCTGATCACCGTTCCCGGAATATCCGACGCGGTGGCCGTCGGTGACGATGTCAGACTCGACTGGCGGCGTGCAGAGGTGTCGAAGCAGGACGGCACCACGATCGCCGGCCGTCCACCGAACGCCCGAACCGTCGCTGTCATCGAAGCAGGCGGTTCGTACGAACTTCTTCTCTCCGAACACCGAAGCACGCAACCACTCACAGAAGGATCAGCGCGATGACGAACACCGAACACTCCCGCGCAGGAGTCGCTCCGCCCAAGGCGGACACCACGACTGCGCGTCGAGCTGCGATTGCCGGAGGTGTCGGTACGCTCATCGAGTACTACGACTTCGCGGTCTACGGCTTTCTCGCGGTGATCATCGCGCCGCTGTTCTTCCCATCCACCAGTCCCGGCGTGTCGATTCTCGCGACCTTGGCCGTATTCGGCGTCGCCTATGTCGCCCGTCCGCTCGGCGGAATTTTCTTCGGTCGGCTCGGGGACCGCAAGGGTCGTCGGCACGCTCTCGTCATCACCGTGGTGTGCATGGGTGTCGCGTGCGGAATTCTCGGCCTGCTGCCGACACACTCGAGTGTCGGGGTGCTGGCCCCCGTTCTGCTGGTCATCATCAGGCTCGCCCAGGGATTCTCTGCGGGCGGTGAGATCGGAGGTGCCGCAACGTACATCGCGGAGTCGGCACCGCCGAACCGTCGGGGATTCTTCGGGTCCTTCACGCCGGTGGGATCGACTCTCGGCTTTGCCGTCGCTGCGGCCGTCGTCGGGCTCGTGGCTCTGATCACGACCGACGAACAGATGTCGTCGTGGGGATGGCGCATCCCGTTCCTACTGGCCCTGCCCCTGGCGTTCGTATGTCTCCGTGTGCGACTCAAGCTCGAGGACAGCCCGGAGTTCGAGGAAATGGCAGCCAAGAACGAGGTCGCCAAGAGCCCGTTGAGTGACGTGGTGAAGAAGCAACCGTGGTCGGTGCTCCGCGTCGTCGGCATCGCGATCGCCATGAACGGATCCGGATACATCGGACTGACCTACTTCAGTGTGTATCTGATCAACGACCTCGGCTTCTCGAAGGACTCGGTGTACTGGACGTCGGCCGTGGCAATTGCATTGGCCTGCGCCACATTCCCGCTGAGCGGGATGCTCACCGACAGGTTCGGCCGCAAACCCGTGCTGCTGTTCGGCTACGTGGCCTACGTGATCATCGCGCTGCCGGTGTTCATGATTCTCGGTGCGACGTCGAGCATTCTGATCGTCGGCGTCGTCTACTTCGTCTACATGGTGCTCAACGGTGTGGTGCAGGTCCCGGCTTTCCCGCTGTTCACCGAACTCTTTCCTCGGGCAGTTCGCTACACCGGAGTGTCGTTGGGCTTCAACATCGGAACGATCGCGGCCGGTGGAACGGCCCCCTACGTAGCGGCCCAGTTGGTCGAATCGACGGGCAATGCCATGTCACCGGCGTATTGGGTCATGGGCGTGTGCGTCATCGGTGTAGCGACGGTACTGACCATCAAGGAGACGGGACACAGCAAGCTTCCTGTGTAGCTCGAGCCGCTCTGCTGTCAGCAGAGATCCGAACCCGGCGTTCGGCAGAACAGACGGACTGCTCACCGGCACAATGGATTCATGAAGCTATTGGTCCTCGGCGGCAGCGACTTCGTGGGGCGAACTGCCGTCGAACATGCTCTCCAGCTGGAGTGGGATGTCGCGGTCCTGAACCGCGGCACAACCGCGTCGGATCCTCGTGTCACGCAACTTCGGGGCGACAGGCGCTCGTCCGACGGATTGGATGAGACCCGAGAAGGATACTGGGACATAGTCTTCGACACCTGGTCGTGGGAACCGGACGTGGTGGCGCAGTCGGCGACGATGCTCGACGGCCGAGTCGGCAGCTACGTCTACGTTTCGAGTCGATCGGTGTACGACGCGCCGCGAGCGGGAGCGACCGAGGCGTGGCCGACAGTGCAGGGGCCCGGCGAGGACTATGCGCGGCAGAAGTTGGGCGGTGAGCGAGCGGCAGTTGCGGCTTTCGGCGATCGAACGCTGCTGGTCCGCGCCGGGCTGATTCTCGGGCCGTACGAGAACATCGGCCGACTTCCGTGGTGGCTGAACAGAATTGAGCGCGCCGGTGAGGTGCTGGCACCCGGTCCGGTCGATCTGGCGCTGCAGTACATCGACGTCCGCGATCTTGTTGCGTGGAGCCTTGATGCTGCCGCGCGAGGGCTGGGCGGTGCGTACGACGTGGTGAGCCGGCCCGGTCACGCGACCATCGGCGAGCTGTTGCAGTGCTGCATCGACGCCACCCGGTCCGACGCTCGCCTGTGTTGGGTGGAGCCGGACGTCCTCAGCGCTGCGGGGGTGCAGCCGTGGACGGAGCTCCCGATCTGGATTCCACCCGGTGCAGATCATGATTCGCTGCATGCATCCGACGTTTCGAAGGCATGTGCCGCAGGTCTTCGGACGCGTCCGATTCAGGAGACCGTCGCGGATACGTGGACGTGGTTGCAGTCCCTGGGCGGGCGGACGCCGATGAGGGGTGATCGGCCGCCCGTCGGACTCCCGGCAGAGCGTGAGGCGGCAATTCTGGCGGGCCGCGGGCTCACGTGAGTCTGCGAGGTGGGCGAAGGGAACAGACGCGCGCGGAATCGTCAGACGCGTTCGGAATTGCCAACGGATCGGTGTCGAATTCGCGCGCGTATGGCAAACGCGCGCGCGTTTGCGGGGAAGCCGGCCCCGCTACCCCACTATTCGTCACTCTTGCCCGAAAGTTAGAGGGTGATAGACAACGCTATGGAGTGCAGAGCCGTCGCACCGCACCCTCGATGATCGACGCCCGACGCTGGTGTTCCGCGTCGTCGACGGGTCCGCAGTCGCTGCCGGGAGCCGTCATCCAGGACGAGGTGATGCCGAAGATCATGGTGAACAGGTCGTCGACGGTGAAGGCGTCGGATATCAGACCGTCCTGCTGTGCAGTTGCCATAGCGCGTCGCCGTTCGGCGATCACTGTGCGGATGTCGTCGGCACCCGCGACCACCATGCCGCCTTGAAGCTGTGTCCACAGCAGCAGTCGGTGTTCCTCGGGATTGGCGGCGAGGTGCAGGTACTCGCGCGCGGCGTATCCGCCGAGATCGTCGACAGTGAACGGGACCGACTCCAGGAAGCGCGCGAATCCGTCTTCCACTACTGCCCGGAAGAGTGCTTCCTTGTCTCCGAAGTAGGCGTACAGGCGTTCCTTGCTCGCCTTTGCCGAGACCGCGATGCGATCCACCCGTGCTCCGGCCAGTCCGTGCTCGGAGAACTCCGTGCGTGCGGCGACGACGATGCGGGCGCGGGTTGCGCTGGCGTCTGGCTTCATGTCGGCCACCCTACCGCCAACCAACTAGTTCGTTTGACACGGTCGTTCGAGTGGCCTACCTTTTCGGTCGGGACATTTTTCGTGCCCAGAATCAACGAGTACGAGTGGGGTAGAAACATGTCGCAGGTCTCCGAACACGGGGCGCTGGCCGAGAATCCGAATTACGAGCGCCGTTGGTTGGTGCTCTGCATCGTCGCCATCACACAGCTCACGATCGTGCTGGACGGCACCATCGTCAACATCGCCCTGCCGCAGGCTCAGATCGACCTCGGCATCAGCGACACCAGCCGCACCTGGGTGATCACCGCCTACGCGTTGGCGTTCGGTGCACTGCTGCTGCTCGGTGGCCGCATCGCCGACTACTGGGGACGCAAGCGGTCGTTCATCGTCGGCATGGCCGGCTTCGCCGTTGCCTCCGCAGTCGGCGGACTCGCCCAAGAGGGCTGGCAGCTGTTCATCGCACGCGCAGGTCAGGGCGTCTTCGCTGCATTGCTCGCACCTGCAGCACTGGCCATCCTGACGATCACCTTCACCGACACCAAGGAACGAGCCAAGGCATTCGGCGTGTTCGGAGCGATCGCCGGTGGCGGCGCAGCCGTCGGCCTGCTCCTCGGCGGAGTGCTCACCGAATATGCGAACTGGCGCTGGTGCCTGCTCGTCAACATCCCCGTTGCCGTCATTGCCATCGCCGCCGCAGTCCCGCTGGTCAAGGAAAGCAAGGCGCACGGAGACACCCGCTACGACCTGCCGGGCGCGATCCTCGTCGCACTCGGACTGGCCTCACTGGTCTACGGCTTCACCGAAGCCGAAAACGGCTGGGCGACGGTACCCACCATCTCCTTCATCGCACTCGGCCTCGCGTTGCTCGCCGCGTTCGTCGTGGTCGAATCCAAGTCCGCCAACCCGCTGCTCCCCCTGAGTGTGTTGCTCGACCGCGACCGCGGTGCCGCATACATCGGGTCGGCCGTCATCGGTGCGGCATTGCTCGGTGGCACGTTGTACCTGACCTTCTACTTCCAGATCGTGCTCGAGATGAGCCCGGTGATCGCCGGTGTCGCGTCACTGCCCATGACCGGCGGCATCCTGATCACCGCTGCGATCGCGTCGGCTCTCGTTCCGAAGATCGGGCCCAAGCCGATGATGGCCGTCGGCCCGGTGGTTTCCGCGATCGGCCTGCTGCTGCTCACGCAGATCGGCGTCGACACCTCGTACTGGACGCACGTGCTGCCCGGCGTCGTGCTGCTCGGACTCGGCCTCGGTCTGCTGATGGTGCCGATGCAGAACGTTGCGCTCATCGGCGTCCCCGATCACGACGCGGGTGCGGCATCCGCTCTGATCAACGCCACTCTGCAGGTCGGCGGCGCACTCGGTGCCGCGGTGTTCACCACGGTCTACACCTC
This sequence comes from Rhodococcus sp. 05-340-2, assembly GCF_002258915.1. Classification (NCBI taxonomy): domain Bacteria; kingdom Bacillati; phylum Actinomycetota; class Actinomycetes; order Mycobacteriales; family Nocardiaceae; genus Rhodococcus; species Rhodococcus sp. 05-340-2. Next base: position 135,212 of record NZ_NOYU01000038.1, read on the forward strand.
GTCCAAGACGTCGTACCTGGCCGACAACCCGGCCCCGACTCCGCCCGCAGGAGTGCCGGCCGAGGCCCTCGCCGGCCAGGAAATTCCCAGCGACGAGGTACTGGCCGCGCTGCCGGAGCCGATCCGCGACTTCGTGCTGGCCACCATCGATCACGCCTTCGCAGCCGAGGTATCGGGCTATGCGTGGGCCTTCGGAACCGCTGCGATCCTGGTCGCACTGGTGTGCCCGGTCGTGCTGGTGCTGGTCCGGGCGAAGAAGGACGACCTGCCCGTCGGCGACACTCCGGTCCACATCGGTTAGACGCACACGAGAAAGGAACCCCGCTGCTCACCGTCGAGCAGCGGGGTTCTTCGTTGTGGGTGACTTTCAAGCCCGGTCTGGGTCGATCGCCTCGGCCTGTGCAGTGAGAAGCATGTGCAGTAGCTCGGGAGGCAAGGCCATGGGAGGCAGAGCGCCGAGAGCGATGGAGTTCTCTGCCTCGCCGCCCAGCTCGACCACCTCGTCGTGCAGGCTTTCCATCTTCTCGTCGAGCTTGTTGGCGCTCTCGGCTGCCTCGGTCAGCTCCGCCAGCAGAGTGTCCGGGATCTGCCCGCGGTACTTGTAGAAGATCTTGTGCTCGAGGCTCGCCCAGAAATCCATCGCGATGGTTCTGATCTGCAGTTCGACGAGCACCGGCTGGACGCGGTCGGACATGAACACCGGGATCTCCACCAGCAGGTGCAAGCTCTTGTAGCCGTTGGGTTTCGGGTTCGCGATGTAGTCCTTGACCTCGACGACCCGAATGTCGGTCTGGCTGCTGAGCATGTCCGCGATGCGGTAGGTGTCGGAAATGAAGCTGCAGGTGATGCGCACTCCGGCGACGTCGAAAATGTTCTCGCGAATCGCATCGAGAGTCAGGGCGCACTTCTTCCGTTGCGCCTTGTCGAAAATACTTTCCGGGGTCTTCAACCTCGACGAGACGTGCTCGATGGGGCTGTACCGGTGAATATGGGTAAATTCCTGCTTCAAGATGTTGATCTTCGTGATCAACTCGTCGATCCCGAACTTGTAGCTCATCATGAATCGCGTGAAATCTTGTCTCAGTCGACCCAGGTCGACCGCAGTCTCACCGTTCTTCATGACCTCGCTCATGACTCCGATTGTCTACGACGGCAGGCCGAGCGCGCGCGGCGCGGGAGTCGAAGCTCGCATCACTGCACGACGGGCCCAGCTCCGGTGTGAATCTCACGACGCCACAGGACTGGCACTGATGCGTGCGGTGATGCCCCAGCTCGCACGAACAGGCTCGTGACCCGACGAGAACCGAACCGGCGACGAGCCGATGACCGTTGCCACATCGCGTCGGTGCTCTCTCGGCCCACCGATCCCCGACGCGGTACAGAGAGCCGGCCGCGGGCTCGGGTTCGAGTGCCATCGCGCGCGCCCACTTTCGACGAATCCGCCGCATCCGATATGGACCGCCCGAAGTGGCTCCGCTGGCCGCATCGCCAACTCCGGGGGGCGCGTTCACACTAGCAGGAATCGAACGTATGTTCTAACTCGTATGTCAGAACCACGTCTTGCGGCCACCGACTGCGCGCCCCATCGAACCGAGCACCGTCAGAACCGCGCCGACGACCACCAGAATGATGCCGACAGTCGTCAAGATCGAAATGCCGGCGAAATAGCCGATGAGGGCGAGGATGATTCCGAGAACGATCATGACTACTCCTGGTGCCACTGTGAGCCCGTTACCGGCGAATGCCGATGGGACCGAAGCTACGCCACCGAGATGGAGGAATGGTCACATTTGTCGCTATTTACCGGCATCCACTTTCGCTGCGAGGAATGCCTCGGGGTCGATCAGATCTGCCTGCCCCACGATCGACCCGAGATCCGCGATGCGTTCGATGCCGGTGAGCACCATCTCTTCTTCCACCGTGCCCTCGGCGTAGCCGTAGTAACAGGTCGACGTCGTGTGGTTGTGGTCCTTGTCTATTCGGTTCGCCCGACCCTCGATCTGCCGGATGTCGATGGGTGTCCACCGAGGATCGTGGATCAGCGTCACGCGTGGTGCGAGGGTGGAGACCGTGCCCTCCGGGAGCAGTAACTCGTTGGTGTGCAGGTTGATCGCACTGGTGGTTGTCGAGACGATGACCGACGCGTCGCCGGTCTGGAACCGTCTGATCGACGCCTCCTGATCGGGGCTGCTCATACTGCCGTCGACGACTGCGACGTCGAGGCCCTCGTCGCGCAGTGTCTGCGCCAGCGCCGCGACGGACTCGCGGTAGAACATCGAGACGAACACCTGATTGCCGGCCTTGACCCACGTCCGTACCTGATCGGCCGACGCGGGAATGCGCAAGTACGAACACTTCTGGCGGAATCGCAGGGTCGCGGCACGGGTGCTCGGGTTCTTCTGCAGTACTCGCTTACCGCCGACGGCCTTCCAGATCGGTAGCCCGACTTCCTTGCGATAGTCCACCCATGCCGAGTTGTACAGGCGCTTCTGCGCGGCAGTGAGTTCCTGGCCGAGTGGCTCGCGCGGAGTCGGCGGCGAGGGGCGCGAAATGGACCACGGCACAGCACCTCCCGACAACCAGCCGTGTACGGACGCGATATCGCGGGCGCGTCGGGCCGCGTCCTCGGGCTCCCACCGCCACGTCGTCAGCCCCGTCGTCGCCTTACCTGCCTTGACGGCGAACCCGGATTCGATGAGGAACTCGGCCCACTTCATCGTCACCGCATAGCCGAGATACTCCTCGTCACCGAGGATCTCGACCCCGCGGCTGCGCTCGACCGCACGAGCCATGTACGCGAAGTGCAGGGGCTGATAACCGGGCGTGGCGGACATCCACACCACCGAGCGCGCCGCCTCCTGATATCGCCAGAGGATCTGCGACTGCTGCGATTCGATGTTCATCAGCGCATGCGATTCGTCGGCGATCACCACATCGATGTCGAATCGAAGCTCGCCGAGCGAGATGGTCCGTTTGTTCTGTGTCCGTTTGCGTTTGCCCAGGTCGGTTTCGGGAGGAACCGACAGCAGCTTCTTCGTCGACTGGTAGGTGATCAACAGCCAACGCTTGCGCTCGGACGGCTCGATGTCCGCCTCGCTGTCCGCGATGGTGCGACGCCACCCCGGCAACGCACCCTTGGGGGCCACCACCAGCACCGTGCCGATCTCGGCCGCCGACATCTGCCGAACGGCCTCGCACACCGCCAACGTCTTGCCAAGACCCGTCGAATCCATCTGCGCGAAGTAGGGGAACCCGGCCTCGAGCGCGGCGAGATGGCGTCGAACGGATTCGAGTTGAGTCTCACGCGGCTGCATCGCGCGCTCGCGCACCACCTCGTCACGCCAGTTCTCGTTGGCATCGTCCTCGAGCCACCGCTGCAGGCTGTACGGCATCGACTCGTACGGCTGCAGATACTCCGGCAGTTCGGTGCCGTAGTACGCGAACACCCGAGGCCCGGGATACCAGCGCGCCCCGGCCGCGCCCGCCGCCGACCGATCCTCGAACGGCACGTCCAGCACCCAGACGCGCTCACCGGGATCGGGAACCCGCAGATCAGGGGCAGCAGTCTTACGAGGCGACGTCTTGCGCGGCGCTGCCCGCTTGCGTGGTGCGGCCTTCTTCGGGGCAGCTTTCGTCGTTGGAGGCTCACCGTTCTTGGCGGCCGCGAACTTTCGGGCAGCGCTGCTCTGCCCGGCCTTGACGGTGCGGGCAGTGGTGGATCGGGCTGTGCGTCTACGAGGTGGCATCGGATCCAGTCTGTCGTACGGTGTGCACGAACACCGTAAAGGAGCCCTGTGACATACACGAACGACCCGCGTGCCGTAGTACTCGTCCACGATCAGGACCCTGCTCTCGCGCGACGCGACATCGGCACCCTCGACGCCGAATTGCGCACCAGGGGTTTCCAGTTGGACGTGCACTCCTTCGACCACAGCCCCGACCTCGCGCCGCCGCCGCTGTCCGACGCGCAGCTGCTGCTCGTCATGGGCTCGCCCGACGCCGCGTACGACGACACGCTGACCTGGCTCGCGCCGGAGATCGCCTACGTGCAGGACGCGGTCGACGCGCAGGTCCCGATCCTGGGTGTCTGCTTCGGTGGGCAGTTGCTCGCTCGGGTACTCGGCGGCACCGTTCGCAGGTCCGAGCGTCCCGAGTACGGATTCGTCGACGTCGAGACGTCCGCCCCCGAGCTCATCGCCCCCGGACCGTGGATGGAGTTCCACGGCGATACCTTCACCGCTCCTCCGCAGGCCACGGTGATCGCCCGCAACGAGGCCGCGCAACAGGCCTTCGTCCTCGGACCGCACCTCGGACTGCAGTTCCACCCCGAGATCGACCTCGACACCTACGACGCGTGGGCCGCTGCCTGGGACCGCGACGGCGTCGAACACGGTGTGGACGTGCACGAGATTCGCCGGGCCATCGCCGACGCCGAACCTGCCGCTCGGGTGCGTTGCTCGGCTCTGCTCGACGCATTTCTCGCCCGATCCTCGGCGGTGCCCCGGTAGGGTCGAACGATGACCGAGGCCAGGCCCAGCAACTTCAGCGATCACCAACTCGGCATCTACGCCGCCGGGATGTTCGCCCAGCAGACACCGTCGATCACCACCAACCTGGCGAGGCTGGAGGACCAGGCTGCCAAGACGCTCTCGCCCGAGGCTCTCGGCTACATCGTCGCCAGCGCGGGCAGTGGCTCGACGGCTCGTGCGAACAGGGCTGCCTTCGACCGATGGGCCATCACGCCGCGGATGCTGCGCAGCTCGGCTGCCCGCGACCACGCGTGCACCGTGCTCGGTACCGACATGCCTGCACCGCTGCTGATCGCTCCGGTGGGTATTCAGACTCTCGCGCACCCCGACGGAGAGCTCGCCACCGTCCGTGCAGCCGCGGAACTCGGTGTGCCGTACATCCATTCGACGCAGGCCTCGCACTCGTTCGAGCAGATCGCCGAGGCGGGCGGCGACGCGCCCCGCTGGTATCAGTTGTACTGGCCGACGGACGAATCGGTTCTACTGAGCTTCCTGCAGCGCGCGAAGGACACCGGGTTCACCACACTGGTGCTGACGCTCGACACGACATTGCTGGGCTGGCGGCCCGCCGATCTCGACCGCGGCTACCTTCCCTTCCTGGCCAACCTCGGCATCGAGAACTACCTGACCGATCCGGCGTTCCAGGCCGGCCTGGGGCAGCCGGTCGAGGAGAATCCTGTTGCAGCGGCCATGCATTGGGCGCAGATGTTCCCCAACCCCGGTCTCTCGTGGAAGAACCTGGCGTTCCTACGGGAGCACTGGAGCGGCCCGATCGTGCTCAAGGGAATCTGCACCGTGGGCGACGCCAGGGAGGCGGCCGCCCACGGAGTCGACGGCATCGTCGTCTCCAATCACGGCGGTCGTCAGATCGACGGGGCCAGAGCATCACTCGACGCGTTGCGGTCCATCGTCGAGGCTGTGGGCGGGGAACTGACGATCCTGTTCGACTCCGGTGTGCGCACCGGTGCCGACATGGCCAAAGCGCTGGCGCTCGGGGCCGATGCGGTTCTGCTCGGCCGACCGTTCCTCTACGGCCTGGCACTCGGCGGGCAAGAGGGCGTCGCGCACGTACTACGTTGCCTGCTCGCCGAATTCGATCTGGTGACGAGCCTCTCGGGTCACACCGGTGCGGGCGAACTGGGCCTCGACTCGATCATGGAGTCCTGATGGAGTGGACGAAGCACGCCATCTGGTGGCACCTGTACCCGCTCGGCTTCACTGGAGCGCCGGTGCACGGCTGGGACGGCGAATCCCAGTCGGATCTGCACCGGCTGAACAGAATCGAGAAGTGGCTCGACTACGCACTCGAGCTCGGTGCGTCGGGTATCGCCCTCGGTCCGATCTTCGAGTCCGAGAAGCACGGCTACGACACGGTCGACTACTACCATGTCGACGGTAGGCTCGGCACCGACGAGGACATCGACTCGCTGATCGCCGCTGCGCATTCGCGCGGCCTGAAGATCATGTTCGACGGCGTCTTCAACCATGTGGCGCAGAGCTTTCCGAAGTTCCGACAGGCTCTCGACGAGGGCCCGGACTCCGAGGCCGCGCAGTGGTTCCACCTCGATTGGTCCGGTGACGAGCCCACGCATCGCAACTTCGAGGGCCACGACGAACTGGTGGCACTCAATCACGAGAGCCCGCATGTGCAGCAGTATGTCGTGGACGTGCTGTCGCACTGGCTGGACCGTGGCGTCGACGCCTGGCGGCTCGACGCGGCCTACGCAGTGCCGCCGCGCTTCTGGGCCGCGGTACTGCCGAAGGTCCGCGAGAAACATTCGGACGCATACTTTCTCGGCGAGGTCATCCACGGCGATTACGACAGGATCGTCTCGGCGTCCACACTGGACTCGGTCACCCAGTACGAGCTGTGGAAGGCGATCTGGAGCGGTCTGAGCGAGAAGAACTTCTTCGAGCTCTCCCATGCGCTGGAGCGCCACAACGGGTGGCTCGACGCCTTCGTGCCCGCCACGTTCGTCGGAAATCACGACGTCAATCGCATTGCCAGCGTCATCGAGGACGAGCGACATCTGGTGCATGCGTTGGTGGTTCTGTTCACCGTGGGCGGTATGCCCATGGTCTACTACGGCGACGAGCAGGCCTTCCGCGGTATCAAGGAGGACCGAGTCGGCGGCGACGACGAGGTGCGTCCGGAGTACCCCGACACGTCCGACGATCTCGCCCCGTACGGCTGGCCGGTCTTCCGTATTCATCAGGAGCTGATCGGTGTACGGCGTCGAAACCCGTGGTTGTACTCCGCGCGCACCGAAACGCTCGAACTGACGAACACCGCACTCGTCTTCCGAGCGTCTGCCGACAACGAATCCATCGCTGTGGCACTGAATCTCGGCGACGACACCATCGACTACGCGGTCGAGGGTAGCGACGTGATCGCCGGCGAGGCACATCTGGACGGCGGCAGGATCACGGTGCCCGCGCACGGCTGGGCGATCGTCAGCTGAGTGCTCTGGCCGCCTTGGCGCGGTCGAAGAACGCCAGCAGGTACGGCAACTGCTCGTCGGTGACGGTGAACTTCATTCGGTCGCCCGCGTAGCCGATGCTGCCGTCGGATGCTCGCAGACCGAGGACGATCTTGGTGCCGTCCCGGGTCGGCTTCGCGTCCACACCCAGATGATCGACGTGCCAGCGACAGCGCCCGCCCGATGCGATCCTCACGGCGGCGTCGAACACCTCGACAGTCCGGTGGTCGAGAACGAAGATGACGTTCTCGTCGAGGCGATACTCCAGGTAGACGCGTTCGGCCATGGCGGCACAGTAACTTGTCATCGTCGTATTCGGATATCTATCGACTGAGCTAGAGAGCCGTATCGACGGCAATGCAGCGCCATATCGAGGCCTGTGGGTACAGTCGAGCGCGACACGGGGTGCCCCCAGGGGCTGAGAACACACCCGTCGAACCTGATCTGGTTAGGACCAGCGAAGGGAATGTCGTGACGTTCGGTATTCCTGTCCCCTCGTGACGGTCCCGACCTCGAACGAGAGGCGAGGCGCATGAAATTCGACGAGCAGACGGTGTTGATCACCGGCGGTGGACGCGGACTGGGAGCGGCCATAGCCGCAGCGTTCGCGGGTCAGGGTGCACGTGTGGTGATCGATTACCGCAACAGCAAAGATGCTGCCGAGGCGCTGGCAGACCGGCTCGGCGAGAACGCGATCGCAGTGCAGGGTGACGTCACCGACGAGTCGGCCGTCGCCGCGCTGTTCGGCACTGCACGTGAACACTTCGGCACCCCGATCACCACCGTCGTCAACAACGCGTTGGCCGATTTCTCGTTCGACGGAGATGCGCGGCCCAAGGCCGACACCATCACCTGGGAGCGCTTCGATACCCAGTTGCGTGGCAGCGTCCGCGCGGCGTTGCTCACCACCCAGGCCGCGCTGCCGGGTATGCGCGAGGCGGGGTTCGGCCGAATCATCAACGTGGGCACAAACTTGTTCCAGAATCCAGTGGTGCCTTACCACGACTACACGGCCTCCAAGGCGGCGCTGCTCTCGCTGACCCGCACTCTGTCCGCAGACCTGGGCGCAGACAACATCACCGTCAACATGGTCTCGGGTGGACTGCTGCGCACCACCGACGCCAGCTCCGCGACCCCGGCCGAGGTATTCGACTTCATCGCCGCCTCGACCCCGTTGCAGCGCGTCACCACCCCCGAGGAATTCGCCGACGCACTGCTGTTCTTCGCTTCGCCGTGGGCGCGGTCGGTGACCGGCCAGAATCTCGTCGTCGACGGCGGCCTGGTCAAGGACTGACATGCACCTCAACGCTTTTCTCTACGGTTGTGGCCACCACAGTGCGGCGTGGCGTCATCCCGAGTCGCGAGTGGAGGACCTGGGCGATATCTCGTACTACGAGGAACTCGCCCAGCTCGCCGAACGGGGAAAGTTCGATGCGGTGTTCTTCGCCGACGGACATTCGGTGCGCGACCCCGCCGGAGCCGGAACCTGGTTCCTCGAGCCGATCACCGCTCTGTCGGCCATGGCCAGGGCCACCACGCATATCGGTCTCGTCACCACGGTGTCGTCGACGTTCTACACCCCGTTCCATGCTGCACGGATGTTGGCGTCGCTCGATCACATCAGCGGTGGCCGTGCCGGCTGGAATGTAGTCACCTCCATGTTCGACGCCGAAGCACGCAACCACGGGATGGACGTCATCCCGGCTCGCGAGGAGCGCTATGCGCGCGCCGAGGAGTTCGTCGATACGGCTTTGGCGCTGTGGGATTCGTGGGACGCCGACGCGTTGACGCTCGATCGCGCCGGGGCCTATGCGGACCCGACCAAGGTGCATGCCATCGACCACGATGGCAAGCACTTTCGGGTCGACGGCCCGCTGACGGTGCCTCGTTCACCGCAGGGGAGGCCGGTGTTGTTCCAGGCCGGGGCGTCGGGTCCGGGTCGTGATCTCGCTGCCGCGTACGCCGAGGCAATCTATGCCGTCGCCTACGATCTTGTTGCCGCGCAGAGCTATTACGAGGACGTGAAGACGCGAATCCGCCACGCGGGCCGCGACAGCGCGGCAGTGGGAATCATGCCGGGGCTGGTGACGTACATCGGGTCGACGATGGACGAGGCCCGACGCAAGAAGGCCGAACTCGATGAGCTGCTGCCCACCGAGCAGTCGCTGGCGATGCTGTCGACGTTCACCGGACAGGACTGCGCTGCATGGGAACTCGCTGCTCCGGTACCGCCCCTGCCGCCGGCGGCCGAGTTCACCGGACCGCAGGGCCGCTACGAGACGATCCTGCGGATCGTCGAGAAGGACGCCCCCACCGTGCGGGAGTTGCTCGGCACCCTCGCGGCCGGCGGCGGGCACGCCACGATGATCGGCACACCGGAGTCCATCGCAGACGAGATGCAATCGTGGATCGGCCGCGGCGCAGACGGATTCAACCTGATGTGTCCGCGTTACCCGGACTCATTGGAGGACTTCGTGGACCAGGTGGTTCCGATCCTGCAGCTGCGCGGGGTCTTTCGCGCCGAGTACACCGCGTCGACGCTGCGCGGGCACCTGGCTCACTGAGTGGCAGATCCGAAGACTCCCCGATCGACGAATGTCACCAGAGCGTCGAGACCGTCCTCGGGCGAGCCCTGCCACAGCCGGGCGAAGTTCTCCGCCGCGCCGCCGATCAGCATCGCGGTGGTGGCAGGGGATGCCGGTAGCTCGACGCCTGCCTTCTCGAAATTTGCGAGGCGGTCGACCCACGGCTCGAACTGAACCTGCGTGAATCGCTGTACTCGCTGAGCGAAGTCCGCATTGACCAGCGCTGCATCGCGGAGGGCATCGATCACCACACGGTGTCGAGTGAACAACTGCCAGAACACCTCGATGTGGGGACGCATCGTCGGATGCTTGCGCGCCGCCGGGTCCTGGGTGGCGACGATGGCGTCGGCATCGACGCCGATCTGCTCGGCGAGCGCCAACAGCAGTTCGTCCTTGCCGGAATAGTGGTTGTAGAACGACCCCGCTGCCCGGCCCGCCTGTCTGGTTATGTCGACGATCTTGGAGTTGAGATAGCCGGAACGGGCGAACACGATGCAGGCCGCGCTCTCCAGCTCGTTTCGTGTTTGTTCGGCCTGCTGCGCCCTTGTGGTGACTGCCACCGCTTCCTACCTCCTGTTGACACCTCTGCCGTCACGATACACACTGAATCGAAATTCAGTGAATACAGATTCGTCGAAGGGGTGGATATGAGAGCAGCAGTCCTGACCGAGTTCGGAGTGCCGAGGTACGCCGATCACGCCGAGCCGCCGCCGGCCGAGGGTATGGAGGTCATCGACGTAGCGGCCGCAACGCTCAATGCAGTCGACGTGGTGATCGCCTCCGGCACACACTATTTGAGCCCGAAGTCCCTTCCGGCCGTGAGCGGCATCGAAGGCGCCGGTACGACGTCGGACGGTCGGCGCGTGTACTTCTCCCCGCCCGTCCCGCCCTACGGTTCGATGGCTCAGCGAGCGTTGGTACCGACGACGTCGCTGATCCAATTACCCGACGGCCTGGACTTCTCGACCGCCGCGACGCTGGGCAATGCCGGCCTTGCGGCGTTGATGCCACTGACCCATGGGGGTCGAATGGAGCCAGGGGAGAATGTGGTGATCCTCGGCGGGACCGGGGTGGTCGGGCGTCTTGCGGTGCAGACGGCGCGGTTGCTCGGCGCAGGATCGATCACAGTCGTCGGACGTGATCAGAACGCGCTCGAATCCACCCGTGATCTCGGGGCCACGGCCACGGTTGCCATTGGCGACAAGGGTATCGACGAGATGAGCTCGGCGATTCGACAGGCATCGTCCGGCGCTGATGTTGTCGTCGATTATGCCTGGGGCCCAGTGGCTCTGGCGGCATTGCGTGCAGGAAACAGGCTCGTTCGCCTGGTGCAGATCGGCGACCGAGCGGGTTCCGAGATGACAGTACCTGCTCAGTTGATGCGGTCGCTCGGTGCGAGCATCGTCGGGTTCATGCCGATGCACTACGGACCCGATGCAACCTCCCAGGCGTATCGCACCCTGACCGACTGGGCCGTCACCGGGCAGATCGCGGTGGAGTACGAGAACGTGCCACTGGCCGAGGTCGCGAGTGCATGGGAACGGGCCCCACGCACTCGTCACAAACTGGTGCTAGTTCCGTGACCCGTCGGTGCGGTCCAGCGAGTCGATGAACTCCCTCGTCAATCGAGCGATGTCGTCGGCATGGGAGATCGGAGACCAGTGTCCGGCCGGAATATCGTTGCGGGTCAAGTCTTCCACCCACTTGCCGGTGTCGTCGTAGTGATACGGACGCACTGCGACGTCCTCGGTGTTGACGATGAGGTGCACCGGGATGTCGATGTACCGCTCGCGTGGATTGCCCAGGAGCGGAATGATGTTCGCGCGGTACAGTTTGGTGCCGTTGGTGGCATCCGACCACAGCGTGGGGTTCTGAGTGACGAGCTTCGGGTCGACTCCCGAGAACTCCTGGAGGAACGCAGGCCAACCCTTGGCGAACTGCCGCTTGATCCGCAGCGTGGAGAGCCCGGGGATATGGAAGGTGACGGTGTACCACGACGCGCGGACCTGGGCGAGCACCTGCTTGATACCGGTGAGCGTGGGTTTGCGAAGCCGCGACTGCGACCACTTACCGAGGTGATCGAGGTTGGGTCCCGAAATCGATGTGTACGAGCGGATTCGGTCCTTCGCCTGCGGTTGAGCAGCGGCTTCCCAGACCTCCACGGCGCCCCAGTCGTGGGCGAGCACGTGAACCGGGGCGTCGGGGCTGACGGCGTTGGCGACAGCGTAGAAATCCGAGGCCAGACGGGCCAGCTTGTACGCCGACTGCTCGGCGGGAACCGAGCTCTCGCCTGCACCACGGGAGTCGTAACTGATCACCCGGAAGCGGTCCTCGAGCTGGGGCACGATGTGGCTCCACAGCTCGTGGGTATCGGGCCACCCGTGGACGAGGACGATCGGGTCACCCTCGGGGTTGCCGCTCTCGAACACCGCCAGTCGGATTCCCTCGTTGACGACCGTCGTACGAACCGCGTTGCTGCTCAACAGTTTTCCGTTCTATAGATCGAGTACGAGGCGTGCGCTGCGTGCGCGGGAGACGCAGATGAGCATGTGATCGCGTTGCTCTTCCGGCGTCAACCGTGTTTCGAGGTGCTCGGGTTCGCCCGAGAGCACACGAACCTTGCAGGTGCCACAGAAGCCCTGCTGGCACGAGTACGCGATGTTGGGCTTCTGCTGCTTGACCGCCGTCAGCACGGAGGCGTCGGCGGCGACGTCGAGCACGGCACCCGTGCTGATCAGCTGCACCTCGAACGGCGTGCCGTCGAGAATCGGCGGCGGCCCGAAACGCTCGAAATGCAGTGCGGTGGCGGGGCACTGGCGAAAGTCGCGGCGGACGGCGTCGAGCATGGGGGTGGGGCCGCAGCAATAGACGGCACCGCCTGCCGGGGCGCGCTCGAGCAGTTCGCCCTCGGTCGGGTAGCCGTACACATCGTCGGTGCGGACGAACACGCGGTCCGATTCCCAACTCTCGATTTCCTCGAGGAAGGGCATCGTGTCGCGGGAGCGACCGCAGTACACGAACTGCCAGTCCATACCGAGAATCCGTGCCGCACGGACCATTGCAATGATGGGGGTGATACCGATTCCGCCCGCGATGAACAGGGCGCTGCCCTCGCCGACGAACGGAAACCCGTTGCGCGGCCCGCGGACGGTGACCTCGGTGCCCGGCTGCAGCCCGTGCATCTCGATGGATCCGCCTGCGCCGGTGGGGATTCGGCGCACCGCGATGCGATAGGAACTACGGTCGGATGGGTTGCCGCACAATGAGTACTGCCGGCGGCGGCCCGAGGGTAGGTGCAGATCGAGGTGACAGCCCGGATGCCAGATCGGCAGCTGCTCCCCCGTCGGCGACGCGAGGGTGAGAGCGGCGACATCGTTGTCCTCCGCGACGATCTCGCGCTCGGTGACGACCAACTTCAGCGCGGAATCGGGATTGTGGCCTGCCACGGCATCGTTGTACTCCGCACCGGCAGCCGCCTGCATGTACCCGTTGAGGAACGTACCGAGCAGCTGCATCGAGCGGTCGGGACGTGCTCGTCCGCGCAGGTCGGGCGGTGCATCCTTGGGAAGCAGCCGCGGGACGCGTCGTGCGTTGAGCTTCACCGTGCCGCAGCCTGCGCGGCAGGCGAGGACGCGAGGTACCGGACTGCCTGTGCGGTGGAGCCTTCCTGGCTGGGGTGGTACGACTTCTTGAGGTAGCGCGACATGCTGCGGCCGACGTGCGTCAGCGCGGGAAGGGTGCCGCGTTTGACCGACTTCCGCCACAGAGCCGACCGAGGCTTGCGGACGGACTTGGGTGCAGACTGCAGCTCCGGATCGTTCTTCATCAGGAAGATGATCCCGCGCATCCAGATGTAGGCCATCAACGGCACGACCACCACGAAGGTGCGCAGGCGACGGACCTCGCGCTTGTCGAAGTAACGGAGCGTGTCGTATGCGACCGAGCGGTGCTCGACTTCTTCGGCACCGTGCCAGCGCAGCAGATCGAGCATGGTGGGGTGAATGCCCGCGCGATCGAGACCGTCGGCGTTGAGCACCCAGTCGCCGAGAAACGCCGTCACGTGCTCGATGGCGGCGATCAGAGCCAGTCGCTCGACCAGGTTGTTCTTCGAGCGCAGGCTCGTCACCGAGTCGGATCCGAGGACCTTGCCGAAGGCCCATTCCATCTGATCGGTGAACGGTGTCGGGTCCAGGCCCTTGGTCTGGAGGTGCACGAGCACGCCGGTGTGCGCCTCGGCGTGAACGGCTTCCTGCCCGATGAAACCGATGACGTCGTCGCGCAGCTTCTCGTCGTCGATGTACGGCAGAGCTTCCTTGAAGGTGTCGACGAACCAGTGCTCGCCGGCCGGAAGGATCAGGTGCAGCACATTGAGTACGTGCGTGGTGTACGGATCGCCCGGCACCCAGTGCATCGGCAGGTCGGTCCAGTCGAACTTCACGTTTCTGGCCTGCAGCATCACTTCGCCGGGATCCGACGCGACGGTGTTCCGTTCGGTCATCGAGCCCACCTCCTCCACATCCGCATGTGTGGCCGATGCCACAGTGCGCGCTTTAGTATAAACACCAGTTACAGGTAATAGGAACCGTGTCGGCGTCGAGTGAGAGACTGCTGTGATGACCGACCCCTCCCCAGCGGCTGTTCCCCCGAGCACCGTCCCCATCACCTGGCCTGCCGAATGGCCCGCCGAGGTGCGAAGGATCGCCGATGCCACGAACGATGCCCTCGCCGCTGTGGCGGCGCGGGATCCGATCGCGTTCGACGACGCCGTCGAACTTCTGGGCCGCTCGGACTCGGCACAGGCCGGTCGAGTGCATGCCGAAATGGTACGCACGTTGCTCGAAGAGGTATACAGCGATGGATTGACCGGCGAGAACGTCCAGGAGGTGCTGGGCCGAACCGTGCGCGCCGCGGACTGGCTGCCGAATCTGGACATCGCCGGGTTCGTCGAGGTGCTCACCGGGGCCCTGGGGGTTTCCGACGTCGAAGAGCAGTCGCGTATGAGGCCGCGTCCGGCGCATGCACTACTGGTGGTCGCCGACCTTCTCGCAGTGCGCCGCGGCCGCGCCGAGACCTACCTGCGGTACGCACTGGCCGAAGTGCGCCGCGCCGAGACGATCGAGATGCCCTAGCGAGATCTGTGCCTGTCTGGCATGAATGCTAGACGGGGATAGAAAGTGCTACCGATGCAGGAGATTGTGCGCGTCGAGTTCGCAGTTGTGCGGACAACGAGGGTCTTTATTGCTGCACAACTGCGAACTCGGAGTTTTGGCTACCGATGCAGGATGTTCGCCCCGGCGAGGATGGCCCTGATCGACGACAGGTCGGCGTCGGCATCCATGCCCATCGACCATTCGCGGCGACCGTCGTGCTCGGCCAGGACGAAGGTGGCGGTCTCGTCGCCGATGATCTGCTGGTGGAACGAGAGGATCTCGATGCGGAATCCGGCGTCGTGGAGCATCGACGTCAATGCTTCGATCGGCCCGTAAGTCGTTGCCGCACAAGCGATGATCGTGTCGCCGACGCCAAAGGTCGCGTCGAAAGCAGTCCGACCGCCAGTTGCGCTGTCGGCAGTCCATGACCCCAGTCGAAGCGGTCCGGTGGTGGGCGAGAAGCGGTCGGCGAAGTGTGCCCACGACATGTGTTGCCAGGTGATCTCGTCGCGCATCGTGCGCGGCAGGGCGCAGCCGAAGCGGGCATGGAACGGATCTGTGGCAAAGGTGGAAGCAAGTGAATTCATGAGGGTGGTCTTCCGAATGTGAAGGGAGGACCGAGAGAGCACGACGACCCGCAGCGAGGGGTCGGTCCGAATCAGACCCCGCTACGGCGGCGTACTACGAGAATGCGCTTCACACCCCAGAAAGTAGCCCTTCGCCGCAGCCGCGCGCAAGTATCGAGTGAATTCCGATCTCTAGGACACGAACTAGATGTCCGCATATATCGCACGATTCGTTGTAACTTTGGCCCCATGGACCCCGTGCGTAACCCCTACGCTCCCGGCGCCGGCCAGCGCCCACCCGAGCTCGCAGGCCGAAAGAAGCAGCTCGACGCCTTCGACGTCGTGCTCGAACGCATCACCCGCGGCAGACCGGAGCGCAGTGTCGTACTCACCGGGCTGCGAGGCGTCGGGAAGACGGTGTTGCTCAATCAGCTCCGATCCGCGGCCATCGCCCGTGGATGGGGCACCGGGAAGATCGAGGCCCGCCCGGACCAGGAACTGCGTCGACCGCTGTCGTCGGCGCTGCACATGGCGGTCCGCGGCATCGCGGCCTCGCATCGCGATCCCGAACGCGTCGACGAATTCCTCGGTGTGCTCAAGGCCTTCGCCCTGCGCTCCACGGCCGACAAGGGCATGCGGGAGCGGTGGCAGCCCGGCATCGACGTTCCGGCGAAGACAGGCCGCGCCGACTCCGGCGACATCGAGATCGACCTCGTGGAACTGCTGCTTGACGCCTCCGCGCTGGCCGGCGACGTGGGCGTGGGCATCGCCATCTTCATCGACGAGATGCAGGACCTGGGTGCCGCGGACATCTCCGCACTGTGCGCCGCCTGCCACGAGCTCAGTCAGGACACCGCGCCGCTGATCATCGTCGGGGCGGGGCTGCCGCACCTGCCTGCGGTGCTGTCGGCGTCCAAGAGCTACTCCGAGCGCCTCTTCAGCTACCACCGGATCGGCCGACTCGAACGAGCCGCGGCCGACCTGGCTCTGATCGCCCCGGCCGATCGCGAGGACGTCGAATTCACCCCCGACGCGCTCGACGCGCTGTATGCGGCCGCCGACGGCTACCCGTACTTCGTGCAGGCCTACGGCAAGGCGACATGGGATCTCGCCGCCGACACCCCGATCACCGTCGAGGACGTGCGTGTCGCTGCCCCGACGGCGGAAGAGGAACTGGCCGTCGGATTCTTCGGTTCCCGCTACGAGCGTGCGACGCCTGCCGAGCGCGAATACATGCGTGCGATGGCCGAACTGTCGGTGGACGACGGCTCGGTGCCGACCTCTGCCGTAGCGACCGAGCTGGGGCGCAAGCCGGCGTCACTGTCTCCCGCCAGGGACGGACTGATCAAGAAGGGCCTGATCTACTCGGCCGAGCGGGGCACCATCGCCTTCACGGTGCCGCACTTCGGCCGCTATCTGCGCGCACAGACCGACGAACCAGCAGCGGTGTGACGGCCGCCTAGTGTGCCTCGGCTCGCTCGACGCACAGTCGCTCGAGTTTCCGCACTGCCTTGGGGTCGGAACGGTCGACGTTGACGAGCTCCGGGTCACCGTCGTAGAAGTCGATCAGCCGTTGATCCATCACCTTGCGCCACAGTGGCGGTACCAGCGCGCAGAAGATCATCACCGCATAGCCGGCCGGTAGCTGCGGGGACTCGTCGACGGTGCGCAGAGCCTGGTATCGACGCACAGGATTCGCGTGATGATCGCTGTGACGTTGCAGGTGATAGAGGAACAGGTTGCTCCAGAGGTGATCGCTGTTCCAGCTGTCCCGGTGGGTCGGCTTTCCGTATCGACCGCTGGGACGCTTCTGTCGCAGCAATCCGTAGTGCTCGAGGTAGTTGGCCGCCTCGTACAGGACGATGGCGATCGCGGCCTGAATCAACAGATACGGCACGATCACCGTGCCGAAGACGGCGATCAGGACGCCGAACAGCAATACGCTCATGGCACCGGCATTGAACAGGTGATTCTTGTGGGTCCACCTCGACATGCCCTGCCGAGCGAGGCGTCGGGACTCGAGGTCCCAGGCCGAGTGCAACCCGTGGACGATCGTGCGCGGCAGAAACTTCCAGAACGACTCGCCGAACTTCGCCGATGCCGGATCGTCCGGGGTGGCAACGCGGAGGTGGTGGCCGTGGTTGTGCTCGACGTAGAAGTGGCCGTAGAGCGTCTGCGCCAGCGTCACCTTGGAGAGCAAACGCTCGCGGAGCTCGCGCTTGTGCCCCAGTTCGTGGGCGGCATTGATGCCGACGCCGCCGACGATGCCCACCGTGATGGCCAGGCCGATTCGCTCGGGAACGCCCAACGGCCCGTGCGCCCACAGATAACAGGCGGCGACGAGCCCCGCGTACTGCAGCGGCAGGAACAGGTACACGCACCAGCGGTAGTACGGATCCTTCTCCAGTGCGGCGATCGCCTCGTCCGGGGGATTGCTGCGGTCCACTCCGGCGAACTTGTCCACCAGTGGCAGTGCGACGCCCATGATCATCAGGCCGAGGGTCCAGAACGCACCGGGGCCGAGGAGCGACACCAGACCCCAGGCCAGGAACGGGCTCAGGGGAATGATCAACCCCAGCGGCCACAGATAGCGCTTCGGGTCGCGCCACCGCGGCGACGTGCTAGTGGCGGACTCATCACGCATTCTGGATTCGTAACTCCTGGGTTGTGGCCGAGCCTCGGGCCGAGGCAGGGCGGTAGTGGCGTCTCACAATGACATCGCCCGCTCGACCAGGATAGTTACTCGAGCGAATCTTTGCGGGTTCGCCGATGGGCCGTCGCACGACCCGCTGCCCTTGTACGGTGACCGAATGAAGCATGTCGAGTCGTCGTTCGTCGGAGTCCACGGAACCCGAATCGTCTACGACGTCTGGACCCCCGAAACCACGTCGACCGGGATCGTGGTGCTGGCCCACGGCCTGGCCGAGCACGCAGGCCGGTACCGGCACGTCATCGAAAGGCTGGGCTCGCTCGGTCTCGTCGTCTACGCGCCCGACCACCGCGGACACGGGCGATCCGGGGGCAAACGGGTGTCGCTGGAGAAATGGTCCGACTTCACCGACGACCTGCACACGCTGTTCGGCATCGCAGCTGCTGAGCATCCCGATCAGCGCACCTTCCTGCTCGGCCACAGCATGGGCGGTGCCATCGCACTGTCGTACGCACTGGACCATCAGGGCGACCTCGACGGTCTGATGCTGTCCGGGCCCGCGGTGGCTCCCAGTGTGGGTCAGCCGAAAGCCCTGGTGGCGGTCGGCAAGGTCCTCGGACGATTCCTACCGGCAATGCCCGTACTGAAACTCGACCCCAAGCTCGTCTCGCGCGACAAGAGCGTCGTCGACGCCTACGTCGCCGATCCGCTGGGCTACCACGGCACCGTTCCGGCGGGCCTGGCCGCAGCGATGCTCGGCGTCGGGGAGACCTTCCCCGCGCGGTTGCCGTCGCTGAAGATTCCCGTGCTGCTCCAGCACGGGACGGCAGACGGATTGGCCGATGTCTCGGGCAGCGAACTCGTCGCCGAACTCGCCGGATCCGACGACCTGACCCTGAAAACGTACGACGGGCTGTTCCACGAAGTGTTCAACGAACCGGAGAAGGAGCGCGTACTCGACGATCTCATCGACTGGCTGCGTCCACGTGTACACACCGGCGCTGTAAGTTCCTGACGGATCTTTTCGAAGAAGGAGTACGACCATGACCAGGCGAGCACTCGTATTGGGCGGCGGCGGAGTCGCAGGTATTGCGTG
This sequence comes from Rhodococcus sp. 05-340-2, assembly GCF_002258915.1. Taxonomy (NCBI): domain Bacteria; kingdom Bacillati; phylum Actinomycetota; class Actinomycetes; order Mycobacteriales; family Nocardiaceae; genus Rhodococcus; species Rhodococcus sp. 05-340-2. Next base: position 154,268 of record NZ_NOYU01000038.1, read on the forward strand.
GCAGACGGGTGTCCTACTGGGATTGGCAGAATCCGGAGCCGACGTCACAGATGCCGAGATGCTGCTGGGAACATCGGCAGGCTCCTCGGTGGCAGCGCAGATCTCGAGCGGAACCGCGTTGGCCGAACTGTTCGAGCGTCAGGCAGACGAGGCGAAGCAGGACCACGAACCGCATGCCGAGGCGACCATCGACGAACTGGTCTCCATGTTGGCTCGAGCGGCTCAGAACTCGGACGGCAGTGCCATCGACACTCGCAGGCGCATCGGTGCCGAGGCACTGGCGGCCTCGACGATCACCGAGCGTGAGCGCAGGGCCATCATCGAACGACGGCTGCCGTCGCACTCGTGGCCGAGCCGCGATCTGCGGATCGTCACCGTCGACGCGCTGACGGGCCGGCATCGAGTTCTCGACCGTGGCTCGGGCGTTCAACTGGTCGACGCGGTGGCCGCGAGCTGCGCCATCCCGGGAATGTGGCCCCCGGTGACGATCGGCGATCATCGTTACGTCGACGGAGGTATCCGCGCGAGCGAAAACGCCGATCTGGCAGTCGGTTTCGAGAAGGTACTGGTGTTCAGAGTCGGCGCACTCGACCTGGAGCACGATCCCTTCGACATCGAACGAGAGCGGCTGGTCAAGGGTGGCTCGAAGGTGGAAGTGATTGCACCCGACGCCGATTCGTCGGCTGCCATCGGACCCGACGCCACCGACATCGCCGTCCGATCGGCCGCGGCCGTGGCCGGACGTGCGCAGGGCAATGCCATCGCCGAGCGTATTGCCGAGTTCTGGGTCGGCTAGAGAACTGCTCTAGCCGAACAGTGCAGCCCCGTTTTCCCAGCACACTGCGCGAACCCAGTCGTCTCCCAGGTCGAGTCGGCTTACTGCCTGCAGGGCGTGCAGATACGGGTACGGAATGTTCGGGTAGTCGCTGCCGAACAGAATGCGATTCTGCAGATCGAGCAGTCGTGGCAGCTCGTGTCTCGGAAACGGTGCGCCCGCCTCCGAGAAGTCGGTGAACGACATCGTGGTGTCCAGTCGAACGTTCTCGTAGCGATCGGCCAGGTCGAGGAAGTCGACGTACTCGGGCATGCCCATGTGCGCGATGATCAACGGGAGCTGGGGGAACCGTTGCAGCAGTGCGGCAATCGGTTCCGGTCCGGTGTGGGTGCCGGGTGCCGGACCGGACCCGCAGTGGATCACCACGGGTACCTGTGCGTCCGAGAGTGCGCCCCAGACGCCGTCGAGCAGGGGATCGTTCGGTGAGTAGTTACCGACCTGAATGTGCGACTTGAAGATTCGAGCGCCGTTCGTCAACGCCTGCTCGACGTACTCGGTGGCCCCGTCCTCGGGGTAGAAGGTGGCGGTCTGCAGGCAGTCGGGGGTTCGGGCCGCGAAGTCGGCACCCCACGAGTTGAGCCACGCGGCCATCGACGGCTTGTGCGGGTAGATCATCGAGGTGAAGTGCCGTACCCCGAAACCTCGAATGACCTGCAGCCGTCGGTCTTCGGCGAAACGATACGAAATGGGCCAGACGCTGCCCGTCAGCGGCCCTGCGCTGTCGAAGTAATTCCACACCTTGTCCATCACGTTCTTCGGCATGAAGTGCGTGTGGACGTCGAACAGTCCGGGCAGCGACAGCTCGGTCCAGAAGGCGACGACATGTTCCGTCTCCTCCGCGAGTTCGGCGTCGGAGCGGGGTGGCTCAGCGTGCGACATGGGCGTCGAACCACTCGAGAGTCTTGCCCCAGGCGTCGGCCGCGGCATCGGCGTCGAACACCGCGGGGCGGTCGTCGCAGTGAAACCCGTGCTTGCCGTGGGCGTAACGGGTGATCTCGGTGTCGACCGGGGACGTTGCGGTGATCTCGCGCAGCGTTTCCACCTCCTGGAAGGGGATGCCCTCGTCCAGGTCTCCGAAGAAGCCGTGCCAGGGTGTCGCGAGGGCGTCACCCACCGACGCCATCGCGGGGTAACCGAAGCGGCCCTTGGTGATTCCGCCGCCGTAGAACGTCGCTGCCGCACCGAGTTGCCGTCGGACAGCGGTCTGGAACGCAACGGTGCCGCCCATGCAGAAACCGACGATGGCGATGGACGAGGGCTCGAATCCGAGCTCGGCGAGGGCACTGGCTGCCGCGTCCACGTCGGAGTCCACCTCGTCCGCCTTCAATTTCCCGATGGCCGCCATGGCCGAGTCCATGTCCGTGTAGTCGAGCACGGTGACGCCCTCCTGCCGGTGGAACAGATGCGGAGCGACCGCGACCCAACCTGCGGCCGCGACCCGATTGCAGACGTCGACGATGTGGTCGGTGACGCCGAAGGCTTCTTGGATGACGATGACGCCGCCGCGGGCGTCACCCTCGGGCCGCACGACGGTGAGGGGAGTGTTCATCCGTCGATTGGAGCACACCCCTGTTCGCGCATGCCGGTAGCCACGGTGAGTTCTGTTGTTTTGTACGGTGGCGTGAGGGAACGATCCCGACCGAGAGGACCATTCATGCGCGCGGTACAGATCTCCAGCCTCGACGGACCCGACTCGGTGAGTGTGGTGGACATCGACGAACCCGCCCCGCGTGACGGGTCGGTGGTCATCGAGGTCCATGCTGCGGGCGTCGCCTTTCCCGACGCGTTGCTCACCCGCGGGCTCTACCAGTACAAGCCCGAGTTGCCGTTCGTACCCGGCAGCGAGATCGCCGGCATCGTTCGGTCGGCACCGCCGGAGTCCGGCTTCTCCGCAGGTGATCGAGTAGCCGCACTGACGGGGCTGAGCGACGGTATGGCCGAGGTCGCCGTCGTATCCCCGGACACGGTGTTCGCGCTGCCCGAGTCGGTGTCCCTCTCCGCAGGCGCTGGGCTGTTGTTCAACGACCTGACGGTGCACTTCGCGCTCCGGGAACGTGGCCGTTTGGCGCCGGGCGAGACGGTTCTGGTGCACGGCGCAGCAGGGGGCATCGGAACCTCCGCGCTGCGAATGGCTCCGGTGCTCGGCGCATCTCGCGTCATCGCCGTCGTGAGCACGGAGGCCAAGGCCGACATCGCGCGATCCGCCGGAGCCACCGACGTGGTGCTGGTCGACGGTTGGAAGGACGCGGTCAAGGAACTGACCGGCGGCCGTGGCGTCGACGTCGTCGTCGATCCGGTGGGTGGTGATCGGTTCACCGACAGCATCCGCTCGCTTGCACCGTCGGGCCGAATCCTGGTGCTGGGCTTCACCGGTGGCGAGATCCCGACGGTCAAGGTCAACCGATTGCTGCTCAACAACGTCGATGTCGTCGGCGTCGGTTGGGGTGCATGGTGGATGACGCGCCCGGGCTACCTCGCCACCCAGTGGGCCGAGATCGAACCGCTCCTCGCCGACGGATCGCTCAGTGCGCCGGAGCCGTCGGTGTTCCCGGCCGCCGATGCGGCTGCCGCCATCGCATCTCTGGAAAACCGCACTGCGGCAGGCAAAGTGGTGCTCGACTTCACTCACTGACTCAGCACCCGTTGACGCTGTGTCGAGCTGCCGGTTCACTCCGGCAGCTCGACGCCCCTCGCCTCGGCCAGTGCCGCGATCTCGGCGGGGAAGACGTTCTTGAACACGAACGGATCGGTCCCGAGCGCCCAGTTCGGGGCGAGTTCGATGGCGTATCGCTCGAAGTAGCCGAGTTGTTTGGCCACCAGGATCAATTCCTCCGGGCTCGATGTCTTGTACTGCTTGCCCATGTTCACCAGCGCTCGGATGAAGTCCGCCAGGCTGAAGTGCGCGAGAGTTGCCGAGAGCATCGGAGCGAACACCGACTGCAGGATCGCGCCGACCTCGGCGTCGGAACCCATCTGCGGGGCAACGATTCCCAGCCGCTTGACGGTACCGGCGAGCCGGGTGAAGTCGCCGTCGATCACGGTGGCGTGAAAGAGATCGAGCAGAAGCGCGCGCCACTGCTCGTCCACCTCGCCCATGACTCCGAAGTCCAGGAATGCCACTCTGCCGTCGTCGAGGACCCACACGTTGCCCGCATGCACGTCGCCGTGGAAGAGGCCGTGCAGCACAAGGGCTTCCATCCAGACCTTGGCGGCGCGGCGGACGATGAGCTCGGACTGCTCTCCTGGCTCGTAACGGTCGAGTGGGGAGCCGTGCATGCGTTCCATGCAGATGACGCGCCCACCGCAGTAGTCGAGAAACACCTCGGGCGCGGTGACGTGGGCGTTGTCGTCGAACGCACCGATGGCCGCGCGAAAGCTGTCCTGGCGCTTGGCTTCCACGGCGCTGTCGAGTTCGGCGAAGGTAGCGGCGTGCAGGTCGACGATGATCGCCGACGCGTTGGCCGTGGCGAAGAACGGAATGAACTTCTCGAGTCCGCGGGCGATGAGGTACGCGATGCGCAGGTCGATCTTCATGCGGTGGTAGATGCCTCGCCGCTGCACCTTCATGACCACTTCACGGCCGTTGTCGCGGCGCACGCACAGATGCACCTGAGCGACCGAGGCGGACGAGAGCGGTACGTCGTCGAACGAGGAGAACAGGTCGTCGATTCCGCGACCCAGATCGGCCTCGATCACCGCGCGCGCCTGCGAACCGGGGAACGGTGGCACCTCGTCGAGGCAGCGCAGACAGGTATCGGCGAGAACCTTGGGAAACAGTCCGGGCGAGGACCCCATCAACTGACCGACCTTGACGAAGGTGGGTCCGAGTACGAAGAAGGCGTCGACGACGGCCTCCGAGGCGTGCAGTGGCCACCCGCGCCGTGGCGCGCGCACCCAACGGCCGATCGCGACGAGCTGGAAGTACGCCAACACCGATCCGATGACGATGAGCCGCAGCAGTTCTCGTATTCCGAAAGTCTTCAGCTCGGGTGCCGGCTTCGGTGTCATACGTGCACCCCCGCAGGCACCCGTGCTGCCGAGGCTTCCAGGCGTGCCAGCAGTCGATCGAACCGCGTTGCATCGTCCGAGGCGCGTGAGAGCACCAACGCGCCCTGAATCCCGGCCACGATCTCCTCGGCCAGTTCGGCTGCCGAGTCGCCGTGTCCCAGCCGGCGCAGTACCGGCGTGAGGGCGTCGATCCAGTGGGTGAAATGCGCTGTGACGCGGCCCGAGAACACCGCACGTTCGAGACCGAGCGTGAACGCTCCGAACAGGCACACCAGACGATTGGACCGGAAGTATCGCGCGGTCTGCTCGAACATCTCGTGGGTGGTCGACGCGGCATCGGTGCCGTGTCGCAGCGGCTCGAACACGTTGTGGTGAAACCACCGCTCCACGTCGTCGAGGACGGCCTCGGCCATCTCCTGCTTTCCACGCGGAAAGTAGTGGTAGAGGCTACCTTTCCCCAGGCCGGTCTGTTTGCTGATGACCGCGAGGGTCGACCCGTCGAATCCGTGGTCGCGGAACACCCCTGCGAGTACCGGCACCACGTCGTGGCGATCGCTCATGAGCCGGTACTGTACCAATCGGTACACGACGGGTGTATCGGGGCTCCGGGAGTGGAGCCTGCGAAATGACCCATCGGGGTCGAGCCGAGATGGGTCATGCAGCTGTGAAGAGAACTACCGTCCTGGCAGCCGGAGCCTTCCTCGTCGGCGGGGTGACGTATCTGGCCGCCGAAGCCGTGGCCGCGCTCGGTTGGACGGACCGGCCGTACAGCTACGCCCGCAACAACATCAGCGACCTCGGAATCCCCGACATCTCGCCGCTGCACGCGGTGATGAACACCGGCTTCGTCGTCGACGGCACGTTGTTCCTCCTGGCGGGGCTGGGACTGTCCGTGCTCTTCGAAGGCCGGGCGCGGTGGATCCTGGCCGGCACCTCCGTTGTGCACGGTGTCGGCAGCATCGTCGTCGGGCTCGCCCACGCCTCGGTCGACGGGGCATCGACGCCCCATGCGGTGGGTGCAGGCATGGCGATCGTCGGCGGCAATCTGGTGCTGCTGGCCGCGGGACGATACGGCGGCCGCGTCGGTGCGCCGCGCTGGTACACCGTGGGCAGTGCGACTGCAGGAGTGGCAGGACTGGTGGGGCTGGCGCTGTTTCTCGCCGACACCGGAATCCTCGGCGGCGGAACATTCGAGCGCATCTCGGTCTACACCATCATCGGATGGGAGATCGTCACCGGCGCAACGATTCTGGTCAAGCGCCGCCTATCCGAACTCGGGTGACTCCTTGGCGAGAAAGGCGCGCACGCCTTCCTTGCCGTCGGCCGACTCGAACGCCTCCTCGAACACCGGCAATGCCCGTCGTGCGGGCAGGCCTGGGGACTCGCCGAACGTGAGCGCGAGGGCGCGCTTGTTCGCCCGAACAGCAGAGCGGGATTTTCGCGCCAGCGCCTGCGCCAATCCCAGAGCCACCGACAAGGACTGTCCGCGCGGCGCGACTCGATTGATCAGGCCCCACTCCAGAGCGGTCTCGGCCGGGATGGGCTCGCCGAGCAACACCAGTTCGGCGGCGCGCGCCTGACCGACCCGCCGCAGCGCACGCATGGACCCGCCGCTGCTGGGGATCACACCGAGGTCGATTTCCGGGAGTCCGAGTCGAGCCCCCTCGTCGGCGACGACGAGATCGCAGCACAGCGCCAGTTCGAGGCCGCCGCCCAACGCGAATCCGTCGATTGCCGCGACCGTGGGCAGCGGTAGATCGTCGAGCATCTCGAGGGTGGCGTTCTCGAGAATGCTCTTGCGGGCGAGCACGTCACCGCCGTCCTGCATCTCGGGCATCTCGGAGATGTCCGAGCCGGCACTGAACACCCGGTCGCCGGTGAGAACGACCGCCCGGACCGCAGCATCGTCGATCAACTCGAGAAGGAGGGCGCGCAGTCGCCGCGTCGCCGGACGGGTCAGTGCATTGACCGGTGGGTTGCTCAGCGTGATCTGCGCGACGCCGGCGTGCGGAAAGGTCAGGACGGGAGAAAGCGCGGTGGTCATACTTCGGAACCGTAGAGCCTGCGGCTGACCTGGCGATTGGGAGACTGCCGAGATGGCATGTAGCGTGGTGAACACCCGACGCGGGGTGGAGCAGCTCGGTAGCTCGCTGGGCTCATAACCCAGAGGTCGCAGGTTCAAATCCTGTCCCCGCTACTACGCACGTCAGGCCCGACATCGATGATGTCGGGCCTGACGTGTTTCTGTCTCAGGGTTGCAATCGGAATTGCACGACGGCGGTGACATTCTCGATGGCGTCGTCGAGAGCGGTCATGCGTGCTCTGGCGTCCGGCGCGGACAGGATGTCGAGTCGATCGGACTGACCCATCGGAATCAGTGCTGCCAGCGACCAGATCTTCTCGGCGGCCGAGATCGGCAGGCCCAGGAAGTCCGGAACACCCGGTGTGGCCACGTTCTCCGCCGATTCGAGTCGGCCGATCAGTTCGTAGAGATCCTCGATCCGCGCCCAGGTGGCGTCGAATTCGGTGTCGGCGATCACCGCGTCCGTGTCTTCGTCCGGCCATGCTCGAACGTCGGCCAGTGGGTACGGGTCGTCCGGGAGCCAGGCGTCGATCCTGATCCGTTCACCGCCGACGCATTCGAGTAGATAGCGGCCGTCGCCGATGGACTCGTGACCGATGATGTGTGCGGTCGTGGCCACATCGTGCCGGACGTCGCCGCCGCCGGCTTCGTGCCCGCGCGCGATGAGTACTACGCCGAAGCTCGGATCGTCCTGCTTCAGGCAATCGTGCACCAGGGCTTGGTAGCGCGGCTCGAAGATGTGCAGTGGTAGTCGTTCGCCGGGGAGCAGCACGCTGCCGAGCGGGAACATCGGTGTCACGCTCACGGGTGCTGCAACGGAACAGCCGCCGGGGTGATCGCCGCAGGCGCGCTCTTCTCGGTCCGGTTGGAGTCCAGGAATTCGTCGAGCAGTCGGAAGAAGAAGTCCGGCTCGTCGAGCTGGGGAAAGTGGCCGGCGTCGGGAAAGATCTCGACGCGACTGTTCGGAACCTCGCGTCGAATGTTGTCGGCGTGCTTGGCGGGAATCATCCGGTCCTTGCCGCCCCAGACCAGCAGCGACGGAATGGACTCGAACTTCTCGAAGTGTTGCTTCGCGCTGACCGTCTGCCCCCGCGGGCCCACCACGGCCCGCGTCGACGCCAGGAACGCCCCACGGGTGGAGCGGTCTGCGACAGACCGGAACGACCTCCAGGTCTCGGCCATGCTGGGTCCCGGCGCGACCGGCAGACCCCATTTGCCCAACTGCGCCAGCGCGCCTTCGGTATTCCTACGGAACCAGTCCGATGCGAGCAGCGGCAACACCAGCTCACTGCCGGGCAGCGTCGCTGCCTTGAGCACCAGGCTCACCTCCGGACCGAGGCCGCCACTGCTGACCAGCGCCAGGCGATCGACTCGCTCGGGAAAGAGATACGTCAGCTGCATGACGATGCCGCCGCCGAGCGAATGACCGACCATCGGTGCGGAGTCGATGTTCAGGTGGTCCATCAGGTCGCGAATGGTGGCCGCGTGCGAACTCAGCGAGTAGTCGCCGGTCGGCTTGTCGGAGTCTCCGTGCCCGAACAGGTCGGGCGCGATGACCCGATACTTGTGCGACAGACGTTCGAGCTGCGGGCCCCAGGACCGATGCGATCCCAGCAGGCCGTGCACCAGAATCACGGGCGGGCCGTCGCCCATGTCCACGTATCGCAGGACGTCCTTGTGTAGTTCTACCGACTGCAATTCGTACGATGAACTCATGGTCGACCTCCTCGTCGTGTGATTCCCGGGTCGTCGCGTGGCTCGGTGAGCCTCGGTCACAAACGTACAAGCTGAGCCGACACTGCGACAGACCGTCGGTCAGCGTGCGAGGCCCGCGTCGTCGAAGGTGTTCGTGATCGTCTCGGCCAAGTACGCGGCCATCGGTTCCCGCAACATGTCGACGTGATCCCCGGAGATGTCGACGAAGGTCAGCTCACCACGACCGACGGTCTGCCACGACTCGAGATCTTTCACGTTCTCTGCTGTGCGAACCACGGTCATCGAACCCGACCATGGTGTCGGAACGTGCTTGTTCAACGCCACGTACCCGATGCTTGCGAAAACCAACCATTCCATCGTCGTCGGGTACCGCAGCAACCCGGCGAACTGCATCCGTAGCCAGAGGGCAGCGGTGCCGATGCGGCCGAGGTGGAAGCCTGCGTCTTCGCGCGTCCGAGCCGGCGGAGCAGCCGGAACTTCGCGACCCCCGGGCAACCTGTCCAGCAGATGCCGAAACAGTCGCGTGTCGAGGAGCAGCAGGTGGGGAGTTCCGAGGCCGGAGTCTCGGATCTCCTCCGCCATCGCGATGGCAATCCAGCCACCGAGCGAATGACCGACCAGATGGAACGGGCCCTCGGGCTGGACTGTGCGAACGGCGTCGACGTAGCGCTTCGCGGTTCGCCGAATCGTGCGGTCCGGGCGTCCGCGCTTGCCGCGGCCGTGCGCCTGCAACGCATACACGGGGCGGTCGTCGTCGATGTGTTTGACGAGATTCAGAAACGCCATCGCACCGACGCCTGCTCCGCCGACCAGGAAGATCGGTGCCTTGCTTCCCTCCGTGCGCAGCGGCACGAGCACATCGTGTTCGCCGGTCGTGCGCCGACGCGCAGTTGCCGCGTCCTCGAGGCGGGCATCGACTGTCACGGCCAGCGCTCGAACAGTGGTCGCCGCGAACACATCCTCCGGCGTCAGATCGATCTTCAGGCTCTCGCGAAGTTGGGCAAGCATCGCCGTGGTGGTCAGCGAGTTGCCGCCCAGCGCCAGGAAATCCTCGTCCCGGCCGATGGTGTCCAGCCCGATCGCGGTGCGCGCGGCCTCGGCCACGATGTACTCGGTCGGGCCGACTGCCGTGCGTTCGACGCGTCGATCGGCGGGCTCGGGCAGTGCACTTCGGTCGACCTTGCCGCGTTCGTTTCGCGGCATCGCGTCGAGCGCGACGATGTGGGTGGGCACCATCCATTCCGGCAGCGTCCGGCGCAGTGACGCTCTGATCTCGCCCACGGAGGGTCGCCGACCGGAACGAGCCGAGCACACGTAGGCCACCAGGTCGGTATCGGTGCCGGAGGTCCTGCCGATCACCGCTGCGTCGCCGATCTCCGGCATGGCGCGCAGCGCTGCCTCGACCTCGGCCGGCTCCACCAGGTAGCCACGCACCTTGACGGCGTCGTCGATGCGTCCGGCCAGGTGCAGTGTCCCGTGTTCGTCGAGTCGTCCCAGATCGCCGGTTCGGTACCGGAACAGACCGTCGCCGAGCGCGGCGAATCGTTGGGAGTCCAGACCGGCACCGCCGAGGTAACCGTCGGCCAAGCAGCTCGACGTCACCCGTACTTCGCCGATCACGTCGGGTGCACACGTCGAACCGTCGGAGGCGACGACCTCGACGAGCTTGCCCGGGATGGGTCTGCCTGCGGGGAGAAAGCCCGACGGCAGCGCTCGCTCGAGCGGGTATTCGCCGTAGGCGACGGCACCGGCCTCGGTGGTCGCGTACCAGTTGACCACCGTCGCTCGGCTGTCGAACCGCCGCCGGAAGCCGTCGGCATCGTCGGAGTGCAGGGATTCCCCGTAGGTGATGACCACCCGCAGCGTCGGTACGGCCCCGCGCCCGCCTGCTGTGTGCTCGGTGGGTCCGTGATCGACTGCGGAGACTGCGCGCAGCAGCGACGACGAGCAGTGCAGCGTCGTCAGGGAATGCGCGGCAGTCCACTCGACGGTGCTGCTGGGGACACCCGACCTGGGGTCGCGGCAGTAAACGGCGGCGCCGCTGAGCAGGCCGGCGAACAACGTGTTCAAGCCGGCACCGAAGCTGACCGGAAGCGAGTTTCCGACGCGGTCGTGTGGGCTCAGTGCCAACGCGTTGGCAACCTCGTATGCCTTGGTCAGACACATGCGGTGGCTCAGGATCACGCCCTTGGCGGTGCCGGTGGATCCCGAGGTGTAGTTGATCACCGCGGTGTGGTCGCCCGACAGTGTCGGCAGCGGAACACAGGAGTCCATGGCGGCGGCCACGGTGGCGGAGTCGATCGCCGTCGCGGCTGCTTGGTCGATGATCGTGGCGCGGCGTTCGGCCGGAAGCATGGGGTCGAGCGGCACCAGGGGATGGCCCGCGGCGACGACGGCCAGCATCAGCACGATCGAATTCGTCGTCGCGTCGGTGTCCACGGCGAGCGGCCGAGAATCGGCGGGGAAGAGAGTGGCGATCTTGCGAGCCAGAGAGTAGGCGCGGTGGAGGAGCTCGTCGAAGGTCAGCGAGGTGCCGTCGACGTCGAGTGCGACGGCATCGGGCAGGGCGTGAGCCACCTCGCGGTAGCGGGCCATCAGGGTGTCGCGGCGTTCGGGCCGGCACAACGGGGCCAGAGAAAGTCGGGTCGGCGCATCGATGTCCTGAATCGACATGATTCTCCTTGCACGAGCCCGACCCGTGATGACGGAGTCGGTTTGTGACTCACAAACCGTCTCTGAGACTGTTTTACCGACTCAAAGGTAGACGCGCATGGCCTTTTTACGCAAGCGGAAAACCGGACATTCCACAACAATCGGGTGACGTTGCGGAATGCCCGGTCTGTTTCGGGCCTGTCCCTACAGGTCCGCGATGGCCTCCAACGGCTTCGTGCGTGCGGCTCGAACGGCTGGCCACAGCGCCGCCAACACACCGACGACGGCCGATCCGAGCAGCATCGCCACCACCTGGCCCCACGGCACGGTCATGGTGCCCAGGCCCTCGTCGCGCAGAGTCTGCACGAATCCCCACCCGAACGCGATGCCGAGGACGACGCCCACGATCGCGCCGAACAGTGCGATGAGCAGCGACTCGAGATAGATGATGCGACGAACCTGTGGACGCTGCATTCCTATGGCCCGCAGCATGCCGATCTCCCGACGCCTCTCCACGACGGACAGGGCCAGCGTGTTGACGATGCCGAGCACGGCGATGACAACGGCCAGAGCCAGCAATCCGTACAGCACGGCGAGCAGGGTGTCGATCTGCTGACCCTGGCTGCCCTTGAACTCCTCGACGTCCTGAACCTGGACGACGACGAACGGCGTGGTCGCCGCTTCGAGATCGGTTCGCAGCGTGTCCAGGTCGGTACCGGGCGTGGCCTTGATCAGAACCAGAATGTCGGACCGGGTGATGGACGGCGTCACCTCCTGGTAGATGTCGCCGGAGACGATCCAATTCCCGATGAGCGGATTGTCGGTGAACACACCGGTGACGGTCACGGGGACCGACGCCCCGTCCACGGTGTCGAAGGTGACCTCGGTTCCGACCGTCCATCCGCGGTTGGCCGCTTCGGTTTCCGACACCGAGAATCCGTCGCTGTCCAGGTCCGCCGTGCCCTGGACCATCGACAGCTCGAGCAGTCCCTCGGGAGAGCCGTCGATGGCGGCACCGTACTCCTCCTGGCCCGCGATGGTGACGAACACCGGGTGCAGTACCGCGGTGCGGTCCACGCCGGTCACCTCTTGTGCAGCGGTCGTGGCACCGGTCGGAACGCCGATCGACTGCGGACCGGAGAGGATGTAGTCCGCCTCGACGCCGGTGTCGACGAGTGAGTCGACGCTGGCCTTGGCAGTGGATCCGAGCACGCCGATGACGGTGACGAGCATGAGGCCGAGCATCAGGGCGAAGGCGGTGGCCGCGGTGCGTCGTGGGTTGCGTACCGAATTGGTCCTGGCCAAGCGCCCGATCGCTCCGAACGGACGGGTGATGACGGCACCGAGCGCGCCGACCACCGGCCGTGACAGCGACGGCGCGGCCAGTGCGGTGGCGACGATCAGCGCGACGGCTCCCGCGCCGACCGTGGCAGCGGCCGCCCCGCCGGTCGACTGCGCGCCGATGATCAGTGCGGCCGCGCCTGCGATTCCCAGGCCGACGCCCACGAACGTCCTGGTGCGCAGGGTGTCGCCCGCAGAGGCGAACTCCTCGCGCATCGCGGCGACCGGTGGAATCTTGGCCGCCCGCCGTGCCGGGGCGTACGCGCTCAGCACGGTGACGACGATGCCGACGGCGAACGCGACGACAACGGTGCGCGGCTCCAGTGCCAGCGGTCCCGACGGTAGGCCCAGGTCGAAGGCGTTGAGCAGCGCCCGCAGCCCGTAGGCCAGCCCTACTCCGCCGACGAAGCCGAGGATGCTGCCGATGACGCCTACGACCAGAGCTTCGAGGACGACCGATCGGCTGACCTGTCCGCGGCTGGCTCCGATGGCGCGCAGCAGTGCCAGTTCGCGGACGCGCTGAGCGACGATCATCGAGAACGTGTTGTAGATGATGAAGGTGCCGACCAGCAGGGCGATCCCGCCGAAGGCGAGCAGGAAGTAGTTGATGAACGACAGTGCCGACTCGACCTCGGCCTGAGTCTCGGCCTGTACGTCCGCGGCGGTCTGGACCTTCAGATCGGGAAACGCCGCGGCGATCTCGTCGCGAAGATCGCTCTGGGTCAGCCCTTGCGCGGCCAGATCGTTGCCCGCGACGTCGATGTACTGCACGTGGGCACCGTCGGTGAACAGCTCGTTCGCCTGGCTCTGCACGAATTGGATTCCGATGTAGCCACCGGATTCGGTTGCCGTCGAATAGATTCCGCTGATCGTGACGTCGGTGATGCCCTTGGACGGCACGAGGACCTGGGTGGCGTCGCCCACCTTCAGTCCCGCGCGCTCGGCACCACCTTCGTTGATCGTGACCTGACCGGGAGCGGTGGGAGCCGAACCGTCGACGAAGGTGGTCGGATCACCGAGTCGTTGGTCGTCCGGGAGGTACGACTCACCGATGGTCGGTGCGCCGCCGGACTGTACGGCGGCACCGTCCGAGCCGAGCAGCACCAACTGCCCGCCGACGTACGGCGACACGGCGCGCACGTTCGGCAACGTCGAGATCGCCGCGATGTCCTCGTTCGGTACGCCGGACGAGCGTGCGTCCTCGGGGCTCACGCGAACGTCCGCGCCCTGCGCGGTATCGGCGAACAGGGAGGAGAAGGTGCGCTGGAGGGTATCGGTGAACACGAAGGAACCCGCGACGAATGCCGTGCCGAGCACGACGGACAGCACGGTCAGAGCAAGGCGAACCTTATGTGCAGCAAGGTTTCTCAGCGAAACCTTGCGCATGGGATTGCCCGACGCGGCCCGGCGTGGGGCCTTGTCGGCGACCGAGTGTTTGGAGGCCGAGTGCGCCATTATCGGACCGTCTCCAGCTTCTTCATCCGCTCGAGTACGGCGTCGGCCGTGGGCGCGTTGAGCTGATCGATGACTGCGCCGTCGGCGAGGAACACGACGCGGTCGGCGTAACTGGCCGCGCGCGGATCGTGCGTGACGATGACGACGGTCTGATCGAATTCGTCTGCGGCAGTGCGCAGAATCGACAGCACCTCGCCGGACGAGCGGGAGTCGAGGTTGCCGGTGGGCTCGTCGCCGAACACGATGTCGGGTCGACCTGCCAGTGCGCGGGCGCATGCCACTCGCTGCTGCTGTCCGCCCGAGAGCTCGCTGGGGCGGTGATCGAGGCGGTCGCGCAGGCCCAGTCGGTCGACCACGGTGTCGAGCCATCCCTGATCCGGCGTGCGGCCGGCGATGTCGAGGGGCAGCGTGATGTTCTCGAGCGCGGTGAGCGTCGGCACCAGATTGAAGGCCTGGAACACGAATCCGATTCGGTCCCTTCGCAATCCGGTCATCTCCTTGTCGGAGAGTGCCGTCAACTCGGTGTCGCCGATGGTCACCGTTCCCGAGGATGCGTTGTCCAAGCCGGCCAGGCAGTGCATGAGCGTGGACTTCCCCGAACCCGACGGGCCCATGATGGCGGTGAATTCTCCGCGAGCGAAGTCGACGCTCACCCCGGACAGTGCGTGGACCTGGGTGTCCCCTGATCCGTAGACCTTCGATACGTTGACCGCACGTGCGGCGATGTCGCTCATGGGTGCCAGTGTTCCAGCGTTCTGCGCCCGTCGCTATCAGGGGAGACCCTGAACACCACCCCTATGATGGGCGTCATGCGCATCGGAGCCCACGTCCGCGACAGCAGCGACCCTCTCGGCACGGCCGAGGCCCTCGGCGTCGACCTCGTCCAGATGTTCCTCACCGATCCGCAGAAGTGGAACAAGCTCTCCCCGCACCCTCAGGGCGAGGCGTTGCTGACCGGCGACGTCGACGTGGTGGTGCACTCGTCCTACGTCCTCAATGTGGCGAGCCTGAACAATCGGATCCGTATTCCGTCGCGCAAGGCCGTCATCGAGCAGGCCGCTGCTGCGGCCGAGATCGGGGCCATCGGGTTGGTCGTCCACGGCGGCCACGTCCGTGAGGGCGAGGACACTGCCAAGGGAATCGACAACTGGCGCAAGCTGTTCGAGCGCCAAGCGGAGCAGGGCGGCTTCGCGGTGCCGATCTTCGTCGAGAACACCGCGGGCGGAGACTCCGCGATGGCGCGCCACTTCGACGACATCGCCCGGTTGTGGGACGCGATCGGTGAGTTCGGTGCCGGATTCTGTCTGGACACCTGTCACGCGTGGGCCGGGGGCGAGGATCTCGTCGACGTGGTCGACCGAATCAAGGCCATCACCGGACGAATCGATCTGGTGCACCTGAACAATTCGCGCGACGAGTTCGACTCGGCGCGAGACCGGCACGCGAACCTCGGCACGGGAACGATCGACGCCGAGATTCTGACCGCCGTCGCACTGGCTGCCGACGCGCCGGTGATCCTCGAAACTCCCCCCGAGGGGATCGAGGACGACGTCAGGCTGCTGAAGAGCCTGTAGTGGCGAGTGCGAGGCTGTGCACGGCCGCCGACCACAGTCGGATCAGTTCGTCGACGCCGTGCAGGTTCGCAGCCCAGGTGATGCGCGCCGTCGCGGTACCCGCATCGGTCACGGAGATCCCGAAGTCGATGGCGTGATCGCGGCTGGGCTCTGCCAGTGCATCCTCACGCACGATGATCTGAGCTCCTGCGCGCGAGGCCAGCGCGGGATAGTTGCGAGTCAGTGCGTAGTCGCGGCCGCCGTTCGGCACCGAGCCCAGCCGCCTCGAGACGTCGTCGACGAGGTGCTCGCGGAGAGAGGGGACGGCGAGAGCGTCGGTGCGAAGCGCAGGAAGCCGGACCGGGTGCACTGCACCGGTGTTCTCGAGATCGAGGTCGACCAGCACGCCGGCCGAGGAGCCGCGGTGGTTGTTCGCCTGCCACGTGGACACGGCCGAACCCAGGGCCGCGAGCAGCAGAACGCGGCGGCGGTGTGCGCCGTCGGGCAACGCGAACGTCACCGATGCCTGCTCGAATTCCGTCGACCGTTCGGTGAGCAACGGTCGCTCCGCCGGGGTCAGGACTGCGACCCAGTACGGAACCTGTTCGGCTACCTCGGTGCAGAGAGTGCGTCCGAGCTGGGCCGGGCTGATCGTCTCGCGGTGCACGAGTCTGAGCGGTGCGAACACGGTCACGCCGACGAACCCCACTTCCGAAGCAGATTGTCCTAGCCTTACCTAACCTTCACCAGGCTAGCTCGAGTCGGGATCGGACGCCAGGACGCCCCCTGTCGGGATCGGTTCAGTCGATAGCGCGCAGCGCCGGAATACCGGGGGCCACCGGCAACCGTCCGGTCTCGAGCTCGACGAGCAGGCCCTCCGACCAGGTCAGCAGGCCGGTGACGTCGACGTGATGCGGAGGATCGCACTCGAATCCGATGAGTCGGTCGTGTCCCTGCCGGAGCAGCGAACCGGCACCGACGCGATTGCCGCGCATCAGATGAGTCAACCCGACGGCGAGTTGGGCGAGGCCCTGCCACAACGGACGCTCGTCGGGCGAGCAACTCTTCCACGTGCCCTCGAGTACCTCGTGCGCATGGAACGGCATGTCCGCGTCGAGGAATCTCTGCGCTTCGACCAGAGCAGCAGTGGGAGGAAGCCGGAGGTCGTCGGGCACCCGTGGGGTTCCGTTGCCACCGCGCGCGAGGGGCCGCCCGAGACCGTCACGAGGCCTGGCATTGAGGGGTTTACCGTGCGCATCACGTTCGCGTTCGGCCATGGCGAAAACCCTAGTGTGTGGTGGCCCCCACCGAGCTCATAGGCGCGAAGACGAGCGCGCGGTGATGACACCCAGTGCTACCAGTGCGGCGGCGGAGGTCGCGACCATCGTGGTGGACACGGCCACCGCGTCGTTTCCGAGTGCGCCGACGACAGGCGCAACGATGGCACCGAGCCCGAATTGCGCTGCTCCGAGGAGGGCAGCGGCTCCGCCTGCAGCCTCACCGTGCCGGGACAGCGCGAGCGCAGGCGCGTTGGGCATCACGAACCCGACGGCCCCGAGCACGAACCACAGCGGGACGACGAACCCGGCCATGCCGCCGACCCCGGTGATCGCCAGGACCGTCATGACGGCACCGGCGAACACCGCGAAGGACAGCGCTGTCAGCACGATCTGCACCGGTGCGAAGCGTCCGAGCAGAAGGACGTTGAGCTGGGAAGCCCCGATGAGGGAGATGGCACCGGCGGCGAAGACGATCGCGAACTGCTGCTCGTCGAGGCCGAACTCCTCCTGCAGAACGAACGACGACCCGGCGATGTAGGCGAACAGCGAGGCCATCGCCAGTGCGGCCACCAGGACGAGAACGACGAACTGGGCGTCACGCAGCAGTGAACGGTAGGTGCGCAGTACCGGCAGCACTCCACTGGCGCGGCGACGCTCGGGTGGAAGCGTTTCGCGCAGCGACACGATCGCCAACGTCATCAGAGCAACACCCATGATCGCCAGAGCCGCGAACACGAGACGCCAGGATCCGACCAGCAGCACGGCACCGCCGAGCGATGGGGCCAGCACGGGAGCGACGCCCATGACCAGCATCAGGCGTGAGAGGACGGTCGCGGCGGCGCGGCCACTGAACAGGTCGCGCACGATGGCCATCGCGACCACGGCTGCGGCTGCAGCACCGAGACCCTGCACGACGCGGAGGCCACCGAGAACGGCGATGTTGGGAGCCACGATGCACGCGACCGAGGCCAGGATGTGCACTCCGGTGCCGACGATCAGGGGCAGGCGTCGGCCGACGATGTCCGAGAGCGGCCCGATGATCAGCTGACCGAGGGCAAGACCGACGAGGGTGCCCGCGAGGGTGAGCTGCACAGCGGACGAGGACGTGTTCAGGTCGTCGGCGATGGCCGGAAGGGCCGGCAGATACATGTCGATGGTCAGTGGGCCGAGCGCGATGAGCGCGCCGAGCACCAGGATCACCCGCAGGCGTTCCCTGGACGTCGGCTCGGGGGACGTGTTCGTTGCCGGTGCTTCGGCTACGGCTGTCTCGGCTGCTGACGTGTTCGGTGCTTGGGCCACCCGAGGTTCAGCAACCGGGGTACACGTTCTGTTCCCGGTTGCTGACTACAACTTTCGTGTTCTATGCCACGGCGTCGGACAGTACGGTCAGCTTCTCGACTTCCTGGCTGGTCAGAGCCAGTGCCGGTGCGTCCAGCAGAGCCGGTAGCTGAGATATCTTGCTCGCGCTGGCAATCGGCGCGGTGACTCCCGGCCGGGCCAGCAGCCAGGCCAGCGCGACGCTCGAGATCTCTGCCGAACGGGATTCGGCGATCTCGCGCAGACCCTGCACGACATCCAGACCGGCGTCGGAGAAGTATCCGGTGGTCAGTCGTTCGCGCTGTTTGCCCGCGAGGTCCTCGCGGGTGCGGTACTTGCCGGTCAGGAAGCCTGCGGCGAGGGAGAAGTACGGGAACACCCCGAGGTCGTTCTCGACGGCCAGGTTCTGCAGCTCGCCCTCGTAGTCGCCGCGGGCGACCAGGTTGTAGTGCGGCTGCAACGCGATCGGGGCGGCGAAGCCGTTCTCCTTGGCCAGTTCCAGCCACTCGCGCACCCGCGCGGGGGTGTAGTTCGAGATGGCGACGTGCCGGACCTTGCCCGCTGTCACCAGCTCGTCGAACGCGGCGAGAGACTCCACGAGCGGGGTCTTCTCGTCGTCGTAGTGCGCGTAGTAGACGTCGATGTGGTCGGTCTGCAACCGGCTCAGCGACGCGTCGGCGGCGGCTCGAATGTTGTCCGCGGCCAGTCCGCGGAACTCGGGATGCTGGCTGACCTTGGTGGCGATGACGACGTCGTCCCGGTTTCCGCGGGCTCTGGTCCAGTTGCCGATGATGGTTTCGGACTCGCCGCCGGAGTTGCCGTCGGCGAATGCCGAGTACGAATCCGCGGTGTCGACGAAGTTGCCTCCGCCCGCGACGAAGGCATCGAGAATCTCGAAGGACGCAGCCTCGTCGCTGGTCCAGCCGAAAGTGTTCCCGCCGAGAGCGAGCGGAAAGACATCCAGATCGGAACTACCGATGGCAACCACAGACAAACCCCTTACGTCGGCGAACAACTCGACTGTACGAGCAGCGAGGGCTCAGTGCCACGTGTGATCCACCAGCGCGGTTCGCGGACCGAACTTGGGCTTGGTGGCCTTGCCGCTCAGGTACAGCAGCCGAATCGCGCGATGCCTGTGCGGTGCCAAGGGCTGCAGATACTCGACCATCTCCGCGTCGTCGATCGGTCTCCCCAACAGCGACCAGCCCACCACCGACGCCAGGTGGTAATCGCCCACCGACAACGCGTCGGGATCCCCGAGGGCGCGTTGCGCGGTCTCGGCCGCCGTCCAGACACCGACGCCCGGGATCGCCCGCAGCCTGCGTTGCGCGTCCTCGGGTGTCATTCCCGACGCTTCCTCCAGCCGCCCGGCTGCGCAGGCAGCGCGGACGATGGTCTTGGACCGGGCCGGGTCCACGTTGGCGCGGTGGTACTCCCACGACGGGATACGACGCCACACGTCGGGTGTCGGGAAGACGAACATCGGCTTCGGCGTCGGCCCCGGTGCCTTCTCGCCGAACTTGCTCACCAGGTGGCGCCACGATCCGAAGGCCGAAATTCCGTGGACGCGTTGCTCGATGATCGCCGGGATCAGGGCCTCGAGGACCAGTCCGGTTCTGCCCAGACGCAGGTGCGGTAGTTGCCGATGGGCTTCCTGGAGAATCGGATGCTCCGGTGCGAAGGCGGCTGCATCGTCGTCCTTGCCGAGCAGAGCGGGCACGGCGTCCAACAGTTCGGGTGCACCGGGGCCCCAGGCTCGAACCTGCGCGCTCGTCGGCGACACCTGCGTCAGGCGGTACGTCACCGGGCCGGAGCTCATCCGCGACGTGCGCCAGATCCCGCCGTCCGGCGTCGACTCGTAGGTGGGATCGCCGCGGCCACGGCGTAGCGGCGACACCGACATCCGCACGTCGAGCCGTTGCTCGGACGTGACCAGGCGCGCGATCCCGTCGGAACCGGCATCGTCGGGCATCGGTTCGTCACCTCCGAACGGTCGTGGCCATGCGGACCGAGTGGGTCCCCTTCAGGGCTCGGTCGACACTGTTGCAGCGCCGACGGCAAGATACATAGTGCCTCGCGGAGCGCAGGAGTACCGCACGGACTCTCTCGCCGCCTCTGGTCGGGTCGACAGCATCAGGAGGATCTTCGTGGCTCGATCGAGTGCAGCATCGTTCGTCGGAGTCGCCTACGCGTTCGTCGTGGCGATGATGGGTACGACCATGCCGACGCCGCTCTACGCGTTGTACGAGGTCGAATTCGGCTTCTCGGTATTCGTCGTCACGCTGGTGTTCGCCGCGTACGCCGTGGGTGTGCTCGGAGCCCTGCTGGCCTTCGGGCGGTGGTCCGATTCGCTCGGTCGTCGTCCGATGCTGTTGGCGGGCATCGCGTTCGGATTGATCAGTGCCGTGGTGTTCGTGACTGCGGATTCGCTCACGGCCCTGGTGATCGGGCGAGTGCTGTCCGGGTTGTCGGCCGGGATCTTCGTCGGAACGGCGACGGTGACCCTGATCGAGCTGGTACCGGACGCGTGGCGGGATCGTGCTCCGGCGATTGCCACGGCGGCCAATATCGGCGGACTCGGCCTGGGCCCGCTGGTGGCCGGGTTGCTGGCCGAATACCTTCCGCAACCGCTACGCCTGACCTTCTACGTCGACATCGGCCTGCTCGCGGTGGCTGCCCTGGCGGTGTTTCTCGCTCCCGAAACCGTTCGGGTCGCAGCGGGGGCGCGCCCGCAGATGCAACGACTGTCTGTTCCGGCGGACGTCCGTGGCACTTTTCTGCGCGCGTCGATCGGTGGTTTCGCCGGGTTCGCGGTGCTCGGCCTGTTCACCGCGGTATCGCCGGGTTTCATCGCGGGTGTGCTGCAGATCGACAACCATGCCGTCACCGGAGTCGTGGTGTTCGCGGTCTTCGCTTCGTCCGCGACCGCGCAGATATCGATACGCCGGGCCGATCCGACGTCGGCGCAGCGCTGGGGTTGCTTCGTTCTGACGGTCGGGCTGGTGGTCCTGGCTCTGTCGTTGGTACTGACGTCGCTGCCGGTCCTGGTGATCGCGGCACTGCTGTGCGGCATCGGGCAGGGCGTGACGTTCAGCAACGGTATGGCGGCCATCGCCGCGGGGCTTCCGCCGGAACGTCGAGCAGAAGTGACCTCAACGTTTTTCGTGGTGCTGTACGTGGCCATCTCGGTGCCGGTCATCGGGGCCGGGGCTGCGGCGAACGAATGGGGATTGGTGACCGCGGGACTGGTGTTCTCCGCGCTCATCGCAGCGCTCGCGGCGGTGGCGTTCGTGCTGCTCACCCTCGACGGCAGGAAGGCCGGGGCGTCCCACTACTCCTGACCCGGGTGGCGTTGCGCCGGAGTCGATTCGCGGTGCCGCGCAGTCGATCGCCAAGTACCTCGGTGTTCGTGCGCGAGTCACCCGGAGTTTGTCGGTGCCCCGAAGTAGGGTCTGAGACCGTGATCATCGTGAGTACGGACGGCTCGTGTCTGCGTAACCCCGGCGGAGCAATCGGGTGGGCGTGGGTCAACCACACGGGGCCGAGCAACTCCGGTGGTGAGCCCTCGGGCACCAACCAGGTCGCGGAGCTCAGGGCCCTGCTGGAGGCGGTTCTGGCTCACCCCGGCCCCGAGCCGTTGTTGATCGAATCCGATTCGCAGTACGCCATCAAGTGCGCGTCCGAGTGGCTCGCGGGCTGGAAGCGCAAGGGCTGGAAGACAGCGGGCGGTACCCCGGTACGCAACCTGGAGCTGGTGCAGAGCATCGAGCGGGCCATCACCGAACGTGAAGGCCCGGTCCGGTTCCGGTGGGTCCGCGGACACGTCGGCAATCACTTCAACGAAGCAGCCGACGCCCTGGCCGGGGAGGCCGCGCGAGCCGTGGCTGCAGGGGGTGCGGTGTCCACTGCCGCAACAGCACCCGCGAAGAAGGCACCTGTGAAGACGGCACCTGTGAAAACGGCACCGGTGAAGACGGCACCCGCCCCGGCAACTGCCGCCCCGACAGCCTCGGCCCCGACGGCGCGTGAGGCGTCGACGTCCGACGACGCGGTTCCGACGCTGTTCTGATCGCTCATTCCGCCTGGTCGTGGGAATTACGCGCCGGCAGTCGATAGAATCACGACATTCCACTCAATTCGGATTCTCTGACACCGGAGGCGTCGAGCGCACTGTGCACGCCATCGATCCCCCTCGGCCGCCCATGGCCACTGCTTCGTCGGAGGGCACTGCTCCGGCCGTTCGTTGTCGAGTGATCGCATGGTGATCACCGCGATACTCTCCTTGCTTCTCGGCTTTGTGCTCACCGCCGCGATCATCGCGGCCAACGGATACTTCGTGGCCCAGGAGTTCGCCTACATGTCCGTCGACCGGGCGACGCTGCGTACCGGAGCCGAGAAGGGCGACGCGTCGGCCGAGCGAGCACTGAAGGTCACCAAGCGCACCTCGTTCATGCTGTCGGGCGCGCAGCTGGGCATCACGGTCACCGGTCTGATGGTCGGCTACGTGGCCGAGCCGTTCATCGGCGAATCGTTGGGCGAGTTGCTGAGCAGTGCCGGAGTTCCCATCGCGGTGGGTATTTCGATCGGCACGGTGGGCGCTCTCGTGCTTGCGACCGTCGTGCAGATGATCTTCGGCGAGCTCTATCCGAAGAATCTCGCGATCGCCAGCCCCGACCCGCTGTCCCGACGCCTTGCCCGCTCGACGCTGATCTACCTGGCCGCGTTCGGTTGGCTGATCACCTTCTTCGACAAGTCCTCCAACGCGATGCTGCGTCTGCTGCGCGTCGAGCCGGTGCACGACGTGGACAGCAGCGCCACCGCGAAGGACCTCGAGAGCATCATCGAGGACTCCCGCGCGAGCGGGGATCTCACCGAAGATCTCTCGTTGTTGCTCGACCGCATCCTGGATTTTCCGGAGCGCGATGTCGCACACGCGATGATTCCTCGCACTCGGGTGGACGCGGTCACCCCCACCACTGCCATCGGTGAGATGCGGGCGCGGATGGTGCGTGCGCACACCCGGTATCCGGTGATCGGGGACCGTGAGGAGCCGATCGGTGTGGTGCAGCTGGCCGAGGTGTTGGCTGCCGCGCCCGACGACCGGCGTCCGGTCACCGAGATCATGCGGGCACCGCTGATCGTGCCGGAGCTCATGCCCCTGGAGGATGCCCTGGAGTTGTTGTCCAGCACCAAGAACGAGCTGGCCTGTGTCATCGACGAGTACGGCGGATTTGCCGGGGTGCTCACCATCGAGGATCTTGCCGAGGAACTGGTCGGTGAGATCACCGACGAGCACGACGACGAGGACATCGCAGGCGTGCACGATCAGGAAGACGGAGTGTGGCTCATGGACGGCGACGTCCACGTCGACGAGGTCGAACGCACCATCGGTCGCGACATGCTGTTGCCGAGAGGCGATTACGAGACGCTTGCCGGCCTGCTCATCGCGGAGGGCGGGAATCTGCCCGAGGTCGGAGAAACTGTGCGTATCGACCTCGCGGTGTTCGGGGCCGACCTGATGGAAGACGAACCGCCGCGTCCGTCCCTCGAAGTCGAGGTGCTCGAGGTGGATCGGCACGTGCCGAGTGAGCTGAGAATCAGACTGCACGAGAACTCACCGGACGGCATCGAGAATTCGCCGGAGTCGGACGAGGAGACGGACCGATGAACGCGTGGGTCGTCGTCGCGGTGACGGTACTGCTCATCGCGCTGAGTGCGTTCTTCGTCGTCATCGAGTTCGCGCTGCTCGGTGCCCGCAGGCATCGACTGGAGGAGAAGGCAGGCACGAGCCGATCGGTGCGGGCGGCGCTGCGCGGAATGAACGAGTTGACGATCATGCTGGCGGGCGCGCAGCTGGGCATCACGGCCTGCACCTTCGCGCTCGGTGCCGTCACCAAACCCGCCGTCGATTCCTGGCTGGGTCCGGTGTTCACCTCGTGGGGTGTGCCGGGTTGGTTGGCCGGAACCGCCGCGTTCGCGCTGTCGCTGTTGGTCGTCACCTTCCTGCATCTGGTGATCGGTGAGATGGCCCCGAAGTCCTGGGCCATCGCGCACCCCGAACTCGCTGCCACCATCATCGGGTTGCCGTCTCGGGCGTTCATCCGCCCCTTCCGGCTGTTCCTGGTGTGGGTCAACAAGATCGCCAACACGCTCGTCCAACGGTCGGGAGTGGAGCCGGTCGAGAACGCCGCGGTCGGCGGTCGCGATGCGGAGACCATCCGCAACCTGGTCGAGTACTCGTCGCAGGTCGGTGTGCTGGAACCTGAACTGCAGACCCAGATCACCCGGGTGATCGAACTCGAGACACTGACCGTCGACAAGATCACGGTGCTCGACTCCGAGGCGACCTCGGTGCCGCACGGTGCCACTGTCTCCGATGTGCAGGAGGCGGCGTTGCGCTCCGGTCACCTTCGGGTACTGCTCACCGACAGCTCCGGCGCGACGCCCGGCGTCGTCCACGTGCGGGACACGTTGCTGGCCGACGTCGGTGAACCGGCCGCCGATTACGCACGGGAGGCCTACTCGGTCGACGGATCGACACCGGTGTACGAATTGCTACGGCAGATGCGCAACCGCAGCGTGCAGCTCGCGGTCGTCGAGACCGGCGGGCAGTTCCTCGGCATCGTCACGCTCACCGACGTCATCAAACGGGTACTGCCCACGGCTCCTGCTGCGTAGCAGAACAATTCAGCCGCGCGGTTGCATCCGGCTGTTGGGTAGCGGAGGTGCGTGCAGTCGAGATCCCGGATAGCCCTCGACGGTGCCGAACTGTTCGCTGCCGCGCTCGTAGGCGGCCCGATACTCGACGACGTCCTCGTGGCTGCGGCCGACGAAGTTCCACCACATGACGATCTGCTCGCCGAACGGCGGTCCGCCGAGCAGCAGCATCCGCACCGGCTCTCGGGTCGGATTGTGCAGATCGAGCGTCGAGCCGCCCGGTTCGCGGTAGCCGAGATCGGCTGCGGCGAGCACTGTCTCGTCCATCGTCACGGTGCCCTGACCGACGATGACGCCGTGCTCGAACGTCGGGTCGACGTCGAGGGTGACGCGGGCTCCTGCGTCGAGCACGATCTCGGCTCCGAGGAGTGGGGTGAACGTGGCCACCGGCGAGGTCTCGCCGAGCAGTGAGCCGAGGAACACTCGTGCGGTCAGCCCCTGGCTCGTGTGGGTCTGTGGCACGTAGTGCTCGAAAGTCGGTGCGGTGAAACGAGATCGAGCCGGAAGTGCAACCCACAGTTGCATACCGTGCAGAATCTCCGTCTGCGGGGTCGAGGTCTCGGAGTGACTGATGCCGTGGCCGGCCGTCATCAGGTTCAGCTCGCCGGGCCGGACCATGGCGTGTGATCCGACGCTGTCGCGGTGTTCGATCTCGCCGGAGAAGAGCCAGCTGACGGTCTGGAGCCCGGTGTGCGGGTGTGGCGGCACGTCCATCGGTGAGGTGTCGGGACCGTAGTGGTCTGCGAAGCACCACGCACCGATCAGTGAACGCTGCCGCTGCGGGAGCGTACGCCGAACCTTCAGTGCGCGTGGACCGCCCAGGGGAACCTCGCGTGGGGTGAGAATCTCGATGGTCATTCGATGCCTGCCTGTGTGGTTCGGAGCCCTGCCTGTGTTTTTCGGAGCTTGGTGCAGAGCCGGTCGAGCTCGGCGAGTTCGTGGCCGTCCAGTGCGCCACCGACCAGTCGTGCGATCTGTGTCGCATGCTTGCGGCCGATCGATTTCTGCAGGTCCGCCCCTGCCTCGGTCAGGCAGATCACCGTCCCGCGCTTGTCCGACGGATCGCTCTGTCGGACAATGTAACCCATCGTCGTGAGCCGGTCGCACATCCTGCTCAACGACGGTTGACTCAGGAGGATCCGCTCGTTGAGTTCGTGCAGTCGGAGTGCGCGAGTGGGGCTGCTGCTCAAGGTGAACAACACGTCGTACTCGCGCACGCCGATCGGCTTCCAGATGTCCTCGGCGGTGAAGCGTCGCATCAGCGTCACCTGGGAGCGGAAGAGTGACTCCCAGGCATCGACTGCCGCCTCGGTTCTAGATCGAGACACGGGCGTTTCGTTCGGCCAGGGTGCTCGCGTGAGTCGGAGGATTCTCCGGAACACCCTCCGGGCGTCGGGCAGCGAATTCCTTGCGCAGCACCGGCACCACATCTGCGCCCAGGATGTCGAGCTGCTCGAGCACGGTCTTCAGCGGCAGTCCGGCGTGGTCCATCAGGAACAGTTGGCGCTGGTAGTCGCCGAAGAAATCCGCGAAGGCCAGGGTCTTCTCGATGACCTGCTGCGGAGATCCGACAGTCAGCGGAGTCTGTTCGGTGAACTCCTCCATGCTAGGGCCGTGGCCGTACACCGGAGCGTTGTCGAAGTACGGTCGGAATTCCGTTACCGCGTCCTGGCTGTTCTTGCGCATGAACACCTGTCCGCCCAGGCCGACGATCGCCTGGTCTGCACGCCCGTGCCCGTAGTGCTCGTAGCGTTCGCGGTAGAGGTCGATCAGCGCGATGTAGTGCTCCTTCGGCCAGAAGATGTTGTTCGCGAAGAATCCGTCACCGTGATAGGCGGCGATCTCTGCGATCTCGGGGCTGCGAATGGAGCCGTGCCAGACGAACGGCGGAATGCCGTCTAGCGGTCGCGGCGTGGAGGTGAACCCGTCGAGCGGGGTGCGGAAGTTGCCCTTCCAGGTCACGACGTCCTCGGTCCACAGGCGTCGGAGCAGTTGGTAGTTCTCGAGCGCCAGCGGGATGCCCTGACGGATGTCCTGGCCGAACCACGGATAGACCGGACCGGTGTTGCCGCGGCCCATGATGAGGTCGACGCGTCCCTCGGCGAGATGCTGCAGCATCGCGTAGTCCTCGGCGATCTTCACCGGATCGTTGGTGGTGATCAGCGTGGTCGACGTCGAGAGAATCAGCTTCTCGGTCTGCGCGGCGATGAAGCCGAGCATGGTCGTGGGAGACGACGGCACGAAGGGCGGGTTGTGGTGCTCGCCGGTCGCGAAGACGTCGAGCCCGACGTCTTCGGCGTGCTTGGCGATGGTGACCATCGACCGGATGCGCTCGTGTTCGGTGGGCGTCACTCCCGTCGTGGGGTCGGTGGTGACGTCTCCGACGGTGAAGATTCCGAACTGCACAGTGTGCTCCTACCCGAACAAAGTTCATGCGTTTGCATCGACTGCGTCGTACAACGGTGGGGCGTCACGCGCTATTCCACGTCGTTCACCGGACGAGTGACGCGGTTCCGCTCAACAGTCGCACGTCGTAGGCCTCGACCGCACCGTGCACCTCGGTCGATCCACCGTGGACCGTGTACAGCACCGCGTAGGAGGTGAACGTGACCGGTTGGCCGTCGTCGGGGTCGATAGTGACGCGTGGCAACACGACCAGCAGGTGGGTCCGGTTACCGTCCGACAGATTTTCTACGACGGTGCGAACCTCGAATCCCAGGTCCGATCGGGTGACGTCGGTGGACTCCAGCGTCTGCCCGCTCAGAACGAGTTGCGCCGCCCAGACGCCGGCGGATCGGTGGGCATCGAGGGTCCCGGTGATGTCGTCGCCGGTGAAGTCGTAGTGATTCGCTGCTGTGAAAGGCATGGTCACAGGCTATTCCTCGGGTCGTGAAAAATCTTCGGAAAAATTTCCCATCCGGTACCCATCCACCTCGAGGGGGGCTGCGAATGAACAGTGAGACACCCGCTACTGCTGTCGCCCCCGACCGCCGTCAGTAGTGGGTGTCTCCCTTTGTCTGTAGGGGAAAGGCGTGCATCGGTCGCGGGAACGACGGGCGAGCGCTCCGCAGGCCGGGCGAGACCGGATCAGGGGATTTCGGGCGAGCCGAAACGGTGATCGGTACGCTTTCGGACCTGGGCAGTTCGTTTCACAAGGGAGCCCCATGCACGAAGACTTTCGATCGCCCGTAGCGCGGCACAGCGAGCGATCGAATGCGTCCCTACGACCACGTTCGGTGCGGGCGCACGGCGCGACACGGAGTCGCCACCGCAAACGGTCGACCCCACTCCTGCCTCCGAGGTCGATCCCGAGTACCACCGTTCCGCCGCTCGGACCCCAGCCCAGTGCAGCTCAGGTTCTTCGCCACTGGTTCGCTGCTCCGCACGATTTCGACTGGATCTTCGTGCACAAGTCGACTCGTCCGCTGCACCGATTGATCCGAGTCGTGTTCGCCAGCTGTGTGGCCCTGTACGCCGTCGTGTCGATCCTGATGCTGGCCTCGCCGAACGGGCCGACCGGATCGGGTCCTGTTGCCTACGTACTCTTCATCCTGGTTCTGCAGTTCGCCACGATCGTGTGGTTGCTCGTCGGGCCGCTGCCGGATCGCAAGTGGCAGTTGGTGGCGTTCCTGGTGTTCGGCGACGTCGGGCTTGCGTCGGTGATTCTTCTCGATGTACCCACGTCGGCGCTGATCGGCACGTTCCTCTTCGCGCTGACAGGGTCGATGTGCACATTCTTTCTCGGACCGAGGCTGCTTGTCGCTCACCTGGTGTTCGCCAATCTGGTGATCGTCTACATCGGGGTGGCCGCGTACACGCAGGGTTTGTGGGGGCCGTGGGATGCGATCGCCGCAGTGCTGGTTGCAGGAGGTGCGACGTCGGGTGTCCCGATCTTCGCCCAGATCGCCTGGTCGTTGGTGTGCGAGGACGCACGGCAATCCGAGATCGATCCGCTGACCCGCTTGAAGAACAGACGCGGACTGCAGAATGCCATCGAAGACCTGTGGACGGTCGCTCACGGCGAGCAGCTGGCGCTCGTCCTCGTACTCGTCGACATCGATCGGTTCAAGAGCGTCAACGACCGCTACGGACACGACCAGGGCGACGCCGTCATCGTCCTCGTTGCCGACCGTCTCCGCGACCACCTCGGCACGTCGGGGGTGGTGGCGAGAACAGGGGGCGAGGAGTTCGTAGCCGTCCTCGTCGGCGAGGCAGAACAACTGTGTGAGCTGGTGGCGGAGGTGAGCGGCACTCTGACGAATCGCTCGGATCCGATACCGGTCACAGTGAGCGCCGGCGCCGTCGTGATCGCTCCCGATTCCGATGCGTGGACCGCAGGGGTCGACGTGGTCAACGATGCGACGCGCGTGGCGGACTCCCTCATGTACCGAGCGAAGGCGGACGGCGGAAATCGAACGATGCTCGAGACGATGTGGCCGTAGCCATGTCGGCGACCCCGACTTCGAGCTCTACGTCACCCAGGACATGGTGGACGCCGCGCACGAACGCGGGATACGAGTCATTCCGTGGACCGTCGACGATCCCGACACCATGCGTGCACTGATGGATCTGGGCGTCGACGGCCTGATCACCGATTACCCCGACCGGGTTCGTGCCGTCATGAGCGAGCGCGGACTTCCTCTGCCCGAGCCCGCTCGGTGACGGTCCCTCGTCAGAACGGGTAGCCGACCCCGGTCAACTTCTCGCTGGCGTCCCACAGCTTCGCAGCCAGAGCGGGGTCCTGTGCGGTCTTGGTCATGCTCGCCGGGCCCGGCTTACCGCGCGTCTCGAACAAGGACTTGGGGCCGCTGTACGTGCCGCCACCCGCAACGTCGACGGCGTAGAGCGTGGGACGTGCTCCGGCACTGGCAGATTGCGAAAAGATCTTCAGTCCGATCGGAGCGAGAGTGGCCAGGATCTTGTTGCTGCCCAGACCGTCGGGGCTCGAGTACAGCTCGGTGGCCGAGATTCCGGGGTGCGCGGCATTGCTGGTGATCTTCAGTCCGGCCTTGTCGATCCGGCGCTGGAGTTCGAGCGCGAACAGGATGTTCGCAAGCTTGGAGTTCGCGTACCCGCGCTGGGGGTTGTACCCACGCTCGAGCTGGAGATTGTCGAAATCGAGCTTGGGGCCCTGCCGGTGCGCGACGGAAGCGATGGTGGTGATCTTCGCGTCCGCAGCGAGCTTGGGGAACAGCAGGCCGGTCAGGGCGAAGTGGCCGAGGTGATTGGTGCCGAGCTGGAGCTCGAACCCGTCCGCCGTCTCGTTCCGCAATGCAGGCATCATGACGCCCGCATTGTTGATCAGCACGTCGATCGACTCCGGTGCCGACTCTGCGTACGCACGCACCGAGGCCAGGTCGGCGAGGTTCAGGGTGGCGGTGTCGACGGTTCCGCGGGGTGCCTCCGCCGATATCTTCGCCGCGGCGGCATCGGCCTTGTCCTTGTTGCGGCAGGCGAGCGTCACGTGGTCGCCTCGCTTCGCCAACTCCAAGGCGGTGTAGTAGCCGATGCCGGTGTTCGCACCGGTGATGACAACGCGTCTCTGCTTGGTTTCGGGCACGCCGCCAGGCTACCGGTCTGTTTTAGACTTTGCCCGTGAGCAGAGCAGAAGCCGACGAGCACGCGGACTTTCCGAAGGGCACCGGACTTCCCGCGTCTCGGGCATTCCGCGCGGCGGGGTACACGTGCTTGGACGATCTCGCAGGGGTGCCCGCGGCCGAGCTGAAGAAGTTGCACGGTGTCGGCCCGGCATCGCTGACGGTAATCCAGGCTGCGTTGGAGCAGACCGGTCGATCGCTCGGCTGAACCGGTCGAGTCTCAGGCCCAGTGACTCGGACGCGTCACCGATTGTGGGAGTCGCGTCGCCTCGTCACCCTTCGCCGCATCGATCTGGAACTGTGTCGCGAAGATGCTGCCGCGTAGATCCGTACCTCGGAGGTCGGCACCCCGGAGGTCTGCACCGATCAGGTCGGCCAGGCGCAGGTCGGCACCACGCAGGGTGGCCCCGATGAGGTACGTGCCGCGCAGGCTCGCGCCGCGCAGATCCGCGTCGGCCAGTTGTGCGCCGATCATGTCGCGGCCACGGTAGTTCTTCTTCTCGCCCTTCACTTCGGCACGAACCAGATCGCTTGCTGCGAGCAGCAACTCGTTGATCCGTGCACGCAGACCGGAGACGTCGACCGAGCGCAGAACGTCGGGTGCCGACTCGGTCAGCGCATCCAAGTCTGCGTACTCGCCGGACAGTCGATCGTGCAGTGTCGCGGTCGAATCCCGGTCACGCGCATCCGCCAGATACCAGAGCAACTCGTGCAGATCACGCATGATCGGGAACACCGCGAACATCTCCGACGAGTTCGACGGCTGCTGCCGCCAGTCCCGTCCGGCGAACGTGGACTGCGACACCTTCTGGCCCGCACCGAAGCAGTCGTACACCGTGCACCCGGGAAAGCCCTTCTCCCGCAGCGTCGGGTGAATGCCGCACCGTGAGTCCTGCCGAAGATTGCGGCACGGCTCACCGGCGGCCTTGTCGACGGCGAAGTCCGAGGACTTCGCGAAGGGCAGAGCGACGCAACAGAGTCCGAAACAACTGCCGCAGTCGGCCAGTAAGTTCTCGGGCGCGTGCATGCGTCCACTCTGTCCCTCGGCGCGGGGCAGCGTCAAACGAGATTGTTCGCGGCCGACAGCAGTGCATTCAACGAGGAGGCGACGACGGATCCGTCGATCCCCACTCCCCACGCCGACTTCCCGCCCCGACGAACCTCGACATACGTTGCCGCTCCACTGTCCGAGCCGTGAGTGGTGGAGTGCTGAGACAGACCGAGCACCTCGACTCCGAGAATCTGCGCCAATGCGTCGACCGGCCCGGTTCCGGCGGCGCTGTGGTGATGCTCGCCGTCGTCGTCGGCGAGGGTGACCGACAGGGTGGAGTCCGCATCTATCGACCACGCCACCAATGTGCGACGGCCGGTGCGAATGTAGTTGTCCTCGAACAGGGTCCAGATCTCCTTGGAGCTGATCTCGGTCCCCGTCGAGTCGGTGTCGTGCTGGACCACCCGGGCGAAGTCGATCTGCAATCTGCGGGGGAGTTCCAGGCCGTGGTCCACCGACAGCAGATACGCGATCCCACCCTTTCCGGATTGGCTGTTCACCCGGATGACTGCGTCGTAGTCGCGTCCCACGTCGGCGGGATCTATCGGCAGGTACGGCACCGCCCATGGCGCGAGGTCGGGGTCGACGCCGAGGCGGTCGGCCTCGATGCGGTGGTGAACCATGCCCTTCTTGATCGCGTCCTGATGCGTTCCCGAGAACGCGGTGTAGACGAGGTCGCCCGCGTACGGGTGCCGTTCGTGCACGTCGATTCGGTTGCAGTACTCCACCGTTCGGCGAATCTCGTCGATGTCGGAGAAGTCGATCATCGGGTCGATACCCTGGGCGTGCAGGTTGAGGGCCAGCGTCACCAGGTCGACGTTCCCGGTCCGCTCCCCGTTGCCGAACAGGCACCCCTCGACGCGTTGCGCGCCGGCCAGCACCGCCAACTCTGCGCACGCGACTCCGGTGCCTCGGTCGTTGTGCGGGTGCACCGACAGGATCACCGAGTCTCGGCGGTCCAGGTGTCGATGCATGTACTCGATCTGGTCGGCGTAGACGTTTGGGGACGAGATCTCCACTGTGGCAGGGAGATTGTGGATAACCGGGCGATCGGCGCTGGCATCCCAGATCCGCGACATGCCGTTGCAGATCTCGAGCACGTAGTCGGGTTCGGTCAGGTTGAACACTTCCGGCGAGAACTCGAAGCGAACCCCGCTCCTGTCTCCGGCTGTTCGTGCTATCCGCTCGCCGGCCTCGAAGATCAACCGGCGCAGTGCATCACGGGAATGTCCGAGCACCACCTCGCGCCAGGTCGGTGCCGTCGCGGTGTAAATGTGCACCACCACGTCGGGTAGTCCTTCGACCGAGGCGAAGGTCTGTTCGATCAGATCGGCTCGGGCTGCGGTGAACACGACGATCGTCACGTCCTCGGGCACGGTACCGACGAGAGACCGAACGAAGTCGAAGTCGGCGCGACTCGCCGACGGGTACCCCACCTCGATCTCCTTGTAGCCCAAGTTCACGAGCAGGTCGAACATGCGGCGCTTGCGGTGCGGATCCATGGGCTCGGCGAGCGCTTGGTTGCCGTCCCGGAGATCGACCGGAACCCACAGCGGGGCGGCGGTGAAGGTTGCTGTGGGCCAGCACCTTTCCTGATCGATGACGGTGACACGGCGGTGCACGTCGCGGTAGCGGTGCGAGGGCATCGGGCTGGGTTGTTGGCGGTTGCTGAACACGGTGATCGTCGTCCTCGGGTGTGTGGGTCTCTGCTATCGGCGACCGGCGCGGTGTCGTACCCCGCGACGGGGTGCCGGTCGGCGATCGACCCCGTCGCGGCGTGGAAGAAGGAGCACGCACCCAAACATGTCTGAGGACTGTAATGCAAAAGTTACTTCTCAGACAAGTGGTGACGGGGGATACTGGTGTCCGTGTCCACCGAACATCTCCGTCCCGCAGATCGCGCAGTCACCGAACTGGGTCGCCGCATCGGTGCGGGCGAATGGCCGGTGGGCGCGAAATTGCCGGGTGAGACGTCCCTCGCGCACGAGCTGGGGGTCGGCCGATCCACCGTGCGCGAGGCCGTGCGGGTGCTCGCTACCCGAGGGCTGGTGAGATCGCGGCAAGGCGCCGGGGTGTTCGTCGTCGCAGACTCGGTTCCGATCGACGTCTCCGCATCGGTACAGCGTGCCGGCCTGGCTCAGGTGCAGGAGGTGCGTCGCATCGTCGAGATCGACGCCGCAGGCTTGGCCGCCGAGCGTCGTACGGATGCCGACGTCGAGCGGATGCGGCGCGCACTCGACGCGCGGCACGCCGCCGCGAGCGAGTCCGACGCGGCGTTCGTGAACGCGGACATCGACTTCCACGTCGCAGTGGTGGCCGCCGCCCACAATTCCCTGCTCTCGGATCTCTTCGAGTCCTTCCTGCCACGACTGCGGGCCGAACTGCTGGCCTACACCTCGGAGGTACTCGCACGGCCACGTGGAACCGAGCCCGACGTGGACCTGCACGAAGCACTGTTCGACGCCATCGCGGCGGGAGACCGGGCCGCGGCGGTCTCGGTGGCACGCGAGCACCTGGGCTGAGCTACTGCCCCGTCCTGTCGTGCGACATACCGCGCTACAGTGTTTCCGCGGGCGAGTGAGCGGGCGGGCGAACAGCACTCCGGAAGGCACGATCGATGTCGGAACTCGAGTACGGCCAGGTGGTGTCCGCGTTGCGCGGTGCCGGGTGCGTGTTCGCCGAAGAGGAAGCCGACATCCTCGTCGAGTCCGCGTCGACGCCGGCAGAGCTGACCGCGATGCTCGCGCGCCGCGTCGCCGGTGAACCGCTCGAGCATGTCGTCGGCTGGGTCGCGTTCTGTGGTCGACGCATCGCCGTCGCACCGGGCGTGTTCGTACCTCGCCGTCGAACCGAATTTCTCGTCGAATGTGCTGCGGCGCTGCATCCTTCGGTGTTGCTCGACCTGTGCTGCGGTTCGGGGGCGATAGGCCTGTCGGTCGATGGTGTCACCGAGTTGCACGCTGCCGACGTCGACGCGGTGGCGGTGGAGTGTGCATCGCGCAATGTCGCACACGTAGGGGGCGCGGTCCCGGCCGGTCACGTTCATCGCGGTGACCTGTACGACGCCGTGCCGCCGGAGATGCGCGGCAGATTCGATGCGATCGTCGTCAACGCGCCCTACGTCCCGACGGGCGACATCGGGTTGATGCCACGAGAGGCGCGCATCCACGAGCCGCACATCGCACTCGACGGCGGTACGGACGGTGCCGAGATTCATCGTCGTGTCGCCGTCGGCGCTCCGCAATGGCTGGCTCCGGGTGGCCATCTGCTCATCGAAACCAGTGCAGCACTGGCGCATTCGACGCTGCGTGCCGTGATCGACGCCGGCTTCGCCGGTCGTATCGCCGAATCCGAGGCGCTCGATGCCGTCGTGGTGATCGGTTCGATGGACGAGCAGTGATCGACCGGGTGTTTCGATCGTGGGTCACCGTGGCATCCCCCGGGCATGACTACATTGCTGTTTGCGGTAACCGCTGCCGACCACTGGACCCTGAACGACGGAACGAAGCACCCCACCGGGTACTGGGCCGAGGAGCTCGTCGAGTCCCATCGCACGTTCGTCGACGCAGGCTGGGACATCACCGTCGCGACGCCGGGCGGTAAGGCTCCGGTCGTCGACGAGGGCAGCCTGGCCGTCGATGCCAACGGCGGCGACGAGGAGAAGGTGGCGGATCAGAAGAGCTACCTCGCCTCGATCGAGTCGATCCTGTCCTCACCCGCAAAGTTGGAGGACCAGAAGGCGTCCGACTTCGACGTCGTCTTCGTTCCCGGCGGTCACGGACCGATGGAAGACCTCGCGGTCTCCGAGAGCTTCGGGGCACTGGTGGTCGACTTCCTCGACTCGAACAAGGTCGTCTCGGCGGTATGCCACGCGCCTGCCGCCTTGCTGCCGGCGGTCCGCAGCGACGGAACCTGGGCGTTCGACGGGTACGAGCTCACCGGATTCACCGACGAGGAGGAGACCCAGGCCGGTCTCGCCGAGAAGGCCCCGTGGTTGCTCGAATCCCGGTTGCGCGAGAACGGCGCGAAGTTCGATTCCACCGACGCATGGGCACCGAACGTCGTCGTCGACCGAAACCTGTACACCGGCCAGAACCCGGCATCGACGCGTCCCCTTGCGGAGAAGCTGGTCAGCGCGCTGAAGTAGTCGTTGTCAGCGGCCGGTGTTCTGCCCACGGAGAACACCGGCCATCGGTGGGAACATCACTACTGCTTTCGAAGTTGAGCCCCTATAGCTCAATCCTTTGGAGGAGAAGTGACCGAAACCGTTCGTGTCCCCGTGCTGTTCCTAACCGACCCGATCGTCCTGCCCGGGATGGTGGTGCCCGTCGAACTCGACGAGGCAGCGCGTGCCGCCGTCGACGCCGCGAAGGCGAGCAACGACGGCACGCTGCTCGTTGCGCCGCGTCTCGAAGACCGCTACGCCGCGTACGGAGTCCTCGCCACGATCGTCCAGATGGGACGCCTGGCGGACGGTCGACCGGCCGCTGTCATCAAGGCCGGTCGCCGCGCGCACATCGGCCACGGCGTCAGCGGCCCCGGTGCCGCCCTGTGGGTCGAGGCGGAGCCCGTTCCGGATGTACTCACCGGCAGCCCCGTCGACGACGGTCTCGATGCGCTCGCGGCCGAGTACAAGCGTCTCGTGGTGGCGATGCTGCAGCGCCGCGACGCGTGGCAGGTGATCGACTCGGTCAACAAGCTCACCGACCCAGGCGCGATCGCGGACACGGCGGGTTACGCGTCGTATCTCACCGACGTGCAGAAGCGGGACCTTCTCGAAACCCCGGATGTGGCAACGCGTCTGACGTCGCTCATCGAGTGGACCAAGGCCCATCTCGCCGAAGTCGAGGTCAACGACAAGATCTCCGGCGACGTCCGCGAGGGTATGGAGAAGACTCAGAAGGAGTTTCTGCTCCGGCAGCAGTTGGCGGCCATCCGCAAGGAACTCGGCGAGGACGAGCCCGACGGTGCGGACGACTACCGTGGCCGCGTCGAGGCTGCGGACCTGCCCGAGAAGGTGCGCGAACAGGCGCTGCGTGAGGTCGGCAAACTCGAGCGGGCCAGCGATCAGAGCCCCGAGTCGGGCTGGATCCGCACCTGGCTCGATACCGTGCTCGATCTGCCGTGGAACAACACCACGACCGACAACAACGACATCGACTCTGCACGTGCGGTTCTCGATGCCGACCACCACGGGCTCGACGACGTGAAGGATCGGATCGTCGAGTACCTGGCCGTCCGGGCGCGTCGCTCCGAGCGTGGTCTGCAGTCGGTCGGTGGGCGTGGGTCCGGTGCCGTCATGGTGCTCGCAGGTCCGCCCGGAGTCGGCAAGACCTCGCTCGGTGAGTCGGTGGCCCGTGCGCTCGGTCGGAAGTTCGTGCGCGTCGCGCTCGGCGGCGTCCGCGACGAGGCCGAGATCCGTGGGCACCGTCGTACCTACGTCGGCGCGCTGCCGGGTCGGATCGTGCGGGCCATCGGTGAGGCGGGATCGATGAATCCCGTTGTCCTGCTGGACGAGATCGACAAGGTCGGCTCGGACTATCGCGGTGACCCCAGTGCCGCTCTGCTCGAGGTGCTCGACCCCGCGCAGAACCACACGTTCCGCGATCATTACCTCGATCTGGATCTCGACCTGTCCGACGTGGTCTTTCTCGCTACGGCCAACGTGATCGACCAGATTCCCGGGCCACTGCTCGACCGCATGGAATTGGTGACCATCGACGGCTACACCGAGGACGACAAGGTCGTCATCGCCCGGAACTACCTGCTGCCCCGTCAGATGGACAGGGCGGCAATCACATCCGAAGAGGTGACGGTCACCGACGCCGCGCTGCGCAAGATCGCGGCCGATTACACCCGTGAGCCGGGAGTGCGGCAACTCGAGCGACTGCTGGCCAAGGCGCTTCGCAAGGTTGCGACGAAGTTGGTGGGCATCACGGAT
The DNA here is from genome assembly GCF_002258915.1 of Rhodococcus sp. 05-340-2. Lineage (NCBI taxonomy): Bacteria > Bacillati > Actinomycetota > Actinomycetes > Mycobacteriales > Nocardiaceae > Rhodococcus > Rhodococcus sp. 05-340-2. The sequence goes on from NZ_NOYU01000038.1 coordinate 191,814, forward strand.
GGCCTGGAGATCGGCGAGCCGGACCTGGTGACGTACCTCGGTCGCCCACGGTTCACGCCCGAAGCGCACGAGCGAACCGAAGTACCGGGTGTGGCAACGGGTCTCGCGGTCACCGGACTCGGCGGCGATGTGCTGTTCATCGAGGCTGCGGCGACCGAAGGTGACTCCAGGCTCGAGCTCACCGGCCAGCTCGGCGACGTGATGAAGGAGTCCGCACAGATCGCGCTGTCCTACGTGCGCTCGCACGCAGCACAATTCGGCGTCACGCAGGAATCTCTCGATCGCCGCATTCACGTGCACGTTCCGGCGGGCGCGGTGCCGAAGGACGGTCCTTCGGCCGGTGTGACGATGGTGACGGCCCTGGTGTCGATGGCCACCGGGCGGCCGGTGCGCTCGGATGTCGGGATGACCGGTGAGGTCACGTTGAACGGACGGGTGCTGCCGATCGGCGGGGTGAAGCAGAAGTTGCTGGCTGCGCAGCGTGCGGGACTGAAGACGGTGTTCATTCCGGCGCGCAACGAACCGGATCTGGACGACGTACCCGCAGAGGTGTTGGAGGCGTTGGATGTTCGCCCGATGACCGACGTCGCCGACATCCTGGCGCTCGCGCTGGAGCCGGCGGAGGCAACTGCTGCGGCGTAGTACCACGGTGAGCGCCCAGGGAGGGGCAGGCGGCATCGGTCGCCTGCCCCTCCCGTCGGTCTCGGGTGCCGCGCTTGACCTCGAGCTATGTCGAGGTTCTACGTTGGTGGGATGAGTATGGAGATGACCGCCTGGAACCAGATGTATCGCACGATGAACAGGCCCGACACCCAGTCGTCGTTCTCCAAGGAGACGGCCCGCAGGATTCTGACGTTCGCGGCACCGCATCGCCGCGCCCTCGGTGGATTCCTGGTGCTCAGCGTGGCCCTGGCCGTCCTTGCGGTGGCGACGCCGGTGCTGGCGGGCCGGGTGGTCAATGCCATCGTCGACGGGCGAGAGCTGCGTGTGGTGGTGCTGCTGGCCCTGGCGATCGCGGCGATCGCTGTGGTGGACGCAGTGGTCGGTCTGATCAATCGATGGCTCTCGGCGAACATCGGCGAAAGCTTGATTCTGGATCTGCGGACGGCAGTGTTCGACCACGTGCAGCGGATGCCGATCGCATTCTTCACGCGAACCCGCACCGGTGCGTTGGTGAGCCGACTCAACAACGACGTGATCGGGGCGCAGCGCGCATTCAGCACCACGCTGTCCGGTGTCGTCAGCAATCTCGTGACCCTGGTGCTGACGTTGGTGGTGATGATCGGAATCTCCTGGCAGATCACCCTTCTCGCATTGGTCCTGCTGCCGGTGTTCGTGCTTCCCGCGCGTCGGATGGGTCGACGCCTCGCGCGGCTGCAACGCGAAGCGGCAGCGCACAATTCGGCGATGAGTACGCAGATGACCGAGCGGTTCTCGGCTCCGGGAGCAACACTGGTGAAACTGTTCGGTCATCCCGACCAGGAATCGGTCGAGTTCGCGGTGCGGGCGGCCAGGGTGCGCGACATCGGAGTGCGCAGTGCCATGGTGCAGACGGTGTTCGTGACGGCGCTGACGCTCGTCTCGGCACTGGCTCTCGCCGTGGTGTACGGATTGGGCGGCTTCTACGCCCTCAGTGGGAGCCTGGACCCGGGTTCGGTTGTGGCACTGTCACTTCTGTTGGCTCGGCTGTACTCGCCGTTGACCGCGCTTGCCAGTGCCCGGGTTGAGGTCATGAGCGCGTTGGTGAGCTTCGAGCGGGTCTTCGAGGTTCTCGATCTCGTTCCGTTGATCACCGACAAGCCCGACGCGAAAGCTCTACCGGCCGGTCCGGTGGCCGTCGAACTCGACGATGTCAGGTTCGCGTACCCGTCCGCGGACAAAGTGTCGCTCGCGTCGCTCGAGGAGGTCGCAACCCTGGATTCGCGCGGGGGAGAGGAGGTTCTGCACGGGGTGTCGTTCCGAGCCGAACCCGGCCAGATGGTCGCGCTGGTCGGTACGTCCGGCGCGGGCAAGTCCACGATCGCGCAGTTGATCGCACGGCTGTACGACGTCGATGGCGGTGCGGTCCGGCTCGGAGGCGTCGACGTGCGGGACCTGACGGCCGAATCCGTCCGCGGCACAGTGGGAATGGTGACCCAGGACGGGCATCTGTTCCACGAGAGCATCCGGTCGAATCTGCTGCTGCCGCGGCCCGATGCCACCGACGACGAACTGTGGGACGCGCTCTCGAGGGCGCGGCTCGCGGACCTCGTGCGTTCCCTGCCCGACGGCCTGGACACCGTCGTCGGCGAGCGCGGGTACCGACTCTCCGGTGGTGAGCGTCAGCGACTGACGATCGCACGGTTGCTGATCGCGCAGCCACGGGTCGTCATCCTCGACGAGGCAACGGCATCGTTGGATTCGACGTCGGAGGCCGCTGTGCAGGCCGCGTTGGCCGAGGCTCTGGAGGGTAAGACGTCGGTGGTCATCGCGCATCGACTCTCGACCATCAGGGCTGCGGACGTGATCCTGGTGATCGAGGACGGGCGAGTCGCCGAACGCGGCACGCACGACGAGCTCCTCGCGGCGGGTGGCCGCTACGAGGAGCTGCATCGGACGCAGTTCGCGCAGGTGGAGTGACCTTCACGAAACCGGGAGCGGAGCCTGCGGAGTGACCTTATGCCGGGTCGGGGACCACGGTCGCTGGGTCGTTGTCGGTTGCGGCGGCGAGCATCGGGGTGAATCCGTCGATCGCGTAGTCCAGCGACAGTGGGCTCGAGTAGCCGAGGGCCGAGGGTAGGTCCGTACTGAAGGAGCCGATGTAGACGGTGCGGTCCTGCCGAACGACGTCGAGGGCGGCGAGTAGTGGGTTGGCCTGCAGCTGCTCGCGGCCCTGGCCGGCGATGACGAGGACGTCGGTGTCGAGTCGGTCGAGATTCTCCGGGCTGATGGTCTCGGAGGCGTCGGGAATCTCGAAGCCGAGGTCGGTGAAGAACAGGGCGCGGATGTCGTCCTTGCCGAGAAGCAGGTAGCTGCCGTCGTCCATGACGAACGCGAGGGACAGCGACTTGCCGGTGAACTGAGGGTTCTCGGCCTCGGTGGTGGCGAATTTCTGCTCGAGCTCGGCCGTCTGGTCCTGGGCTTCCTGCGACTTGCCGAGCGCTTCGCCGACGACCGCGAATTCCTGCTGCCACGTTGCCGCGGGCACGTTGTCGTAGCCGCCGATGTCGGCGATCGTGGGAGCCATCCCGGTTAGGGTGTCGTACTGGCCCTGGTCGATGAAGGAGTACGGGCCGAGAATCAGATCGGGTGCCTGTGCGGCGATCTGCTCCAGGTTGAGATCGGTGCTGCCGACTTCGGGAATCTCGGTGCCGCCCAGCGCCTCCTGGGCCCAGGGGCGCTGCCGGTAGTCGTAGCTCAGGTTGCCGCGCGTTGCGACGGGCTTGACGCCCAGCGCGAGTGCGAAGTCCTGTTCGTTGAATCCGATCGTCACGACGCGGGTGGGCTCGGTGTCGATGACCGTCTCACCGAATCGGTGATCGATGGTGACCGGGAAGCCGGCGGCGCTACCGGGGCTACCGGATGCGTCGGTGTCGGCATCGGACGAACAGCCGGCAGCCAGTGCCAGAACGGAGGCACCGGCGGCGACGAGCTGGACGGTCTTCTTCATGGGATCTCCTCGCAGCAGAACTTAGCGAGGTTAGCCTAACCGACCCATCGAAGCTTGGATCAGGTGCCAGGCGTCGGGCGACCCGATCAGCAGTTGGAGGTAGCCGGTACTCCGGCGAACCGCTGGTCGATCCACTCGAGCGCCTGAGGCAGGCCGAGTACTGCCGCAGTCAGGTGATCGTTGCTGGGCACCTTCACCTCGGTCACCAGCACTCCGGCGCGGCAGTATCGGGCGATCGTGTTGTCGATGGCGCTGACCGGGATCAACGCATCGGAGGGGCTGTGCCACTCGAAGTACGGTGCCTTCGGTACGCCGGGGTACAGCTCGACGCTGTTGTCGTTGACTGCGGCGATCGCCTCCGGGCTGCTGATCAGGTCCAGCGTGCCCGCGACCTCCATGGCACTCTTGCCCGCGCCTGCCGCGATGATGTCGTTGGTGCACCCGTTCTGGATCTGGCTCTCGATCTGCTTACCGAGCGGGTTGAGCTGAGAGCTGATCGGGATGCGGGTGGGGTACTCGCGTTCGATACCGAGCGCGGCAGCGAACGCCAGACCGAACATGGGGTGCGGAGCGAAACCGAGATCACGGGCCATGCGCTCGAGGTTCATCGGAGCGCCACCGTTCGCGCTGCCGACGATGTTCAGCTCGGGGGCGTAGTCGTTCTGAAGCGCAGCAGCCCATGCCGTGGCCATTCCGCCACCGGAGTAGCCGGCCAATGCAACCGGGCTCTGCTGAACCTGGATGGGATCGAAGCGCTGAGTGGCGCGAATGCTGTCCAGCACGATCTGCCCGCCGAGCTTGGCGGCACCGTATGCGCTGTTCGGTCCGAGGTGATCGGCGATCACTACCGTCCAGCCGCGCTGCAGCACCGCGTTCAGAGCTGGTGCTTCACGAATCTGAAGATTGGGGTCGTTCGACCAGAGTGCTTGTGAAGGTGCACATTCGAGACCGAGTGCATTGATGATGTGTTGGTAGGAAAGTAATGGGCCATTCGGTGCTTTGTTCTGCGGAACCAACACGGTATTGATTGCGGCGATGGGATCACCGGCCGAATTGGTGGAGCGGAAATTCAGCTGCCACACGTCCACGCCGAAGAATCCGGGGGGCGGTGGCATCGGGCGGCTGGAGATCACGTCGCCCGGTGCGAGCGCGTCGAGATCCACGGGCGGAGAGTAGAAGCCGTCCGCGATAGGCGTCGGGTACAACGGCGCAGCAGCAGCGTGACCTGCGCCGACGAGCGACGAACACAGAACTGCAACCGCCGTCATGCTGACAGCGCCTGCCAACTTGAGAACCCGCATGTCGAAAACCCCTCCGTGCCTGAACCGAAGCGACGAGCGCTGCGGCGATCTGGCAAGCCCCCGTAGAGCCGGCCCGCAAACCGATATAGCTGATGATGCGTGACTTGTTACGCTCCCCCAGAAACGATGGGCGCAACGGTACGCATCCGCTCATTTTATGGCAACCGTACGTTCCCTATCCTTGTTTCTTCGATCGGGTCCAAGTTTTTCACCCGGGCATTCTCGTCATTCCTGACGCACCGCCTTCGGTTCCTTGTCCGGGCGCAGACCACGCCAGCTCGGATGCCGCAGATGGCCCGATTCCGTCGCCTCGTAGAACCGCACCTCGCCGACGAGTACAGGCTCGACCCATACCGCTCCGTTCCGATCGGCCGCAGGCAGTACCGAAGAGAAGGGACTGTCCGACGCCTCGAGCGGGGCGAGGAGGGCAGCGAGTGTATCGAGCGCACGGTCGTCGAACCCGGTTCCGACGCGTCCTACGTAGCGCAGTCGGTCATTGTCGGGTATCCCCATCAGCAGGGAGCCGAAGCCGCCCGCACGACGACCCTGGCCTCGACGCCACCCACCGATCACGACCTCCTGCGTTCGCCAGTTCTTGTGCTTGATCCACGTATGGGCGCGCTTGCCGGGTTGGTAGACGGAGTCGGTGCGTTTGGCGACGACGCCTTCCCAGCCCCGTTCTCGGCTCTCCGCGACGGCGTCCGCGGCGGAACCGGTCAGTCGCGGAGGCACCAGCACCGAGTCGAGTCCGGTGGTCAGTAGTTCGAGCAGCCGTCGTCGATCCGAGTACTTCTTGCGCAGCAGTGACGTGCCGTCGAGGTAGAGCAGATCGAAGGCGATGAATCGGATGTCGTCACGGGTGGCGTTCTGCAGTTTCTCGAAACTGCTGACGCCGCTGTCGTCGAACACGACGACTTCCCCGTCGACGACGGCGTCGTGCTCGGCCAGGTCGTCTGCGAAAGATTGGAGTGCGCCGAACTTCTCGGTGTAGTCGTTTCCGCTGCGCGTGCGCAGCGTCATCGAACCGTGCGTGAGTTCGGCGACGATGCGGAACCCGTCCCACTTGCCCTCGAACGACCACTCGTCATCCGGGAGGTCGAGGACGTCGCCGGCGGTCGCGAGCATCGGTGAGATGTTCTTGGGTGTGGGATTTTCCGGCGTGTGTTCTTCCGGGGTCGTTCGGGCGTCGGGTGCGCCTTTCATCAGATGCATGAGCCACTGATTGCCCTTGGTGCGGATCAGGGCGAAGCGCCCGGTCGCCTTCTTTCCGTGCAGGACGACGATGACCTCGTCGTCTCGCCACTTCTCGAGTTCGTAGGTTCCGCTGTCCCAGATCGAGACGTCGCCGCCGCCGTACTCGCCCTTCGGTATCCGACCGGAGAACGTCGCGTACTCGAGTGGGTGGTCCTCGGTGTGCACCGCCAGCCGGTTCTGCTTCGGATCGTCCGGGATGTTCTTGGGGACGGCCCACGAGACCAGGACGCCGTCGTGTTCGAGTCGAAAGTCGTAGTGCAACCGTCGGGCATGATGCTCTTGGATGACGAACGTGTCGTTGTTGCCCTGCGGCTCGGTGGTGGTCGGTATCGGCTCGGGCGTCTTGTCGGCGCTGCGCATGCTGCGGTACTTGACCAGTTTGTCTGTGGCAGGGCTACTTTCGGATGCCGACTGCATGGTGGGGTCCAGTTGTGCCAGTAGATCGCCGAGGTCGTGGAATCGCTCCAGGACCTCCTCGAACCGAAGCTGTTGCAGCCCCGACGCTTCCAGCTCGTCCCAGGTACGTGGTGCCGCGACGGTGGGGAGCGTTCGCCCGCGGAGCGAGTACGGGGCGACCGTCGTCTTCTTGCCGTTGTTCTGGCTCCAGTCGACGAACACCCGTCCGGTTCTCTTCGCCTTCGCCATCGTGGCCGTAACCCGGTCCGGGGAGCGCTCTTCGAGCAGCGTGGCAACACGTTTGGCCACCGTGGACGCCCCTGAGGTCGACAGTGGTTTCTCCAGCGGCACGTACAGGTGAATTCCCTTGCTGCCGCTGGTGACCGGAAATGCGGTCATCCCGATATCGCCGATCAGATCCCTTATCTCGCAGGCCACTTCGGCGCACCGGGCGAGATCCACGTCGTCACCGGGATCGAGATCGAAGACCATGCGGGTGGCAGGGCCGGGTTCGGTGCCGTCGAACCGCCACTGTGGCACATGCGCTTCGATGGCTGCCTGTTGGCCGAGCCACGCCAGATCGGCTGCGGTGGAGAACAGTGGGTAGGTGACGACGCGGTCGGAATGCTGCATCGAACGCCGATCGAGCCAGTCGGGGGCAGACGCGGCGAGGTTCTTCTCGAAGAACGACGACTGGTCGACGCCGTTGGGCCAACGCTTGCGGGTCACGGCTCGGCCGACGAGGTGCGGCAGCATGGCGGGTGCGATGGCAACGTAGTACTCGATGATGTTGCCCTTGGTGGTGCCGGTTTCGGGGAACAGCACTTTGTCGAGGTTGGTGACGGAGACCTTCCGATCTTCGATCTCGAGCGTGGCCATCGTCTCAGGTTAACGGCCGCCGTCTGAAGATGCGGGAGAGTTGTGACAGGCTCGATCTCATGGCAACGATCAGTGTCTCGGTACAGATGCCCGAGAATCCGCAGGGCGCGTGGGACAAAGCGTCCGCGCTCGACCGGTTCGACGAGTGGATGACCATCCACGGTGGGTGGTGCAGTCCACCGCCGAAAAAGGTCGGCAAGGGTACCGAGGTGGAGTCGTTGGTGAAGGTGAAGGGCTTCAAGAACACGATCAACTGGACCTTCACGGAGTACGACGAGCCGAAGCTGATCGAGATGTCCGGCCGCGGCAAGGGCGGGGTGAGAATTTCGCTGACTGTCCATGTGCGTGAGGCCGAGGGCGGATCGGAACTGACGCTCGATGCGAAATTCGGCGGAGGTGTGCTCTTCGGTCCGGTGGGATCGGTGGTGGCGCGGGCACTGGACACCGATGTGAAGAAATCCGTTGCGAACCTGGCGGCGTTGAGCTGATAGGTCTCTGCTGAAGTAGCTGCACGACAACCCCTTCCAGCCCCGAACCGGTGTTTCGGTGCGGGGCTGGTCTCGGTTTCGATGGTTATGCGATGTGGGGGCCTGCGCGGGCGTGCGATTGCCTGGGTTGTCGGTAGGGATCCACTGATGCTGGTGGTACGAACCAGGGGTGGTTGTCGGTGCCGATGAACACTTCCCAGTCACTGTGGTGGATCAGGCGGTGGTGGAATCCGCAGAGGAGGACGAGGTTGTTCATGTCGGTGGGGCCGCCGTCGCCCCAGTGCCAGATGTGGTGGCCTTCGGTCCAGGCGGCGGGTTTGCCGCAGCCGGGGAAGGCGCAACCGTGATCGCGGGCGGTGAGGGCTGTGCGTTGTTTGGCGGTGATGGTGCGGGCGGTGCGGGCGAGGTTCAACGGGTTGCCGTTCTCGTCCATCACGATGGCGGTGAGGACACAGTCGCAGGCCAACTGACGGGAAGTGTTGCGGGACAGTGGTCCCATCCACGGCAGCCGCCCGACCGAAGTGCCGTCGCCGAACAGGTCGCGATACGCGCCACGATCCGCTGCACAGCCTTCGCTGCCGTTTTCGTGGCCCAGCTCGGTTGCGGTGTCAGGGGTGACGGGGTTTCCAGTGTTGATATCGACCGGATCGACGGTGTCGGTGTCGGATTCGGCTGTTGCGCGTGAGGTTTCGTCGTCGGTGATGTCGTCGGCGTCGCCGCGGCTGTGGAGGTCGGTGAGGTCTTGCAACCGGATGTGCAGGTTCAGGTGCGGTCGTTCACCGCCTTCGATGGGGCGATCACTCGAGGCGAGGTAGTGGTCGAGGATGTGTCCGAAGGCGTCGGCTCTGCGTTTGGCGGGGCTGCGGTCGTCTTGGGTGCCGTCGGCCGCGGGGTGGGGTTCGGTCAACGGCGAGAGCGCGGTGAGCAGCTTTTCTCCGGTGATCGCATCGAAGTCGCCTTTGAGTACCAGTCGCCCGTTCAGGGTTGTGGAGGCGAAGAGTTCGTTGCGGTCGGTGTTCTCGGCGGGTGGTTTCTTGGTGCCGAAGCTGTCTTCGAGTCTGGTGATCGCTGCTCGGATCCGGCCGGTGCGAGCGTCGGGTCCTGTCGCAGCTTTGATCAAGGCGGCGCGGGCCATATCGCGACCCTCTTCCGGCAGGTTCTCCGGTGGGGTTTCGGCGAAGGTGAGGATCAACGCGGCGTGATCGACGGACATCACCCCGGTGTTCACGGCGTCGGCGATGTCGGGAAACGCAGCCATGCCGCGGGCGAGGGCGACGATCTTGGTGGCCTTGGACGGTGAGAGAAGGGTGGTGGAGGTCAGCCAGCCGGCGGGTCCGGGGAAGCCGAGTTTCTCCCGGCTCACGCGGGTGTCGATCTCGGCGACGAGAGCAATCCGCCGGGCCTCCAACAACTGGATCTGGTGGGAGACCGCAGCGGCATCGGCGAGGAGTTCGCTCTCGCTCAGTTGCCAGATCTTCGTGGTCATGAGAGCAAGTGTATCGAACGCGCGTTCGACTGGCAACCATAGTGCAATCGAAAACTATTGCCCTGCATAACTATTCGATGCTCGGGACCTGTCGGACGTATGTGATAGGGCGGCCGCCGCCGTGTTGGAATGATGGTCGCCGCGGTTCCGATCACGATCACGAGCAGCGCGGCAAGTATCTCGATGTCCTGTCCGAAGTCGACGAACAGCGGTGCATAACTCGAGCCCATCGGCCGGCCCCCTGCGTCGCGATGAACGGCCGACTTCGCGGCCGGGCCGGTGGGGGGGAGCGTCACATACATACGTCAGCTGCGAGGGCGGCTACGACCCGAGGGGACGGTTCTGCCTCGCCTGTTCGGCATGTCGTCCATGGCGAGACTGATCGTCGTGCGAGTACTGAGCGGAGATCGAAACCGTGGTGTGTCGACACTTCAGCCAATAGGGCGAAATTAGAACAGACCCCTACTGCTGTCGAGTCTTTCGCAACCACCACAGTCCCGCGATGGGGAGGATGACCGGGATGAAGACGTATCCGGATCCGAAGTGCGACCACACCGTCGGCTCCGGGAAGTCCTGCGGCTGGATGTAGCTGAGGGTGCCGATGCCGATGACTCCGACGAGTTCGATGATGCAGGACACCGTCACCACTCGGCGGGATGCTTCTGTTGCTCGCGCCAGTCCTACGGTGGCGACGATGTAGACGACTGCCGCGAAAGCCGACAGCAGATACGCCACCGGTGCGTCGTCGAATCGAGTGGTGAGCTGCACGATCGAGCGCGCTGTCGCGGCGACGGCGAACACGGCGTAGACGGCGATGAGGAAGCGCCCGAATCCGGTGCGCGTGGCTTGCTGGAGGTTGTCAGGCATATCCGGCCCAAATCTGGCTCAGGCGCAGCACCATGGCCGCGAGGGTGAGGACGGCAACGAGGAGAACCGCTGTGCCGCCGCGGGAGCGGTCGCCCAGGGACCACCACGTGCCGAGGGGGAGCAGGAACAGCAGCCCGACGAGGTAGGACCCGAACGTCAGCCGGTGTATCTCGCGGTCCGAGGTGAACATCATGACGAACCCGATGACGGCCTGCAGCGCGACGACGGCCTCGGTGGCGGCGATGGTCCAGAACAACGCTCGATCGGACTTGTTCTTCAACAGGACCGGTCGGTTCATGGCGAGCTTCGCGAGCACCCAGATGCCCACTACCAGCGACAACGCATACAACAAGCCGGTGACGGCGCCGATCATCGAGTTCCTCGTCCTGCTCGCAGTGGATAGGTGGACCGGTCTTCACAGTAGTCGCGTAACACCACGTCAACACTGTGAGGCCCTGGCAACACGGAGTTGTTCCGAGCGTGACCAATCGGAAATGGATGGGGCTTGTACTTGTTCCATGGCCGAAGAGGATCTGCTCTTTCGCCGGACATGACCTCTCTTCCTCAGGTGGCCATCGGTGTCCACCGCATCTCGAGTATTTGCCCACTGCATTCAGCCAGCTCTGCGAACCTCAGGAGACACCCGTGTCAGACCTCGACCAGTCCATCGCCGAGAACATCAAGAAGTCCCTCGAAGAGATCCCGCACCCTTCACTCCCCAAGGGCAGCAACATCTACGGCTCCACCAAGATCTTCCCCGACTACAAGGCCGAGAACGGCGAGAGCTACTTCACGCTGGTGCACGGCATCGCGCACGAGTCGTCGGTCTCCTTCGTCGCTGTGCTCCAGGCAACGCGCGCCCTGCGTAAGGGCTTCGAGTCGGCTATGTACTTCTACGGCCCGGGCGCTATCAATTGCCTTGCCACTCGCGGCTTTCCGACGACCGGTGACTCCGGCTTCCCAGGCGAGCAGAACATCAACGATTCGCTCGCGACGTTCATCGCCGAAGGTGGCACCGTGTTCTGCTGCCGCTTCGGGCTCGCGCTGCACGGTGGCCGCGAAGAGGACCTCATCGAGGGTGTCATCCCGGCCCACCCCCTCGACGTGCAGGACGCGCTGATCCATTACGCGCGCAAGGGTGCCATCATCAATTCGACCTACATGGTCTAGGGGATCCCGATGTCCATCTCTACGCGTGTGGATCTGGCGTTGCTCGGAATTCGAGGAGCAACGCCGGTGTCCAGAACTGCCGGTGCCGGCCCGAGTGACGATGGACATGTCCGCATCGATGGCCTCGGCGCAGCCATCCCGCGCAATCCGCTCAGCCCGTACGTACTCGAAGAGGGTCGAGTGTTGTTCGACGGCAACGACATCGGTCTCGATGTCGAGGCCGTCGACCGGCCGAAGTTCTACGACCTCACCACCGCCGACGGGATCGCCTACGAGAAGATCGCCAAGCTCCACGGCTCCAGTGTTCTCGCTACGACCGTGGTGCAGACGTGCATCCGTTACGACGCCGATCAACGCTGCCGCTTCTGCTCCATCGAGGCCTCGCTCGACGCCGGCGACACCATCGCCGTCAAGACCCCGGCGCAACTCGCCGAGGTAGCCGAGGCTGCGGTGCGGCTCGACGGCGTCACCCAAATGGTCATGACGACAGGCACTTCGGCCGCGAAGGATCGCGGTGCCCGTCATCTGGCCCGTTGTGTGCGCGCCATCAAGGCGGTGGTTCCGCAGTTGCCGATTCAGGTGCAGTGCGAACCTCCCGGCGACCTGCAGACCATTCAGGATCTGTACGACGCCGGGGCCGAATCCATCGGTATCCACGTCGAATCTCTCGACGACGACGTTCGACGCCGGTGGATGCCGGGCAAGGCGTCGGTCTCGATGGACGAGTACCGCGCTGCGTGGAAAGAAGCGGTTCGTATCTTCGGACGCAATCAGGTCTCGACGTACATCCTGGTCGGCCTCGGCGAGGATCCGGACGAATTGGTAGCCGGGGCAGCGGAACTCATCGAGATGGGTGTCTACCCCTTCGTCGTTCCGTTCCGTCCGCTCGCCGGAACGTTGGCGGTGGACGTCGACCGCGCGACGGCCCCCGGCCGGGACGTTCTCGAAAACGTCACCCGACGCGTCGCCAAGGAACTTCAGGCCGCGGCGATGCTCGGATCGGAACAGAAGGCAGGCTGCGCGGCATGCGGTGCGTGCAGCGTTCTGCAGAACGCGGGAGGCTGACATGTTCGGTGTCGTAGAACCGGGCGACCTTGCCGGATTGTCGGGTACCGCAACCACTGTCGTCGAGCCCGGTTTCATCGTCCAACCGTGCGGAAGCGCAGTGCAACTCGACGCCTATCGTGCGCTCCGGAGAGCGACCTTCGTTGCCGAACAGGGCTTGTTCGCCGGCACCGATCACGACGACGTGGACGACGATCCGCGAGCAGTCGTTCTGGTCGCCACCGACCGGGACGGCACTGTGCTCGGCGGAGTTCGGCTAGCACCATACACGGCAACGGATTTGGGGTGGTGGGCCGGAAGCCGTCTCGTGGTCTCTGCCGCGGCGCGCACTGCCGGTGTCGGGCCTGCCCTTGTTCGGGCAGCCTGCGCCCACGCCGAGAGTCGAGGCGTGCTTCGCTTCGACGCGACGGTGCAGAAGGGCAACGAGCACTTGTTCACCCGCCTCGGGTGGATTCGCCGCGGCGACGTCGTGGTGGCCAACACGCCGCACGTGGCGATGTATTGGCCGATCGACCGCATCGAACGGCTCGTCTCCTCGACCAAGGCGATGCTCGCCGGGGTACTCGCACCCCTTCGTGCACAGCCGCTCGGCCTCGGTGCCAAAGGCTTTCGCGGAGACGACGGCGTTCCGGTACCAGGCAGCGACATGATCGCAGCGTGTGATGCCATCATCCCGTCCATGGTCGATCGCGACCCGGAGTGGGCAGGCTGGTGTGCCGCGCTGGTCAATCTGAACGACCTCTCGGCGATGGGGGCAGGAGCCGTCGGCATGCTCGATTCCGTCGGAGCGCCCACACAGTCCCGACTGACTCGCATCATTCGCGGTCTCGCCAATGCCTCTGCAGCGTGGCAGGTTCCGGTGCTCGGTGGCCACACCCAGGCCGGGGTGCCGTCGTCGTTGTCGGTCACCGCGCTCGGCCGGACCTCGCAACCGGTACGGGCGGGCGGCGGAAGCGTCGGCGATCGGTTGAGGCTGACTGCAGACATCGAAGGGGAGTGGCGACGCGGATACCATGGCCAGCAATGGGATTCGTCCTCTCGTCGGAACTCCGACGAACTGACGGCAATGGCGTCGTTCGTCGCCCGCACCGCACCCAAGGCCGCCAAGGACGTCTCGATGGCAGGCTTGGCCGGCACCACCGGAATGCTCGCCGAGGCGAGCGGAACCGGCGCCGTACTCGACATCGCCTCGATACCGAAGCCCGACGCAGCGTCGATGGGCGAATGGATCACGTGTTTTCCAGGGTTCGCGATGATCACCGCGGACCGTCCCGGTGCACCTACTGCACCGTCCGGACCTGCACTGTCCGCAGTCTGCGGAGAGCTCACCGACATTCCGGGCGTCGCGCTGCGATGGCCCGACGGAATCACCACTCGCGCGGTCACGTCCACCGTGACCGGATTGGGAGAAGCATGACCACCCACCCGAAGCCCGTGACCATTTCTGTCGCCGCAGCCGAATTCGGTCGCGACATGGAACAGGGTTACGCCACCATCGCCGCGTTGCTCGAGGAATCACGCAATCGCGGCAGCCAACTGCTCGTCCTGCCCGAGGCCTGCCTCGGCGGCTACCTGCCGACCCTCGGCGGCGGCGACGAGACCGAGGAATCGCGACAGCGGCGGCTGAAGGCACTGCCTCCCGCTCTCGAACTCGACGGGCCGGAGATCAGGCGCGTCATCGACATGGCGGGCGACACCGTCATCACCTTCGGCTTCTGCGAGAAGGACGGGGACACCCGCTACAACGCCGCTGTGACGGTCGACGGCAGCGGCATCCTCGGCTCGTATCGCAAGGTGCACCAGCCGCTGGGTGAAAATCTCTGCTACGACGCGGGAGACAGCTACTCCGCTTTCGACACTCCGATCGGCCGCATAGGCATGCAGATCTGCTACGACAAGGGATTCCCCGAGGCAGCACGGGAACTGGCGCTCGACGGTGCCGAGATCGTCGCCTCCATCTCCGCCTGGCCGACGGCACGCACCGCCACTGTCGAGAACATGGAGGAGGACCGGTGGAAGCAGCGGTTCGACATCTACGACAGAGCCCGCGCTCTCGAGAACCAGATCATCTGGGTCGCAGCCAATCAGGCAGGTACCTTCGGATCTCTCCGATTCGTCTGCAGCGCAAAGATCGTCGGGCCGGGAGGAGAGATCCTCGCGGGCACGGGCGTCGAACCGGGCCTGGCGACGGCCACCGTCGACGTCGCTGCCCTCATCGGCGCAGCACGGGGCGGCGGGATGTACAACCTTCGCGATCGTCGGCCGTCCGTATACCGGACCATCACGAAGGAGCCGATCCATGCCTGAGATGTCGTTCCTCGTTCGATGGCCCGACGGACGCGAACAGTCCTGCTATTCACCGTCTCTGGTGATGCACGACTACCTGACGCCCGGCGAGGAGTACCCGGTGGCGGAGTTCGTGCAGCGCACGTCGGAGGCACTGACGATCGCCAGCGATCGAGTGCTCGCCAAGTTCGGCATGCGGTGCACCTCTGCCGCACAGCAGATGGAGGAGATTCACGGTGTCAGTACCTCGTACGAGGCCGGTGCCGTTCGCGTACTGAGCATGTCGGGAGCTGAATTGCTATGAATCCGAACAGTGTGACAGAGAACCACTCCGTGATCGTCATCGGCGGCGGCCAGGCGGGCCTGTCCATCAGCTGGCATCTGACGCAGCGTGGCATCGAACATGTTGTGCTGGAGCGCGACACGATCGCGCACGAGTGGAAGGACTCCCGCTGGGACAACTTCACACTCGTCACGCCCAACTGGCAGTGCGCACTTCCCGGATACTCCTACGACGGTGACGATCCCGACGGGTTCATGCAGCGCGACGAGGTCCATGCCTTCGTACGCCGCTACGCCGAAAGCTTCGCGGCGCCGGTACGAGAGCATGTTTCGGTCGATCAGGCACTCCAGTCTGCGGCAGGTGGCTTCGATCTGCAGACCTCCGCCGGCCCCATGCATGCCGATCAGATCGTCGTCGCCGTCGGTGGGTACCACATCCCCACCATCCCGAGGTTCGCCGAAAAGCTGCCACGTGACATCGTCCAGATCCACTCCTCCGAATACCGCGGGTCACACCAGTTCCCGGACGGAGACGTGCTTGTGGTCGGCACCGGACAGTCCGGAGCCCAGATCGCCGAGGACCTGCACCTCGACGGCCGACGCGTCCACCTGGTGGCAGGCACCGCTCCCCGCGTCGCACGCTTCTATCGTGGGCGCGACTGTGTCGCCTGGTTGCACGACATGGGGGTTTACGATGTCTCCATCGAAGATCAACCCGGCGGCGTCGGCAAACGCGAGAACACGAACCACTACGTCACCGGACGTGACGGTGGTCGAGACATCGACCTGCGCGCATTCGCCACCGAGGGGATGCAACTCTACGGCCGACTGCTCGGAGTCGAGGACGGCGTTCTGCAGTTCGCACCCACTCTCGGGGCATCTCTCGATGCAGCGGATCGGGTGGCCGAAAGCATCAAGGACAACATCGACGCCTACATCGAGCGCGAGGGAATCAGCGCTCCCACCGAGGATCGCTACGTGCCGGTGTGGCGTCCGGAGATCGAGACCACCGAACTCGACCTCGCTACCGAGGACATCAAGGCCGTCGTCTGGTCGGTCGGCTTCCGGACCGACTACCGATGGCTGAAGGTCGGTGCCTTCGACGGTGAGGGTCACCCGACGCACAACCGCGGCGTCACCTCGGTGCCGGGCCTGTACTTCCTGGGCCTGCCGTGGCAGCACACCTGGGGCTCGGGTCGTTTCGCCTCGGTGGCCCGAGATGCCGCGTTCCTGGCGGATCAGATCGGCCTCGAGATCAGTGCCGTGCAGTCGCGAAACACCGAGCAGTCTCAGGGCTCGGCGCAGCCGCAGAGTCAGATGGTCTGAGAGTTCCGTGGCCCCCATCAAGATCGGCGCGCTGGCAGCGCATTTCGGCAGAGATGTCGATCGGGCCGTACTGAAGATCACCACGATCATCTCCAGTGCGGCGCGAGAAGGCATCGATCTCCTGGTGCTGCCCGACGCGTCCCTCGGGGGCTACATCAACAGCCTGAGCAATCCGGATCCCGCGGAACTCCCGCCCACCCTCGATCCCGACGGCCCGGAGCTGGCGGCGATCATCGCCGCGGCCGGGAACATGACGATCTGCATCGGGTACACCGAGCTGTCGAAAGGGTTGCGGTACAACGCTGCCGCCTGTCTGACGGGAGACGGCATTCTGGGTAGTCACCGCAAGGTGCACCAGCCGCTCGGGGAGTCGCTCGCCTACGCGGCCGGTGACCACTTCGAGGCGTTCGATACCCCGGTGGGGCGGATGGGGATGCTGATCGACTACGACAAGACATTCCCGGAGTCGGCGCGGACGTTGGCACTGGACGGCGCGAGAATCATTGCGGCGCTGTCTGCGTGGCCCGCAAGCGTCACAGATCGGGCATCGTCGTTGCCGAACGATCGGCAGTCCCGTCTGTTCGATCTGTACGACGCAGCCCGGGCCGCCGAGAACCAAGTGGTACTGGTCTCGTCCAATCAAACCGGAGTGATGGGTTCCCTGCGCTTTCTCGGGCAGGCGAAGATCGTCGGGCCCGGTGGCGACGTCCTGGCGCGGACCTGGTCCAAAGGTGGCCTTGCGGTGCACGAGATCGATGTCGACGCAGAGGTCGACCGGGCCCGCCGGGGGCTACATCACCTGGCGGAGCGTCGCGTGGACGCGTATCCGAATCTGTTGCAGGAGAAGCCGAGTCAGTGAAGATCAGTCTGTCGACCTACTCGTCCAAGCCGCGCGGTGGAGTGGTGCACACACTGGCGCTGGCCGAGGCGTTGGCGCGCGCCGGACAGGACGTGTCGGTGTGGTCTCTCGGCCGCGGTGGCGACAGTGCGTTCTTTCGTGACGTCGACCCAGCGGTGACCGTGCGAATGGTGCCGTTCGAGCAGCGCGAGAACGAGAGCGTCGGAGAACGGATACTGCGGTCCATCGATGTTCTGCGGCAGGCCTTCACGCCGGACGAGTACGACATCGTCCATGCGCAGGACTGCATCTCGGCCAATGCAGTTGGCCGCTGCATCAGGACCATCCACCACCTGGACGAGTTCACCACGCCCGAGCTGGCCGCGTGCCACGAGCGTGCGATCACCGCCCCGTACGCGCGGATCTGCGTGTCGGCAGCGGTGGCGAGCGACGTTCACCGTGGGTGGGGATTCGATCCCACGGTCATTCCCAACGGCGTCGACGCCGAGAGGTTCACCGCAGCCGAGCAATCGGGCCGTACGCACTGGCGCGAGAAGCTCGGCCGATACGTGCTCGCAGTCGGAGGTATCGAACCACGCAAAGGCAGTCTCGATCTGCTCGACGCCTTCGACCGGCTGCGGGCGCACGATCTACGACTGGTCTTCGCCGGCGGCGAGACGCTGTTCGACTATCGAGACTATCGGTCGGAGTTCGACCGCCGCGCAGCCGAACTCGGTATCGAGCCGGTGATACTCGGAACCGTCGACGACGACGAGTTGCCGCACCTCGTGGCGCAGGCCGCCGTGCTGCCGTTCTTCTCCACCAAGGAGGGCTTCGGACTGGCCGCCATGGAGGCTCTCGCCGCATCGACTCCCGTCGTCGCGCGAGATCTACCGGTACTGCGGGAAGTGTTCGGAGACAGCGTCACCTACGCGTCCACAACGACGACCATGGCAGCCGAGCTCGAACGTGCCGTGCGGGAACCACGGAATCCGCAACCGGGCCTGACGCTCGCACACAGCCTCACGTGGGACGAGGCCGCCCGTCGACACCTGGAGTTCTACTCCTCGCTCCGGTGACCGCCTCGTTTGTTGCGCTTGAGTCGATGGGGCTTGAGCTTGTGGAAACCCTTGACTCGTAGTGAGCGAATCGATTTGAGGTAGAACTCGGAATCGTGACGCAGTTCCTCGGTCATGACGGTATCGACGAGAGTGGTTCCGGGATTGGCCGAACTGGTAAGGCGCGCAGCGATGTTGACAACCGACCCGTACAGGTCGCCGTAACGGGCGAGAACCGGGCCCCAGGCCAGCCCGACCCGCAGGTCCGGCATGTCTTCCTGCTCGGCGAAGGCGTCCTGCAGATCGAGGGCGATGTGAGCAGCGTCCTCGGGGGTCTGCGCGCTGAACATCACCTCGTCGCCGACGTTCTTGATCACCGAACCGCGGCCGCGGGCAATGATATTGGTGGCCAGAGACTCGAACTCCTCGAGGAGAGTCGTGAGTTCGCCGATATCGAGTCGACGCGTCAGGCTGGTGTAGCCCACCATGTCGGCGAAGCCGACGGCCATGACGGGGCTGTCGGTGACGTCGTCGGGAGCGGCGATGGACCGTCCGGCCGCCGCGGCCAAGTGTCGTCGCCAGGTGTACGCCTGGAGTGCTTCGAGGGTGGGGACCGTCTCGGCTGCGATATCCCTGGCGTTGCGCCGGATGGCGACGATGTCGTTCTTGTCCTCGTCGCTGCTGGTGATGCGCTCGAGGATGTGAGAGTTCACAACGCCCACTTGCCATTCCGCGAGCCTGGACATCGACTGACCGAGGGTGCGCGCGATGGCGACCTCCATCTCGGGCTTGATGACCTTCTGCTCGGTGAGTCCGGTGATCAGCTTCAGTGCCTCGAGGTCCGCATCGGTGTAGACGACCGCCTCGGTGTCGGTGTGAATGGGAAAGCCCATGCCGATCCACAGCGCGATGACCCGTTCGAGCGGCAGCCCCGACTTGGCGACGATGTCGGACCGGGTGTACTTGGGGGTGCCCCCCAGGAGATTGCGTTCGATCTCCGCTTGCACCACCGAGTTGATCTGGTTCTCAGGCATATCCCAACGTTCTGTCGAAATAGGAACGGACATCGTCCACGTAGGCGTCGATCTTGTCGGGCTCCCAGTCCGTGGTGGGAATGGGCTCGCCGATGGTGACCTTGACGGTACCGGAATGGACGGTGAAATCCTTTTTCCACATCACGTCGCCTGCATTGTGGATGACGATCGGAACGATGGGCACTCCGGCCTGCATCGCCAGGTGGAAGCCCCCCTTCTTGAACCGTCCGAGACGCGACGTCGGCATCCGCGTGCCTTCGGGCGCGATGGCGACCGAAATGCCACTGTGCAACTTCTCGATGGCCGGACGCATCGCCTCCCGCGCCTGAGCGGGATCGCCACGGTCGACGTAGGCGACGTCGAAGATCCTCCCCAGCAGTGCGAATCGTGGGTCGCGTTCGAGTTCTCGCTTGGCGACCGCGGTGATGTCCCGTCGGAGAATGGAGGTGACGATGATCGAGTCGGCGGTGCTCTGATGGTTGAACATGAACACAGCAGGCCGAGCCGACCACGCGTTCTCGGTCCCGGTCACGTCGAGCTTGACGCCGGCGATGGTCAGCGCGATGTCCGGCGCAATGGTGCTCGTGATGTTCGCTCCGTTGCGGCGGCTGCGCGTGAGCAGTCCCAGCCCCAGTCCGATCGATGCACTGGCCAGCACCGACCCCAGTGCGGCGGTGCTGCGCACGGCGGAGGTCAGATCGGTGCCGCGCTTGGGACTCTCCAACGTCAGCGACGGCCACTGCTTCTTCGCTGCGTACCGCTGCAGCTCGGGATCCGGGTTCAGGGCGACGGGGCGGCCGACGGCCTCGAGCAGCGGCACATCTTCTCCGCCGTTGGAGTAGGCGAAGCAGCCGGCGAGAGCGATTCCCTCACGTTCGGCGTAGTCGATCGCGGCCTGTGCCTTGCGTGGTCCCCACAGCGAATCGCCGACCAGCTCGCCGGTCAGTATTCCGTCGGTGACCACGGGGGTGGTGCACAACAGTGTCTCGAACATCATGTCCTGCTGGACCGGCAGCGCCTGGTACGGCGTGGCCGAGGTGGCCATCACCAGTCGATGCCCGGCGTGGCGGTGGGCCTCGACGAGGATGCGGGCCTGCGGGTAGATCATCGGCGCGATCTCGTTGCGGAACAGCGTGTCTGCCTGTTCCATCAGATCCTCTTCCCGACGGCCCTCCAGACCGCGGACGGCCTTGCCCATCAGGTTGTCGACCGGGGAGTTGCGCATCCGCATCTCGACGACGGCGCTCGATATCTCCCACAGTTCCTTGACCGTCACGTCGAGGGTCTTGAGCCGTTCGAGAAACACTGCACGGGCCGAGAATCCGTTGATCAGGGTGCCGTCGAGATCGAAGAACGCAACGGTGTCGCGGCCGGGTGGAGCGGCGGCGATCGCGATCAGTCGATCGTCGAACTCGGTCATGAATTGTTCTCCTCGGGGGCCGAGATCGGTTCCACCTCGCGCAGCATGCGGTGGGCCATGTCGCGGATCGTACGCACCTTGCGTGCCCACTCGTCGATCTCGAGTGCAAAGTCTCGACGTCGGCGTGCGACACCGTCGGAACTTGAATCGACGAGATCGCGATTCTCCGCCAATTGCAGTGCAGTATCGAACAATTCGCCGGAGATCGACTCGCTGTGATCGAGCTGCTGACGGAGCCGTCTGGCCTGCGCAGCACCGAGGCACTCCGAGATGAACTTCGCCTTGTCGAACTCACCGCTCTGAGGCAGCAACATCAGCTGATCGGCAACCACCTGATACGCCTCGAAGATCGGCTGCAGAACGCGGTGGGCCAGATGCAGATCCTGTGACTGAAGTTGTCGCGCAGCGTAATCGGGGTCGCTGATGTGGGTCCGCCAGTCCGGATCGATGAGATCGACCTCGGATTCGAGCCGTTCGCCGAAGTCCTTCTTGTCGCCGAAGAAGAACTCGAACTTGAGCAGATCGCGCAACTGCAGTGCCGACTGCCACAGCGATTCCTGAGTCAGTGGTGCCGAATCGCCGCTGGTCGGTAGAACGACCAACTCGCCGATGGCGCGCATGACGAAGAAGTGGATTGCGTTGTTGCGGAAGAACGCTGCCACCAGATGCTTGTCCTGAGCCAGATAGAACAGGGGCTCGGGGCCGTCGTCGAAACGTTTGACGACGTTGGCGTTGACCTGCGCGATGACGGCCGAGCGCACGACGTCGACGTCGGCGATGTCCACGCCTCCCGCGGTGGGCAGGTTGCGGCGTTTGATGTACCGCGCGAGCGGGGCGATGATGGCCCACATCTCGTTGACGTTGAGGGCGCGATCCTCGATGCCGAGCAGGGCCATGGTCACCAGCGCTGCCGGCGTCACCGGAGTCGCGTCGTTGATCGCGTGGGAGACACCGAGCGCGATCTTCTGCACCGCCACTCGCTTGTCGGTGTTCTCGGCGACGATCGACGCCACCGACATCGGCTCTCCGAAGTTGAGATACACGTTGCCGCGCAACGTGCCCTGCGCGCGGATGTAGCCGATGGCCATCCGAATGCCCTCGGCCTGCTTCTTCGCGCCGTGCGATTCCTCGGCCATCGCGCCGACCTCGTGCAGACGGTCGTAGGTGATGGACGTCGGAACCAGATAGACGTCCTCTGCATCACTGGTCTCGAGTGCGTCGACCAGATAGGTCAACAAACCGAACCGCGGCGGGCGCAGCTTTCCGGTGCGGCTTCGGCCACCCTCGATGTACCACTCGAGGTTGAACCGCTTGCTCAGCAGGAAGCTCATGTACTGACGCAGCGTCCACTTGTAGATCGCGTCGGAGAACTTGCGCTGGATGAGTACGACGCCACTGCGTTTGGCGATCGGGCCCAGCGGCCAGAAGCCGACGTTGATGCCGCCCATGACGTGGTTGAGCGGCAGACCTTCGGCCAACAGTGCCGGACGCAGCACGAGCGGGTCGAGATAGGAGCGGTGATTGGGTAGGAACACCAACGGATAGTTCTTGTTGAGTTCGCGCACCTTCTGCAGCTGATCGCGGTCCACGTCCACCTTGTACGCCCGCGAGAAGTAGGCCCCGAGGGTTCCCCACATCTCGACTGCGCGGCGGGTCTCGGTTGCGACCATCTCGCCGAGGATGTCCTGGACGCGCTTGTCGACGGCCTCGCGATCCTGGCCGACCTCCTCCGCGAGTTCGGTGATTCCGTCCCGGAACTTCTTCTGCTCCGTCATGTCCTCGACGACGAAGCGCGGGATCTTGTACTCGGAGCCGATGACGCCGCGCTCGGCCTTGTCCAGAGCCAGACTGGCCTGACGCAGAATGAACGACGACAGGGACGTGCCGCCGCCGCGCTCGAACCGGTCCTGCAGATCACTGAGCGTTGCGGGCTCGCCGACGAGAACTGCGGAGTGGTCGGGGTCGTCGCCTGCCACCCATCGCTGCCACACCTGCGTGGGCTTGGACCGACCACGGGGCGCGAAGATTCGGTGCAGAATTCCGTTCTTGCGATCGGAGAGCGTCACCCGCAGTGGGATCAGCAGCGGATCGTCGGCGTATCCGCGAACACTGTCCGACAGTGACGTTTTCGCCTCACCGGAGAGCACAACCGAGGGCGGTCGGGGTTCCCCGTCCGGCGTGGTGGCGTCGATCCACTGATTCAGAGCCTGAACCTCGAGGGTGGATTTGGCATCGAGCAAATACACGTGCGGACCGTCGCTGAGCGACTGCTCGTCCGCGTCGAGGTGGTACATCGAGACTCCTGTTCCGTACCGTCGCAAGAAGGCACGCCGCCAGGCTACGCGGCAGAAACCGCGCGCGAGGGTGGTTCGGCGAGGGCGGTTCCCGGACGTCGATCTCACCGAGAGGCGCGCAGCTACCGACCGGTACTCGGTACGGGTCGACGGCAGTTCGGGTGGACTCGAGCGGCGCGCGCGAGGGCTGTCGTATAGAGTCGAAGACATCGGCCTTCTCGGCCAACCAGATCTAAGTGTTAATCGAAGTAACAGTTACTTGCGGTTACAGTTACTTGGATTAACAGATAAACCTTCTCGATGCGGCGATCCGACGCGCCCTGCGCTGCCCCGGCCACATCTCACCAGCATCTGTGCGACAGTATTCGCAAACACTTTCGAGAAAGGCCGGTAGTCGATGCCACCCCGTGGGCGCGCTGTGAACGATTCGTTGACTCCCGAGAATCTGACGACACTGGCCGCGGCGCTCGCCGAGGGACGTCGGGCCACCGTCTATCTCCGCGAACCGAACCCGAGCCTCGGCCTGCCCGACGGCACCTCGGCGAAGGTCGTGTCGATCGACGGCAACACGGTCACGATCAGTCCGAAGGGCGTCAACGACGAATTGCCCTACGAGGCCGAGGAACTGCGCATCACCCGCAATCCCGCCACACCGCCCGCGCCGGCGAAACGAGTGGCGGCCAAGCGAATCCCGCCGTCCGCGCCGGCACAGCCGCAGGCGTCCGCCCCGGCCCCGACCCCGACCCCGAAGCAACCGGCCGCAGCCGTTGCCCCGAAGGCGCCCGCAACGCCGACTGCGTCCACTCCTTCCACTCCTGCTGCTTCGACGGTGCCCGCGCCGAGCCAGGCGTCGCGTCGACCGAAGAAGGCTCCAGGGGGAATCAGTGTCACCATCCATGCTGGGGCCGACAACGATTGGTCGGTCACGGTCACCCAGGGCGCGAAGCGGCCCACCAAAGCGCAACCGGTGAGCCCTGAGTCGGTGAGCCGCGCTGTTCGAGAGTTGGGCGACCCCACTGCACGCGACGCAGTCGAGGCAGTGATCTCCCACGCGCGCGAGGAAGCCGCCCGACGCGTTGCAGAACTGAGCCGTCAACTCGAGGAGGCGCGCACGACGCTTGCCGCCCTCGAGCAGGACGTATGAACGACTCGCTCGTGTTCGTACACCTGTTGTTGCTAGGGTTCTGCCGACACCGCTGAGAGGGAGTACATGTTCAAGAAATTCATGCTCGTCGTCGTGGGGGCGGCTGCAATCGTAGCCAGCGTCGGCGTGGGGTCCGCATCCGCGGCCACTCCAGCTGCTCTCGGCGGCGGCTCGGGAATCATCGTCGGAGGCGCGGCCGAGTGCACGCTGACGACGATCGGTAACGACCGCAACGGAAACCTGGTCGGCTTCACCGCCGGTCACTGTGGCCAAGCGGGTGCCTCCATCGTCCCCGAGTACGACACCTCCCTCGGTGAGGTCGGCCGCATCGCGTTCTCCAACCCGGAATACGACTACGCCCTCATCGAATTCCAGCGTGACAAGGTCGCACCGATCAACCGCGTCGGCAACGTGACCATCTCGCAGGTCGGTCCGCCGACGGCGTTCCCGAACATCGTCTGCAAGGAAGGCCGTACCACCGGCAACACCTGCGGACTCGCGTACGGCGACGTGCTGCAGTCGCAGGAGACCTGGGCGCAGCTGTGTGTCGTCGAAGGTGACTCGGGCAGCCCGGTCGTCGTCGGCAACACCCTCGTCGGCATGGTCAACGCCTACCTCGGCGTGGCGTGCTTCGGACCCGAGGTCGGCACCAACTTCGACGCGATCCTTCGCAACGTCGATCAGGGCAACGGACTCGGCGCCGGATTCGTCCCGGCTCCCTAGATCCACCACGCTTCGGCCGAAGGCCCCGCTCGCGCACCACATCGCGCGAACGGGGCCTTCGTCGTTCGCGCGGTCCGCGCTGCTTTCAGCGGGCGCGAGCGGACGAGTCGGACGACCGAACGTCGGCGACGATGCGTTCCGCGTCCTCCGGCGCGATTCCCAGCAGCACCAGGCTCGACGTCGTCGCCGCTCCCGCCGGGTCGCCGATCAGTCCGGCGTTGGTGGCGTCGAGAATCGACAGCGCAATGGCCTCGATGTTGAGGATCAGTACTTCTGCCGCGAGGTACGAGGAGAACACACCCTCGCGCTGTCCTCGCCGGATGACTGCGGCGGCCGACTCGCGCATCGGAGTCAGTAGATCGTGAATGCTGTTGTGTCCCAGATCGGATCGTGCGACCGCGAGCAGTAGCCGGTACTGATCTCCGACGCGCGCCAGGGCCAGCGTCTGCCGAACGAACACCGTCACCGCCGATTCGTCCGCGGCTGGAACTCGGGTGAGCGCAGCCGAAATTCGTTCCGCTGCCTCGAGGGCGATACCGTCGATCAGGGCTTCGCGAGAGGCGAAGTGGGCGTAAACGGTTCGCCGGACAACTCCCGCAGCGGCTGCGACGTCGTTGATGGTTGCATCAGGATTGTCCGCCAGGACCCCTTGTGCGACATGCAGAATTCGCGCCCGGTTGGACCGGGCGTCACGTCGTTGCACGGGCGGCGCTGCTGCGTCCCGTGCATTCGAACTCGACTCCGTCGTCTTACGCACAGGACAACATCTAGCACGATCTCGGGCGGGGAGTGTGGTTGCCGCCACAAAAGATTGCCGATCCTAGCCGACGCTTCGTAAGCTGCACAGCACTGTGCAAGGTGTGTCTCGCACCTTGCCAACGGGGGGGAACACACGATGACACTGCTTGCGATGACGCCTGTCCAAGATATGCACAAACCGTACCCGCGACGCTGGTCGGCGCTGGTGGTGTTGTGCCTGAGCCTGCTGATCGTGGTCATGGCCAACACGTCCCTGTTGGTCGCCGCACCGTCGATGACACTCGACCTGAGCCTGACGAGCAGCGACCTGCAGTGGGTGATCGACGGCTACACCGTCCCCTACGCGTCGTTGATGTTGCTGTGCGGTGTGATCGGAGATCGCTACAGCCGCCGCGGCGCACTGATTCTCGGCCTGATCATCTTCGTCGCCGGTTCTGTGGCCGGGGCACTCACCGACGCCACCCTCGGGGTGATCCTGGCCCGCATCGTCATGGGTGTTGCCGCTGCCATCGTCATGCCCGCCACACTGTCGCTGTTGGTGGCGACCTTCCCCAAGCGGGAGCGCGCCACCGCTGTGACCGTATGGGCGGCCACCTCGGGACTGGCGATCGCGGCCGGGCCGCTGTTGGCGGGCTGGCTCCTCGAGAGCTTCACCTGGCACTCGACGTTCCTGATCAATGTTCCGATTGCGTTGGCCGCCATCGTCGGAGCCGTCGTGCTGGTCCCGCCGTCACGGGCCGTCGATCCGGGTGCGATCGACTGGATCGGTGGACTGCTGTCGGTGCTGGCCGTGTCGACCATCGTCTACGCCATCATCGAGGGGATGCACTTCGGCTGGACGGTCGGGCCGTTGTACTTCGCGCTCGTCGGACTGCTGTCCGTCCTCGGCTTCGTGGGATGGGAACTGCGCCATCCCAATCCGCTGCTCGACGTCCGGATGTTCTCTTCCCGCATCCTCAGCGGTGCCACCCTCGCGGTGCTGATCTTCTTCCTCGTCACCTTCGGTGCGATCTACTTCGTTGCCCAATACCTCCAGTTCGCTCTCGGCTACGGCCCGGTGTCCACCGGCGTTCACCTCCTGCCGTTGGCCGGTGCAGTCTTCGTCGGATCCGGAATCACGATGTGGCTCACGCCGAAACTGGGACCGCGCATCACCGTCACCGCAGGCATGATCGTCGGAACGCTGTCGGTCGTCTCGCTCATCGGAATCGATGCGACGGCAACGTACTCCGACTTTCTTCCCGTGCTGACGCTGCTGGGTCTGGCAATCGGCCTGTCCGTCTCGCCCTGCACCGACTCCATCATGGGTGAATTCCCCGACAGCAAGCTCGGGGTGGGCGGCGGCCTCAACGACACCGCCCTCGAACTCGGCGGATCGCTCGGCATCGCGGTGCTCGGATCGGTGCTCGCCGCGTCCTACCGTCAGGGAATCGAAGGATTTCTGCAGACC
Organism: Rhodococcus sp. 05-340-2; assembly: GCF_002258915.1. NCBI lineage: Bacteria > Bacillati > Actinomycetota > Actinomycetes > Mycobacteriales > Nocardiaceae > Rhodococcus > Rhodococcus sp. 05-340-2. The sequence continues at coordinate 218,983 of NZ_NOYU01000038.1, forward strand.
TTCCCCGGAAAGCAACCGAACGGCCAGTACACCGGTCAGGCTGCGGAAGGGCTTGCTGCATCACAGGATTCGCTGGCAGGTGCGGTGATCGTCTCCGACGTCATCCGCGACCAGAACGCATTCCTCAGTGGGTTCGCCGACAATCTCGAAGCCAATGCCGTCGCGGCGTTCGGTGACGCCGTGGTGCACACGAGTGTTGTTGCCGCCGTGGTGTTCGGCGTCGGCACCGTGATCGTGGCGCTGCTCATCCCGTCCAAGAATACGGCGCTGGTGACAACGTCGGAGAAGATCGCGTTCGAGCCGATCGTGCCCTTCGTCGCACCGCCGGCCAAGGACCCGGCAGCAGATCGGGAGGTCGCCGAGCTCGAGCAACTACTGGAGCGGCCGTCGGCGAAGCCCCAGAAATCCGGCTCACGGCACGCATTGCGAACCGTACAGGCATCTACGCACTTGGCCGAGCCTGCTCTGGTGGACGCCGAGCTCGGGCGTCCCAGCATCTATCAGCTCGCTTCGAAGGTGTACGAGCTCGACGCCTCCGTCGCCCGACAGGCCACGGTGGACAGCAAGTCCGGCGACCGCGTGACGATCCACCAGCTCGCGCTGTCCAACCTGGCGCGCACCCGACGCATCGAGGCCGAGGAAGCTCTCGACGCTGCGCTCGAACTGAGCGATCTTCCGGTTGCGCCCGCACCGGAGCCTGCCGAACCCACTGCGCCGTTGCAGACCTTCTACCAGCGGGCCAGCAAGCAACACGCGAACTGCACGGCATTCAAGGAGCGCTCGAGTTCCATGTGGGCAATGCCGCTGTAGTTCGGCCCTACCCCGCCCGCCCGCGTCAATGGACCATTGCACCGCCGAGACGTATGCAAAGTGCCATCGACGCGCACGGTGTCCTTGCGTGAATGGACTTTTGTCTCCC